>DGVL01000131.1 GCA_002394965.1 Lachnospira sp. UBA4285
ACAGGTGGCCATTACATATCAGTCACCACAACAAACTTTCTACAGGAGAATCGCCACCATGGACTGCTCTCATTCTACGATAACTCCCCATATAAAAGGCAAATATCTTTCGCATGAGGAGCGAGTTTTAATTCAGATTCGCCTTAAAGACAACTACTCCATCTGGGCATTGCCCGTGAAATCGGCTGCTCACCGAGCACTGAGGATTGCCTATTGACAATATACAGCGAGAAATGGGTCGACTATACCGATCCCTTCTGACATGTGAACGGCGTCCTGGATTCCGGCCTGAAGGTGTTCGCGGAACGTTATCAAAACTTCTGTAAACATCACGGCTATGATTCCCAGCCTGCCCGTCCGGAAAAGATTTATGCCCAGGCAAAGGAGCTGGTTCCGACTGTTCCAAAGGATCCGGTCTACAAAGAGATGATCAGGGATAGCATCGCACAGCTGAACCTTATGTCAAAGTATGTCGAAGAGCTCCGCCGGAAAATGGATGAACTCGCATCCTCGCTCCCTGAGTGTTAGACCGTCCGTTCCATGTATGGCGTAGGTCCAAGTCTCGGCCCGCAGATCATGGCCGAGATCGGAGACATCAGCCGATTCAACCATCGGGAAGCGTTGACGGCTTACGCCGGCGTGGCTCCCGGAAAGAATGATTCCGGTGAAGCCGTTCACAAGAGTGGTCCAAGAGTGGTCACGCATCGAAATGCGGCTCTGCACGCCTTCGGAAATCATTGTTCCAGGTCATGGAGGCGATGCTCCAGCTCGGTCCCCGCGATGACGATCCGGTCAGTCAGTTCCTGTTCAAGAAGAAAGCCGAAGGAAAACCATATTTCGTGTATATGACCGCTGGTGCATTCAGCGCACGGGAAGTAAGTGGATACTTTAATTTCGCAGCATGATACTGGATAAAAAGAACCACATCTTTGGTGCTTGTTCAGCCTTTCAAGCCGCTGCTAGCGATTCCCTGAACGAAATATTTCTGGAGAGAGAGGAAGATTATCGCTGGTACTATGGCAGAGATTGCGGAACCTGCAAATATATAGCTGAAAAAAACTTGGTTTTCATCTTCAAAATAGGCAAGAGCCACCTGAATAGTCCGAACATTTTCGTTGCGGGCAGCCAGTAATGGCCAGAAAAAGTTATTCCATTCATTCGTGAAAATCATCAGCCCAGCCGTGATGGCAACCGGAACAGACAGCGGAAGAACTATTCTTCTGAATACCTGAAGCCAGCTGGCTCCATCGATTCGGGCAGCCTCGAGCAAACTCTTCGGAATATCCTTAAAAAACTGCGTGAACAAAAACATAGCAAGACCACTTGCTGCGTCTGGCAGGATTAGTGCCCAATACGTATTGATCAATCCCATTTTTGAGATTTCGTTATAGAGTGGTACTGCAATTGCATCTGTGGGAATCATGAAAGAAATCATACAGATCGCAAAAAGGAAAGCTTTTCCTGTAAAATTGAAGAATGCAAATACAAAACCACCAAGCGCAGATAAGATTAGACTGATTGGTAAGAGTACAGCGATAACAAGAATGGTATTTAATATTGATCTACCGAAATTCATATTTACAAAAATCTGTATGAAGTTATCGAGAGTCCAATGCTGCGGGATTAATGTTTTAATCGTAAAAGGCAGTGCATAAGTGAATAATTCCTGATTAGAACGGAAAGATGCCAGAATAATATAAATAAGAGGAAACATTGAGATGATTGCAAGGATAGACAAAACAATATACTGTATCACATGAGTTAAAGGATTGTTATTTTTAACCATTTTCCTCCTCCTTATCACGATTCAGTAATTTGAACTGTAAGATGACGACGGTTAGTACAATAATTAGAAGTATTGATGTTAAGGCACCGGCTCGAGATTGGTTACCATTACGAAATGCAGACTTATAAATCTCATACATTAATACATTAGTCGAATTCTGCGGACCTCCGTCTGTTATCAGTTGCATAGGCGCAAAAAGAAGCATATTGGCAGACGTATTGGCAACGATTACAAACAATAATGAATTTTTTATCATGGGTAAAGTGATGCTGAATAATGTCTTGAAGTAACCAGCTCCATCAAGTTTTGCCGATTCATATATTGACGTGTCTACTCCTTTGAGACCTGCAAGAATGAACATCATCCAATAACCGCAACCCTTCCATGTTGCCATTATTACAATAAACCATAAGGCTTGATGGACATCTGTAAATAATCCCTGCCTGCCAATCCCAGTAGCGCTTAGAATGCTGTTGAATACACCGCTGTTATAATTCGCCATCATTCTCCAGGTTATAGAGGCAACAGAAATAGCCATTGTAACAGGGAGATAGAGTAGCGTCCGATAAACAGAAATACCTTTAAGCTGAAGATTGACGAGTAAAGCTAATATGATCGAAAGAATAACCTGCAGCGGAATCATAACAACATTCATTTTCAATGTTGTTAGTAACGAATTCCAAAAGGTCGCATCCTGAGACAGAATATAATAAGTTTTTAATGAAAATTGTCCGTCGCGAATAAATGACTTCACAAAGACTGAAAGTATTGGATAGATTTTAAAAATTAGAATTATAGCAAGTGCCGGCGCCAACATTAGGTAGGGCGCTGCTTTTGCATACGTTGAGGTTTGATCAGTTTTCACAGAATACTCCTCTTCTAAAACTCATTGACCTGTAATTGACAGGCCAATGAGAATATACTTAGCAATAAGTATTTCACTGATTAACGATAAAATCATTTGTACTCAAGAAAAGCGGTATTAAGGTCGTTGACACAATTTTGGACAGAATCTTCCACATCAGCTCCGTTTCGAACATTATCCCACAGTGCATTCAATGAAGTTGAATACTCGTTATATGCTGGAGTTATCGCTCGAACCAGAGCAGTGTGCTCTACCTCATATTCTGCAATCTTCATATAAGGCATCTTCTGGGCAAGATCCTCTGTAAACTGGCGTGTAAGAGCAGGTACCATACCGGAAGCATTGATGTAAACATCCGCACCATCGCCGAGTGTAAGATACTTAATAAATTCAGCAGCGGCATCCTGTTTCGTGGAATGGACGTTCAATCCAAGCGTCCAGCTTCCGCAGGATGTTTTGAGATCTTTCTCGTGTCCCTTAAAGCATGGGACATAGGTGTATCCATAATCTGAGAAATTATTATTAGCAAATGCAGTCGGAAGAGCAGTCGTACCTAAATAGAAAATAATCTTGTTGGACATGAAATAACTGCTTGTTTCATCTGCAGAGATACCACGTGTGAAAACATTATCATTCACCTGATCCTGATACCAATGAAGAGCGGTGTACCAAGGCTCTGTGTTGATTACGCCGTCAACACTTAGGCCGTCACTGCTGATTTGCGCTCCGCCCAGTGAATTTGGCAGTACATTCATTTGATAGACTCTGCCAACCTGCTGAAACTCTATGCCATAGATTCCGTTTGTACCATCCGGATCAAGGATTTTCTGCGCCTGTTTCGCATAATCGACAAGTTGCTCCCACGTCAGACGATTACCAGATGTGATTGAATCGAAATCAATGTTAATACCAGCCTGCTGCAGAAGAGATTTATTATAGTATAAAATGAGTGAAGAATTCCCCATTGGCGCACCGTAAAACTGATTCTGATAGGTTCCTTCGGTTATCATTGCATCACTAAATTCTTTTATCTCGTCTTCAGAAAACCACTGGTTGAGGGACTTGAGATAGCCTCTTTTAACATAAGCTGCTACATTTGGCCCATCGGCTGCAAATACATCATATTCTGTAGAATCATTACTCATTAGAGTTTCTAGCGTTTCAAATACATCGTTAAATGCTACGTAATCTGCCTCGCATCGAATTTTGCCGGCGTAGGCTTTGTTGAATGCATCCACGGCAGCGCTGACACCTGTTTTCTGCGAGTTGCTCATCATCAGGTGAATAACGACCTCGCCTTTATTTTCACCTTCTGTCCCCGCTGAAGCCGACGAACCTCCTGAAGTGTCGGAATTGCCGCAGGAGGCTAGGCTTAATGCCATACTTCCTGCCATGATCGAGGTGATGACTCTTTTCAAGTTACCTTTCATATGAAGCTCCTCCTTCAAATATAAGTGCATTACTAAAGATCTTTAATCAAAAGCCTTTGCTAATTTGGAAAACAAATCGTTCATAAGAGCGTTGCGGTGTATACGATAAACATAAGTGATAGGATTGCGATTTTTATCAATCTTGTAGGTGTAATTGTATTGAAATTCAGGACTCGGGATGATTTTGCTATCCATAAAATCATCGCTTACAGCCCAGGCTGCCGCTGTCACATCCCATAAAGGTTTTATCCAGTCATCAGCCTTGTATTTTAATGATAAGAAATCTAAACTTTCTTTGAGAAGGTAGCTGCACAGTTCATTTTTTCCCTGAAGATACTTTATCAAATCCGCTCTAGTCACGGAAAAATCTGATACAACTCCTGAACAGGGCAGTTGTACAAGCCTCTCGTCTGCCCGGAAAACGACTCGTGCTGCGGCGATATCCTGACTTGCATTAAAGTCACTGCAGCTGTTCTTCTCAATAGCATTTCCACCAAGCCAAATTACAACAATCTTATCAATAATAGAAGGATCTTGAATTATCGCGGAAGCTATATCAGTCAGGACAGCTATTCCGATGATAAAAAGAGGAGATTCTGATGTGTGCTGCTTGGCAAGCCTGATTATTTCATTGACACCAGGAGAATCTACAGAATGAGTTTCATCAGGCAGGAATGATTGGACTCCTTTAAAGACCTTGCGTTTAAGATCTTCTCTTTTCATCTTTTTAAGTAAATTGATGATAGCCTGATAGCTTTCTTCCATACCCTCTCTTGGAGAATGTGTAGTCCGTACTCTGTTTAAACACTTCGGACTGTAAAAAGGCGCTGCAATAATGGCGGATACATTGAAAACATCTTTTGATAGAATCACATAGGCCAACGCGTACAGATCATCTATTTCGTTGTATGTATCGGTGTCCAGAACGACATCGAACTTCTGATGAGTTCTACGTCTACCTGAAACAAAGCTTTTTAATCCGCTGATATTGTTGTTCATCTTTTCTCCTCAAATAAAAAAGGACAAAATCCCCCTTTCGGGGGGCTTTGTCCTTCACGTTTTGTTCACAATAAGCCTTAAGTGAATAATATCAAAAATGCAGATTAATTGAAATGCACATGTTTAATATAATAATACGAAATCAATTATGCAAAATGCACAAAATTATTCTACACATCTTCAGAGATATTCCGCTCTCAGCGTCTGCCAGCGTCTACTAAACGATAAGAGATGAATTGGCTTTACAAAAAGTGTTTTTTTGAATGATTTTTTCTTCTGTAGATGTTAGAATGCGAAAATAATAACAAACGTAAATTTATGATAAGCGGATGGAGGAGTGTTTACAACACGCTCTCAGTAAGTGGTGAAGCGACATGTTAAAAGCATTTGATATTTTTCGTGAGCTTACGGTAGGAGCGATTCTGGCCCGGCTGCTACTGGCCATGACAGCGGGCGGAATCATCGGACTTGAGAGGGCGAAGAAGGGCCGGGCGGCCGGAATGCGGACGTATATGTTCGTGTCGCTGGGCGCGGCGCTCTCGCTGATCCTGAGTCAGTATGACTACTTTATGCTGAATAGTCTGTGGTATGACACGTACCAGGAGATCGGCATCCTGACCGACGTCTCGCGCTTCGGTGCACAGGTCATATCCGGCATCGGATTTCTTGGCGTCGGGACGATCATTGTGACGGATCACCGGCAGGTAAAGGGGCTGACGACTGCCGCAGGGCTCTGGGCTTCCGGGTGCATCGGACTGGCGATCGGGGCGGGCTTCGTGGAGTGTACGGTGGTGGCGATCCCGATGATGCTGCTCAGCATCTCTTTGTTCCCCGCCCTGGAAGCGCGGGTGTTCGAGCGCTCCAGGAACATGGACTTTTATGTGGAATTCACGCAGCTCTCCGATATCAGCCTGATTCTCACATGCATCAAGGCGTTCGATATCCGGATTGACGACGCGCAGATCGAGAAGAAGGACCGCAAGAGTGCGACCGGACCAAATGCGACGTTCAGCATATATCTGAAGAACAAGCACACGACGCATGCCGAGGTATTGTCTGCGGTTGCTGATATCGAGGATGTGCGGCGGATTGAAGAGATATGATGGGATGATAACCGTGGACGCTGCAGAAGATGACAGGTAAGGGAGGGATGCGTCGTGTTGAATCTTCCGGAGGGACTCAGAGATGTTACAATCGGAACGGTGATCCTGCGGCTGCTGCTGGCAGTGGGCTGCGGATTTGCAATCGGCCTGGAGCGGACGTGGCGGCGGCGCACAGCCGGACTTCGTACGCATATCCTGATCTGCCTGGGCGCGGCGATCACGACGCTGACCAGCCAGTTTCTGTATCTGGACATGCACTATTACACGGACATGGCGCGCCTGGGGGCCCAGGTCATCGCGGGGCTCGGCTTTATCGGCGCGGGCACGATCATCGTGACCAGGCATCAGAGGATCAAGGGACTGACGACGGCGGCGGGGCTGTGGACCTGCGGCATCATCGGGCTGGCGGCAGGCAGCGGATTCTATGAGGGCGCCATTATCGCGACGGCGCTGATGCTGTTTGCGGAGCTCGTCATCACGCGACTGGAGCACGATATTCTTGATCGCTCCCGCGACTTCAGCGTATATATTGAATATGATAATACCGGGGTACTGAGTGCCATCATCGCACTTGTCCGGGAGGAGAACTTCAAGATCCAGAACATTGAAGTCGCTCGTCCAAATGTGACGAAGAAGCACAACGCGTTCGCCCTGATCTCACTGCGGGAGACCAGAAATGCCAGACAGGAGGAACTTCTTGACGCGGTCCGGAAGATGGAAGGCGTCGTGTCGGTGGATCTGATGTAAACAGGATAAGAGGAGAAAGTCATGCTGGAAGAACTGAAACGGCAGGTGTGGGAGGCCAATGAGCTTCTCCCGAAATACGGACTTGTCACATTTACCTGGGGCAACGTATCGGGGATAGACAGACAGAAAGGGCTCTTTGTGATAAAGCCCAGCGGCGTGCCCTATGAGACACTGAAACCGGAGGACATGGTGGTCATGGATCTTGACGGAAACCAGGTGGAAGGAAGCCTGCGCCCGTCATCCGACACGAAGACGCACCTCGAGCTGTATCGGGCGTTTCCGGAATGCGGCGGAATTGTGCACACGCATTCGACATTTGCCGTCGGTTTTGCACAGGCGGGAATGGATATCCCCTGTATGGGGACGACGCAGTGTGATTATTTCTACGGAAATATTCCCTGCGTGCGGAATCTCACGCCGGAGGAGATCGAGGAGGACTACGAGAAGAACACCGGCGCTGTGATTGTTCAGTGGTTTGCGGACCACGGCATCAATCCGGCCTATGTGCCGGGGTGCCTCGCGAAGAATCACGGACCGTTCGTGTGGGGGAAGGACGCCTTTGAGGCGGTCCGCAACGCGGCTGTCGTCGAGGAGACGGCGAAGATGGATTTCATTGCCAGGCAGCTGAACCCGGAGGCGGGGAATGCGCCGGCGAGCTATGTTGAGAAGCATTTTCAGCGCAAGCACGGGCCGAACGCGTATTACGGGCAGAAGAAATGAGGAAAAACATGCGCGCAGAAGAAAGTATCCGGACCGGCAATACGGCTCTCGGGATTGAATTCGGTTCTACCAATATCAAGGCGGTCCTCACGGACCTGTCTGGCAGCGTGCTGGCGACTGGGAGCTGGCAGTGGGAGAACAGCTGTGTGGACGGCATCTGGACCTACCCGCTTGTGCAGATCGAGGAGGGACTGCGGGGCTGCTACAGCGCCCTCCGGGAGAATGTGCAGAAGCGCTACAGACTTACGCCGGTGACTTATGGTGTCATGGGGGTATCCGCCATGATGCACGGCATCCTGGCGCTCTCGGAGGAAGGGCGGCTTCTGGCGCCGTTCCAGACATGGCGCAACACCAACACGCAAAGGGCAGCGGACATTCTGACGGAAACGTTTCAGTTCAATATTCCGCAGCGCTGGACGGTGGCGCATGTATACCAGCTGATGCTCGAGGAGGCGCCGTATCTGGATGCGTGTGTCTGCGCCACGACGCTGGCTTCCTATGTCCATGAGCGCCTGACCGGGCAGCGCGTCACCGGAGTGGGGGATGCATCCGGGATCTTCCCGATCGACGCGAAGACCTGCGATTATGACCAGTCGATGCTGGATGCTTTTGAGAAACTGACGGGGCGGGACATCAAAAGACTCTTCCCGAAGGTGCTGAAGGCAGGCGAGGCAGCCGGGAGGCTGACTCCGCAGGGCGCGGCGATGCTGGATGAGACGGGGACGCTGCAGCCGGGAGTTCCGTTCTGTCCGCCGGAGGGCGACGCGGGGACGGGCATGGTGGCGACCAATGCCGTCCTGCCGGGCACCGGGAATGTGTCGGCGGGGACGTCGACCTTCGCCATGATCGTGATGGACGGGCGGCTCTCGAAGGTGTACCGCGAGATCGACATGGTGAGCACGCCGGACGGAAGCCCGGCGGCGATGGCGCATGCCAACAACGGCACCTCGGATATCAACGCGTGGACGGGGATGTTCGGGGAATTCGCGAAGATGCTGGGTGTGCCGCTCGACGATGGGAAGCTTTACACGATGCTATTTGAAAAATCGCTGGAAGGCGCACCGGACGCGGGCGGTCTTGCCAGTATCGGCTTTTATTCTGGAGAGGGAATGTTATCTCTGCCGGAGGGCGTTCCGCTGTTTTTGCGCCGGGACGGCGGGCTGGACCTGGCGGATTTCTACCGGTCACAGATCTACGGCGCGCTGGCGGTGGTGCGGATCGGACTGGATCTGCTTCTCAAAAAGGAGAAGGTGCCGCTCACCCGCCTGACCGGCCACGGCGGGCTGTTCAAGACACCGGGGGTCGCGCAGCGCTACCTTGCGGCGGCAGCCGGCACGCCGGTGACAGTGCTTGAGACCGCCGGCGAGGGCGGGCCGTGGGGCGAGGCCCTGCTCGGCCTGTATTATCTGGCAAGGCGTGCGGGGAAGCAGGAGAGTCTCGGAACCTTCCTGCAGGAAGCCGTCTTTCGGGACATGAAGCAGAGTGAGGTCAGCCCTACACCGGATGACATCGCCGGATTTGACGCATACATGAAAGAATACCGGGCGGCGCTTGAGGTCGAGCGCCTTGCGGTTGAAAAAATCAGAGCGTGACATGTATCCTGGGCCGAGGCTCTTCGGAGAGACTTCCGAAAGCCCCGGCGTTTGATTCTCGAACAATAGCGTCTTTGGTGGTATAGTAAAGAGACGGCTTGTAAACCGGAGGAAGCACCATGAAGAGTTTGAGACGACTGTACGAAAAATATAAAGAAATCGCGAATTATCTGATCTTCGGTGTACTGACGACGGTTGTGAGTCTGGGCGTATACTACGGTCTGGCATCGACGGTTCTGGATCCTGAGAATCCGATTCAGCTTCAGACCGCCAATGTGCTCTCGTGGATCGCTGCGGTGACGTTCGCCTATGTCACCAACCGGATCTTCGTGTTTCACAGTCATGACCGGCATATATTCCGCGAGGCGGCGTCCTTTTACGGGGCGAGAGTCCTGACGCTGCTGATGGACATGGGGATTATGTTCGTGAGTGTGACGCTGCTGCACATGAACGACAAGATTGCGAAACTGATCGTACAGGTCGTGGTGACGGTCGCCAATTATGTGTTCAGCAAGCTTCTGGTGTTCCGGAAAAAGGCACAGAAGCCGCAGCCAGAAAGGCATACGGATGCTGCTCAGGAATAATAAAAAAGACATACGGGAAACCGACGCGCCAGAGCAGACCGCACACGGAAGCTTTCACGAGGGCGTAGGAAAGGGCACAGAGCAGCTTCTGAACCGGATTCCGGGCATGGACCGGCAGACGGCAAGAGAGTTCGCCAGACATGCTTCAGAAGCTGCCAAAGCTTGGGAGGATTTCGCAGAGACCGGCGCCACACCGCCTGCTGAACCCCTGAAGGATACGTACCGGCGGGAGTTCAAGTGGCTCAACGGCATCCAGAACGTCTTTGCAAACCGGGTCATGGACAGCATCATGCTGGTTTTCTCGCATCTGGGCGATGTGGGAGGGATCTGGATTGTGACGGGCATACTGCTTCTCATGAATCAGGCCTTCCGGAAGACGGGGGCGGTGGTTCTTCTGGCCCTGGTGCTCTCCGCGATCATCTGCAACGGGCTCATTAAAAATATCGTCGGCAGGGCGCGGCCGTACTCCTATGAGCAGCTGGAGCTTCTGATCCGGCCGCCAAAGGATCCGTCGTTTCCGTCAGGCCACACATCCGCCTCGGTGGCGGCGGTCATGGCCATGGCGCTAACCGGTTTTGCCTGGTGGCCGCTTTTTGCCGTGATCGCCTTTCTGATCGCATTTTCCAGGATGTATCTGTACGTGCACTTCCCGTCGGACATTCTGGGAGGCGCGGCGTTCGGCCTTCTGATCGGCTGGCTGGCAGTGCGGATGCTGCCGTACATAACGATATTGCGGTAATACGAACAAATGAGGGGGAATAGAAAATGTTCAGATTGAAACGCGCAGTGGCAGCCGGGACGGCTGTGATCCTTCTGGCAGGGAGCCTCACGGCTTGCGGCGGCAGCGGTGACGCGGGCGTGACAGGCCAGACATCCCGGACATCCGGTGCAAAGAGCACGCAGACGGAGACGAGAACTGCGGCGGCGCAGAAGAGTACACAGGCGGAGACGCCTCAGGTAAGCGCGGACACAGTGGATATCGTGGACGTAAACTCCACCGAGCGGCCGTTTGCGCTGTCGGTCAATAACACGCCGGTCGCGGTAAAGGTGCAGACGGGGCTTAACCGCGCATTTCTTATCTATGAGCTTCCGACAGAGGGGCGGACGTCCCGCCTGCTGGCACTGTTCAAGAATGTGGACGATGACCTGACGGTCGGGACGATCCGCAGTGCAAGGCATTATTTCCTGGACTACTGCTTTGAGTCGGACGCGATTTTCGTGCACTATGGCTGGAGTCACTACGCCGAGGACGCGGTAAGAGAGACGGGGATCGATGATATCAACGGCCTGACGGACAGCCCGTTCTGGCGGGACAATCCGGAGAATCTCGGAAATGACCACACGGCGTACACATCGATCGCCCAGGACAAGGCATGTGCTGAAGAGAAAGGATTTGCGCCGGACGCTGACGATGCCTCCGACACGATCCTGCTGAACTACGATCCGGGCGACGTTGACCTGTCGGAGCGCGAGGATGCCGTGAGCGCGGACTCCGTGTCCATTCCCTATGGCGCCGACCACGGCACGGTGTTCACTTATGACAGCGAAAGCGGCGAGTACGACCGCATCGTGAACGGGGAGCCCAACACCGACTACTACACCGGTGAGCAGTTCACAGCCCGGAATATCATCGTCGAGAAGGTCTCGCACGAGATGACAGATGACAATTACTACTGGAATATCGGCGACATCGGAAGCGGGGAAGGGTACTTCATCACCGGCGGCAAGGCTGTGCCGATCACCTGGAGCAAGGAGGATCAGAGGTCCAAAACGCACTACTACTATGCGGACGGAACGCAGATCACGGTCTCGGACGGCCGCACCTACATCGAGGTACAGCCGGATGACATGGAGACAACGATCAGCTGACGGGAGGACTTGTGACGAAACTGTATCTGGCTCCGATGGAGGGCCTCACCTATGTGGAGTACCGGCAGGCGTATCACCGGTATTTTCCGGATTTTGACCTGTATTTCACGCCGTTTGCAGCTCCCGGCCGCTACCATGTGCGTGATTTTTCCACCCGCGAGAAGCGCGATATCGATGGGGAGAGCAACGCCGGCATGCACCTGGCCGTTCAGCTGCTGACCAAAGATCCGGACGCCTGTGCGAGTCTCATCCGGGAGCTGGCATCTGCCGGATATGAGGAAGTCAACATCAACCTCGGCTGCCCGTCCCCGACCGTCACGGCAAAGGGGCGGGGCGCCGGCATGCTGAAAAGTCCGGACGCTCTGGATGCATTTCTGGAGGATGTGTTCATGCAGACAGAAGGAGCCGGCATCCGGATCTCGGTCAAGACCCGCGTCGGATATGAGAGCGCGCAGGAACTCCCGGCCCTGATGGATGTGTTCAACCGCTACCCGCTCTCACAGCTCATCGTGCATCCGAGAACGGGAAGGCAGGGGTATGACGGAAGACCGGATCTTGACGCTTTCGCGTGCGCCCTCTCGCGCAGCCGCTGTCCGGTCGCCTACAACGGGGACATCCGTACCGCGCAGGATTTCCGGAATCTCAAGGAGCGGTTTCCGGATGTCCCGGCTGTGATGCTCGGCCGCGGGGTACTTGCGGACCCCTGGCTGCCAGAGAAGATACGGGCGGCGGAGTCGGGAAGACCGTGGGACGATCCGGGAGAGGAAGTGCGAAAGGCGCAGCTGCGCAGCTTTCACGATGCTGTCTTTTCAAATTATCTGGAGGCCTTTGACTGCAAAAACGGCGTGGTTGACCGGATGAAGGAGCTCTGGGGCTGGATGGGTCAGGCCCTCCCCGGGCATGAGAAGGAACTGAAGGCGATCCGCAAGGCAAGGCGCCTGCCGGATTACAGGGCGGCGGTGCGCGTTCTGCTCTCGTGAGAAGCGCAGAACCCCGAAGGATGTTTACAGGAGAAATAAAGGCATGAAACAACGACTGGCAGATTATGTGGCTGACTTTCTGGTGAGCCGCGGCGTCCGGGATGTTTTTTCCGTGGTCGGAGGCGGCGCCATGCACCTGAATGACGCGCTGGGCCACAATCCGGACCTTCACGTGACCTATCAGCACCACGAGCAGGCCTGTGCCATGGCGGCGGAGGCCTATGCGCGGGTAGAGAACAGACCGGCTGCAGTTCTGGTGACGACGGGGCCGGGGGCGACCAACGCCCTGACCGGCGTTCTCTGTGCCTGGGCGGAGTCCATTCCCGAACTGGTCATTTCGGGTCAGGCGCGATTCGCTACGACGGTCCGCGGGATGGGACTAAAGCTCAGGTCCGTCGGCATCCAGGAGTATGATATTGTCCGATCGGCAGCTCCCATGACCAAGTATGCGGTTATGGTTGAACGGAAAGAAGAGGTCCGCTATTGTCTCGAAAAGGCGCTCTATCTGATGATTAGCGGCCGACGGGGCCCGGTCTGGCTGGATATCCCCCTCGATGTGCAGTCGGCGGAGATCGAGCCGGAAAGTCTTAAGGGCTATGATCCGGCTGAAAATCCGGAAGAGGTGGTTCCTCCGATTGATGATGAGCAGATCAGGGAGCTTGCCCGGCACTTAAAGGGGGCGCAGCGGCCGGTCCTCTTCGGCGGCTTTGGCGTCCGAGCGGCTGGCGCAGCTGCCGCCTTCCGGGACTTTGCCGAACTGCTGGGGGCTCCGGTCCTGACCGGCAT
>DGVL01000013.1 GCA_002394965.1 Lachnospira sp. UBA4285
TGCAGCCGAATTCCTTTACCACCGGAAACACCGAGCCTGTCCGGTCGGAAAGCTGTCCGGGGATCTGGCAGTTGCATTTCCCGGCGCTTTGGCGGATCACACACTGATCGGACACCATCACAGGCAGCCGGCCGTAGATAATCATTTCCGTATCAAGGGGCTTTTTCAGATCCCGGATCTGGGAAATTCTCAGTTCAAAGGACGCCGTGGCGGAGAGGAAGCCCGCTGAACGCAGAACATCCAGCGTGCGTGAGTTGAAGGCGTTCATGCCGAAATCCGCACGCACCGCCATCCCCGCCTGCTTTGCCAGGGCAACATGGCCGATGTTCCCGACCAGTGTCTCTTTCACGCCGTTTTGTGCCAGCTTCTCCAGTGCACGATAGACCGTTTCCGCCTCATCATCCGTAATCACACGGGGCAGCACCGCTACCGGTACCGTTTCATTTGTCAGGAAGGGCATCACACGCTCAAAACGCTCCGCCATCAGCAGGGCAGGCGCGTAGAGATATCCGGGCCGCAGTTCCGCCAGTTCCGGAGCAAGCTGCTCTTCGGTGGCAACCTGGAAAATCGATACCGGATCTCCTTTTTGGATTCGGCTCTCCGGCATGGGCGGCACAGACTTGTATGCTCTCGGTTTCGGCGTCATTCGTCTCTCCGAAAGCTCAGAGATCAGCTTTCTTCTCAGTTCGTTAATCTCTGACGCGGGCAGGAAGAGCCCTTCATCCGCTTTCGCCTGGTTTTCGACGACGGTAAACGGAGTACCGCCGGTTTTATACATCTGTTCGACGATGTACCCTGCCGTGACGCCCTGCCGCTTGGCCCGCTCCGGAACAGGTCCGAAGGCCACCGCCCGGTTTCCGTCGTCATCAAAAGCAATCGCCTTCGCCTTTTCTCCCTTCTCCACCAGGGAGTAGAAGTGAATCGGAACGCGGCGAACCTCGCCGTCGCTATAAGCGCGCCTGGCATCCGCGTAAAGACGGTCGAGATCTTCATCCGCTTCCGCCCTGATTCCATGCATGTCAGCTTTGTCCCCGTTCAGGTATCCCTGCGTAAAGCCCTGTCTGGAAAAGACGCGTTCCAGCAGCTCCATCTCATCGCCTGTAGGCTTGCGTTTTTCTTTCAGAACTTTGGAATACACGCCCGTGACAATCCCGGTGTATTCCGGCCGTTTCATCCGTCCTTCGATTTTCACGCAGCTCACGCCGGCGTCTTCCAACTCCTGAAGCCGGTCCACCAGGCAGTTGTCTTTTAGTGACAGCGGATAGTCGTCCATTCTCCCGCCGAGGGAATACTGCATTCTGCAGGGCTGGGCACACATCCCCCGGTTTCCGCTGCGTCGGCCGATCATGGCAGAGAGATAACACTGCCCCGAATGGCAGAAGCAGAGCGCCCCGTGTACAAACACCTCCGTCTCCACACTGGCGTGCTGCGAGATAAAGCGAATTTCCTCCAGGTTCAGCTCTCTGGCCAGGACCACCCGGGTAATTCCCATCTGTGCCGCCGCTTCCGCTCCGGCAAGATTGTGGATGCTCATCTGGGTACTGGCATGAAGAGGGATCTCCGGGAGTGCTTCATGGATCACGCGGGCCAGGCCGAGATCCTGGACCAGGATCGCATCCGCGCCCTTATCCGAAGCAAGCTTCGCCGCAGCCAGCGCGGCCGTCATTTCCCGGTCATTGACCAGGGTGTTCAGCGTCACATAGACGCGGCAGGCGCGAAGGTGGCAATAGCGTACCGCCTTCTCAAATTCTTCCGGTGTAAAGTTATGTGCGCCCCGTCGGGCATTAAAATCCCCAAGGCCGAGATAGACCGCATCCGCGCCGTTCTGCACCGCTGCGATGACGGCTTCCGGGGATCCTGCCGGGGAAAGCAATTCCATCATGATTATACTCCTGACATCTGGAAAAGAGTCATACTATATGATTATAGCACATTCTTCCCTATTGCGACAAGATAATTTTAATGCTATAATATGTTCTCCACGATAACAATTTGTGAATTATTCCTATTTTGGTGAAAAATGAACGATTTGGACGAGAAAAGACTGATTTCTCCCCGGGCAGCCGACCTGATTATCGGGCTCCGGGACGGTGACGCGGCTCTGCTGTATCTGTATCTCTGCCGCCGCGGCATGGAGGATCGTGATCATATTGCGCATGAGCTCTATCTCCCGAAGCAGCGCCTCAGTGAGGCAATCGAGCGTCTGGAGATGCTCGGTCTGCTTCCTCTGACGGAACAGACGCCTGTTTCCGCAGATAATACCGCTTCGCCGGCGCCTGCCGGAGACGCATCTTCCCTGCCGGAACGTCCTGATCTTCCGGACTATACCGCAGAGGATGTCCGGGCCCGCAAAGAGAATGACAGCGCGTTCTCCGCGCTGATCTCGGAAGCCCAGCTCATCATGGGCCGTCCCCTCAGCACCCCGGATCTCATCAAGCTTCTCGGAATCTATGATCACCTGGATCTCCCTCCGGAAGTCGTGATGGAGCTGATGAACTTCGTCGC
>DGVL01000078.1 GCA_002394965.1 Lachnospira sp. UBA4285
GAATCGCGAGAGTCTTCTTCATTTTCATTTCCTCCAATTAATAATGAAATAATGGATGACGGTATTGGGAATACCGTTCTTATGATATCATACCACGCTTTCCCCCGTGAAGCAAGCGTTCCCTTTCCTTCCTTTTTGATTTAATCTTAATTGTTTCTTAATTTTTCTCTAAATGAAATTTTTTTGAAAATTAATTGTTGCATTTTGTCACCGTTTGTGCTATCATGCCCATTGATAAGATAGCCATCGGGAAAAGTATCTCTGTCTGCCCGTGGCGATAGTTTCAGGAGGAACAAGTTATGAAGACGAATCGTTTCATAAGTCTGTTGCTTTGCGTGGTCATGATCATGTCTCTGTTTACAGGCTTGGCAGGTTCGGCCTCGGCGGATGACGTCATCACGCATGAGGTCCAGTCCGGCGAGATTCTGATGAAGATCTGCGAAAAGTACGGACTGAATTACTATAACTGCAAAAACGCGATTATGCAGCTTAACGGCTTCACCAATGAAAACCAGCTGGCGAAGCTGTCTGTCGGGCAGAAGCTGAAGCTCCCGGCTTCCAATGCCGTCGCCGGTACGGTTTCGACCACCACGGCAACCGTGACCACGACGACCGTCGGCGGGACTACTCTGACCACCACCAGCTATGCCGCCGGTCTTGCGGCGGGGGGAAACGTTGCGTTCTATCTTGTTCCCTACACGGTGAAAAACGGCGATACGCTCAACAAGATCTGCAACGAGCTGGGAAGCAATTACTATTATTATTCCCCGGTGATTCAGGGCATCAACGCTCTGGCAAATCCGAACTCGATCTATGCCGGACAGGTCCTGCTGATCCCGACACCGTCGGCGACAGGCGCGACGAGCGCGGTTGTGGGCCATGTGGTCAAAGCCGGTGAGACGATGTCCTCCATCGCCAACCAGTACGGCATCAACTATCAGGCACAGAGACAGCTCATTAACGGCCTGAATCGCCGTGACAACATGGACAAGATCTATGTCGGTCAGACCGTCCTGGTTCCGGGCGCTGCGGCTGCTTCCGCCGGCGCGGTGGTCACGACAACGGCTGCAACCACTGCAGCGGCGTCGACGACACCTGCCGTTGCCAACGGATCTTATCAGATCTCCATCTCCGCGGCGGACAACGGCAGCCCCTATGCGGTGGTGAACAATGTCCAGTATGCCTCCAGGGCGAACGCCGGCGAGACGGTGAATCTTGTGCCCTCTCCCAAAGCCGGCTACGCGGTGCGTGATATCCAGGTCATCCGGACGGACAGCGGTACCGACATTCCGGTTTCGAACTATGCCTTCACAATGCCGAACAGCAGCGTTCAGGTTACCATTCACTATTCCCGCGGTTATGTCATTAACAAGGTGGCCTCGCCCTACGGCTCCTTTGACGCGATGATCTACGGCACCAATGCCGGCACGGCCTTCTCCGGTGATGAGATCACACTGGCGATCTATCCGAAGACCGGCTATAATGTTCGCTTTGACACCACAGACACGACAGGAGTCTACTATCAGAAGAGCGATCTGTCGATGGAGAAGGTGTATGTTCATCAGGATCCGGCAGACGGACTGTACAAGTTCAAGATGCCCAATTATGAGATCCGCCTTACCGTGGTCTTTGAGATTTCCAAATACTCTACGCTCTCTCGCGGTACCAGGACGGGCAGCGGCAATGTGACCTTCTATGTGAACGGCGAATCCGTCAGCCGTGCAAAGAAAGGCGACACGGTCACCATGCAGTTTACTCCCGGTAACGGCTGGGTGTTCAAGAGTGATGAGTACGAGAATGGCGGACTGCTGACCCTTCGCGCCTGCGTAATGAACAATAAGGTCACCAAGATTAACGACACAACTTATCAGTTTGTGGTTGGCGATACTGCCGATATTAAGACCGGACCGTATGCTTTTGAAGATCACAACTCTTACTGGATCGGCTCGGACGTCCGAGGCGGCAATGGCTGGGTATCCTTCCAGATCGTAGAAAAAACGGGATCGAGCTATAATGTGATCGAGAGAGATATAAATAGAGCCTTGCCTACCCAGCTTGTCGAAGTCGTCTTCCACCCCGATAATCAATGGGCATTTAAAGACGTTGCATTCATGCAGAACAACTCCAAACAGAACTGGAGCGGTTATCAGATGGATGCAGGCAACTGGACGGTGGACGGCAACCGGTACTTCTTCCAGATGCCCGCAGAAGACGTGACGATTGTCACGAAGTTCACCAAGACCGGCGAAGTCTATTACGACCTCAATCTGGATTATGACTGGGCGCAGGGTACGGTTGTTGCCTTCCAGGGCGGCAAGGCTGTTTCAAGAGCGAAGGCTAATGAGGAAGTTACCATTCAGATTTCTGCAAAGGATAATTACCGTGTGAGCGGCGTCCAGTGGAAGTATGAAGGAAGCGGTGACAATATCTGGCTGCCCAATACAAACGGCGATACAACCAACAAGACTTGGACCGTAAAAATTACAAAACACGCCAATTGGGACACGGTACGTGTCGTCTTTGAGGAATATACGGAGTATACAGAGATTGGTGCCTATCAGTATCGTGAGGACAACCGCGATACGGCTCTGTATAATCCCCGCAGCATCGAATTCCGCAATGCGCCGAAACAAGCCTCCAAGATCAAGGTCGGCGCCCCCATCGAGTTCCAGGTTGTCAAAACGAGAACCGGCTATTCCGTCAACGAGGTCTGGGTAAAGGGAAAGAAGGACGGCGCCGATTACTACAAGATGCTCTCTCCGACCGTGGAGGGCGGCGACACCTATCGCTATACCGTAACGAAATACGATAAGGGACAGACGATCCAGTTCATAGCGGTGCAGGTTGGAACAGAACCGAAACACAACATCATTCCGGAATACACCATCGGCAATACCGGGATCACCAATGTCGGATCCGAAAAGCTTTATACGATTTATGTGAATGATGTGAAAAAAGCAGAGGTTGGTCCCATCTACGGCATGGGAGCCAAACTGACTGTAAATGATGTCGATATCAACCAGAAAACCGCGGTCAAAATAAAAGTTCAGATCCCGAAGGTCGCCCATGAGTATGTCGGCGCGGGCACAATCCTGATCTACCAGGTTGATACGGTCAGTATTCGATTCAGCGACTATGTCCTGAACAACTACAAAGTGCTGCAGGATGGTACAGATTATTTCGAATATGAGTTCTGGTACAATGAGCTGACCGACCTGAATATCATGGTCAACTTCAAGGAAATCGGAACGAAAGAGATTAAGAGTACAGATCCGGTTGCAACAAAGCCGATTAGTGTGAACGTCGGCGGTCAGACTGTCAACCTGAATGACTCGGGTACGGGAACGGTCAAGGTTGGCGACAGTACCAGTACGGTCAGCGTCACAGTAACCCCGTAATTCAAAGCATATTCAGAAATACTTTTATCAAGAGACTGTTCACATTTTGAGGAGGAAAACGGATATGAAGAAACTCATTTCCATGGTTTTGATCATGATGATCCTCTGCTCCCTGTTTACGGCCCCGGCCCTGGCGGAAAACGCTCAGGGCCAGGCGGCGGCCAGTTCCGATGCAGAAAACATGACGGCGACTATGTCGGTCACCGGCGGAACCATCAACCCGGACGGAACCGTGTCCTGGGCAGTCGGAGAGAACATTCTTACCATCACCATGTCGGACGGAAGCGTCTATACCATTACCGTGATTTATGAGCCTGAGGCGGAAGAAGCAGAAAAACCGGCAGAAACCGCCGCCCCGGCAGAGCCGGAAAAGACGGAGGAAGCCGAAGAGCCCAAGGGAGCCGAAGAGCCCAAGGGAGCCGAAGAAGTTGCTGAACAGCTTGAGCCGGTGGTGCTGAGTGCTCTGACGGTTTCCGGAACCGCGCTTCCGGTGGAGGGGGATTCCGCCGCGGCGGCCACGCCGAACGAGTCGGATACCATCGCGGTTGTGGCCGAGCCTGCCGATGCAAGCATTACCGTCAATGGCGAGACAGCTGAGAACGGTGAGGCGTCCGTCACCTGGGCCGAAGGCAGCAACGTGGTAACGGTCGAGCTTGCCAAGGAAGGCTATGCGACCAAGACCTTTACCCTGAATGTGGAGTATACGCCCGCCGAGGATGCCGCACCCGCAGAGAATGCGGAAGAAAACGCCGCTCCTGCTGAGGATACCGCTCCTGCCGAGAACACCGAAGAGAACGCCGCTCCTGCTGAGGATGCCGCTGCTCCCGCGGAGGACACGGAAGAGAACGCCGCACCTGCCGAGGAAAGCGCGGAGACCGACGCTCTGGCAGCCCTGTCCATCGACGCGACAGAGATCAACCTTGACAAGTTTGTAAAGGGCAGCGCGGATGAGAAGCAGAACAGCTACAGCTTCGATGCGGCCGCTGCCGGTGAGTACGACCTTACGGCGTCCTCCAACATTGTCAAGGTTACGGCTGCGGAAGGCTGGACCGTGAGCTCCGTGAAGCTGAACGCTGCAAACCAGGTTGCCGCCGGTACAGATAGCTACCAGGTGAAGTGGGCAAAGAACAATGACCTTGAGATTACCCTGAAGAAGAATGACAGCGAGTTCAAGACTGTCTACAACCTGATCCTCTTCAACACCCTGGACGAGATCACGGTGGATGCTCTGAACGTGAACGGGGTGGATGCGACTGCCATGACGGCCCTTCAGGCCGCTGCGGACAACTCCTACAGCCTGCAAGTCGTTGCCGGTGAAGGCAAGACGGCTGCCGTCTCCGTAAACGGTGTTCCCGCGACTTTGGATGCCGGCGGCATGCTGGTCGTCCCGGCTGTGACCGGCGTGGCTGACAGTGTTGCTGTGACCGTATCGAAGGAAGGATGCCTGGATAAGACATATGCTTTCACGGTGAGTGCCGCTCCTGTTGCACTTGATCAGGCACAGCCTGCTGCGGATGACGTCGTGAACGCGGAAGCGTCTGAGAACGCGGACGCCGTTGCGCCGACGGAACCGGCCGCAGACGCTTCGGTGAACACGGAAGCGGAACCGGCAGGAGAGAATACCGCTCCTGAAGCAGTTCTGTAAAAACGACTCTCACAAATAGAAAACTCCCCGCCGTCAGGCGGGGAGTTTTTATCAGACTGGCAGAATGAATTCTCTAGAGCTTGCTAGGAAAGCGAAATCAATACGCGATGCCCCAGTAGATCATATGTTTGGCGGGCTTGCCGCAGCAGGCGCAGGTCTCGCCCAGCTTCTCCTGCTTGAAGGGGATGCAGCGGGAGGACATGCCCGCTTCTTCCTTCATCTTCAGCTCACAGGCTTCCTCGCCGCACCACATGGTCTTGATAAAGCCGCCGTGCTCCGCCTGCAGCTGCTTGGCCTCTTCTATATTGGAAGCGGCATAGATGTGCTTCTCGAGGTTTTCGAGTGCGGCATCGTACAGACCCTGCTGCACCGCATCCAGCAGCGCGGGGATCTGTTCGGCCAGGTCGTCGAGGGAGACGGTAATCTTCTCGCCGTTGTCGCGGCGGACCGCAACACAAGAATTGTTCTCGATATCCCGGGGACCGAGCTCCAGACGGAGGGGAACACCCTTCATCTCATACTGGGCGCACTTCCAGCCGAGGCTGTTGTCGGAGAAGTCAGCTTTGACGCGGATGCCGAGGGCGGAGACCTTCTCCAGAAGCTCCTGTGCCTTCTCACTGACACCGGGCTTGTGCGCGGCAACCGGGACGATGACGACCTGGATGGGGGCGATTTTGGGCGGGAGAACCAGCCCGTTGTTGTCGCCGTGGGCCATAATGACCGCGCCGATCATACGGGTGGTGGAGCCCCAGGAGGTCTGGAAGGGGTACTGGAGCTTATTGTCGCGGCCGGTAAAGGTCACGTCATAGGCACGGGAAAACTTGTCGCCGAAGTAGTGGGAGGTTGCGCCCTGAAGCGCCTTGTGGTCCTTCATGAGGCACTCGACGGTGTAGGTGGCTTCCGCCCCGGCGAATTTTTCCTTATCGGTCTTGCGGCCGCGTACCACGGGGATCGCGAGAACCTTCTCGAAGAAATCGGCATAGCAGTTCAGCTGCTGCTCGGTCTCGTGCTGTGCTTCCTCGGCGGTTTCGTGAATGGTATGGCCCTCCTGCCACCAGAACTCGCGGGAACGCAGGAAGGGACGGGTGGTCTTTTCCCAGCGGATGACGGAGCACCACTGGTTATAAAGCATGGGAAGCTCGCGGTATGAGTGCAGGACGCGGGACCAGTGGT
>DGVL01000002.1 GCA_002394965.1 Lachnospira sp. UBA4285
CGCTGCAGATCGCGCGCCTCGCCGAGGGCGGGGTTCGTGACGCGCTGAGCATCCTGGACCAGTGTTCGTCTCAGGAACACATCACGACCGAAACCGTGTTCGAGACGATGGGCCTGGCGGGAAATCTGAATCTGGTTCAGCTGCTCAAGGCGGTTCTGCGACATGACAGTACAAAAGCCTTGACCCTTTTTCAGAAGATCTGGCTGAACGGCAAAGAGCCGGCGTCCTTCCTCGGCGAACTGAACGGGCTGATCCGTGACATTCTGATCGTCAAGGCTGCCCCCGCGGGAGCGGCGGAGCTGATATCCGGAAACTATGAGCGTTCGGTCCTGGACGGATTTGCGGCGGCGATGACCAGAGAAGAACTCCTGTACTGTGCGGATACCGTACAGGATGCGCTGGTCCGGATCAGGCAGATTCGCAATCCCCGCACCGCTGCGGAGATCTGCATCGTAAGTCTGTGCGACAGCAGGACGGCCGAGACTGTGCTTTCCCTCCGGGCACGCATTTCGCGGCTGGAGGAGGCGATACGAAACGGCGTTCCCGCTGTTTCCGAACCGACAGCCCACAGCCCGGCGACGGAATGGGAGGAACCGGAGACAGACGAGCGGTTTGAAGAGTTCCTGAACGATGAGCCGGAACCCTATGCGCCCTCTCCGGCGGAAATGAACCGTGACGAGCCGGAAGCGCCTCCGATGCATCGATATGAACCCGAGCCGAAGAGGGAAATCGTACCGGAGCCCCCGCGGAACCAGACGGCCCCGGATCCCGTCCCGACGACGGGAGCGCCCGGAGGCGAAGCTGCCGAGAAACCGGACGAGACAGCCCGGCACGGGGAGACCGGAGGAGAGGCGCCGGGCGGCGGGAATACCGCGGAGCTTGAGAAGACGATTCTGAAGCAGGCGCGTGACAAACTGCCCATCGAGCTGCGCTTCTCGGTGGAGGACCAGGCAAAGTTCCGACTCTCGCTTCAAAACCGCGACCTGGTTCTGGAAGCGGTCCCGGGATTCCTGCTGGACCGGATGAAGAAACCGGAGGTACGCGCGGTGTTCGCCTCGACGGCGGAAACCGTGCTGGGATACCCGGTGGCGGTACGGCTCGCCGAACTTTCTCATGACCGGCGCTCGGTACGAGATCTCAACGAACTGAAGCAGTTTAAAGAAGTAACATTTGTAACCTGATCTATTTTATACATAATCAGCCGCAGTGCGGCAGGGAGGTAAACAGATATGGCAAAAGGCGGTTTCCGCGGCGGTATGCCCGGCAGTCAGGCAAACATGATGAGACAGGCTCAGAAAATGCAGCAGGAATTCATGAAGATGCAGCAGGAGCTTGAGTCTACGGATTTTGAATTCACGGCCGGCGGCGGCGCGGTCAAAGCCGTGATTACGGGCACCCGTGAGTTCAAGGAGATTACGATTGATCCGGAAGTGGTGGATCCGGAAGACGTGGAAATGCTTCAGGATCTGATTCTCACGGCGGTCAACGGCGCGCTCAAAGCGGCGGATGACAAGACCAGCGAATCCATGGCAAAGCTTCAGGGCGGCCTGGGCGGCTTCCCCGGCATGTTCTGAGCATCTGGCGTCACACCTGTCAAAGAAATCAAAAAACGAGGCAGACGGCTGTTTGGCCGTCTGCCTCGCTTCTGTCATTACGGAGCCTGTTCCTCCGGGGGCAATGCGAATTTGACAAAGATCAGACCGTCCTCGATCCGCTTGACGGATCCTTCCGCCGGGTAGACCGGCATGCGCGCCCAGTCTTGGTCCGTGATTTGGTGCATGGCGTCGTTGTAGTCGGCGACATTCATCTCGGCACCGATGTAGCGGCGGATGAAATCCGCCTCCGTATAGCCGGTGAGAAGCTGGGACTGAATCCCCATGAGATCGTGTTCGGCGTCTTCCTCGCTTCCGAATTCGGGGGCAAAATGCAGGGCTTCACCGGCAGTGGGGAAGAGAACCACCTTATCCTCCGGACGATATCCCGGCAGAGAGCGAATCTGCGTCACCAGAGAGGTGGCAAGAGAGTAGGCGTTTTCGTATTCCAGGAAAAGCTTCAGGTAGCAGCGGTTAGCAAAGCAGATATTGATCCCCAGAATCACGGCCAGTGCCGTGTAGAGAAGATCGCGGGAGACAAAGAGCGCGGGCTTCGGGAACTGCTCAACCGCAAGAATCGCCAGCAGATACAGGGTAAAATAGGAATAGAGCACTAGGGTGTGGATGGTATTCCAGTAAAATGCCATGTAGAGGCAGCAGATGCTCAGCGGCAGAATGATCAGGCAGAAGAGCAGCAGGAGGGTGTTCAGCAGGTTTTTCCCGCGGATCTGGCTGATCACGATTCCGAGGGCGGCCAGCCCCAGACAGAAAAAGTGGATGAGGCGTGAGGCCTTCGAGACGATGATCATGTTGTAGCGGGAAGTGAGGTTGAAGACAAAGAATCGATAGGCCACCA
The DNA here is from genome assembly GCA_002394965.1 of Lachnospira sp. UBA4285. Classification (GTDB taxonomy): domain Bacteria; phylum Bacillota; class Clostridia; order Lachnospirales; family Lachnospiraceae; genus UBA4285. Next base: position 2,449 of record DGVL01000002.1, read on the forward strand.
GAATGCTTCCGGGAAAGGCCGGGGCCATTTCCTTGGCCTCGTTGGAGTACTGATTGACCGAGTCACCGAAAAGGGCAAGGGAAACCGTGATCGAAAGGCGATAAACTTCAAAGCCGACCAGAAGAATCGCAACAAACAGAAGGCCGCGCTTCAAAACGGGAAGAAACCTTGTTTCACCGCCGCAGGTCATCAGTTCCTGAATCAGCAGCAGGATCATGAGGCTTGAGGCGACGGAGAGATAAGCTTGGTAAATGCTCAGCATCAGCGTAAAGAGCAGGGCAGAAACCAGCCAGTCCTTCCAGCTTTCCTTGGCCGCTTCGCGGACACAGAGAACACAGAGCAGAAACGCCACCGCGTAAGAGCTGCTGGTGTACATATAGCAGAAGGTACCGACCTGCGACGGAAAGCTGATGATCAGCGCGGAAAGCAGAATCTGTCCGAGGCGGCTTTGAAGATGAAAGAGCTCGACAATGATACAGATCGACACGGAGAGAAGAATCAGACTCGTGATGCCGTGCA
>DGVL01000120.1 GCA_002394965.1 Lachnospira sp. UBA4285
TAGCGCACGTTGCCGCCGCTCTCACCGGTGAAGGACGGGTCAAAAGCAATCGTCAAAAAGCCGCGCTCCGCCATGGTCTGCGCATAAAGGCCGGCGCACTGCTCTTTGACCGCCCCGAAGGGACCGCAGACGGCGATCGCCGGAAGTCTGCCCTCGGCGTTTTTCGGCGCATACATGTCAGCCGCCAGGGTAATCCCGTAACGGTTGACAAAAGTTACTTTGCAGTGGTCCACTTTTTCGCTCTTCGGGAAGGTCTTGTCCCATTCCTGTGTCAGCTTCAGAGTTTCAATTTTCATCATAACGATTGCGCTCCTTTTCTCAATCATTCATTTTCCTTCATATCTGCTGCGCGCTCCGGATGAGCAGATCAAGACGGTCCAGCTGCTTCTGGCGGTCATGCAGCGCGTCCAGCTGGTCACAGCGGCAGCAGCGCAGAAAGCGGATAAGATCCTCCTTCGCACCGGCGGCGTAGAGCGCCTCGGCTCTGGCAATGCTGGATTCATCACATCCGGCATCCGCCATTCGACGGCGAAGGGTGATTCTTTCGTCCATATCCGATTCCTCCGTTTCCTTTTTGCATCATCATTATAGCGGATTGCTTTTTTACGCGCTAATGGTTATAATGAATATCGTGAAATTCCGATATGGAATATCAAGAGGGGAGGAGAGTTGTTTCTTGGAGATACGGATCTTACGGTATTTCCTCGCGGTAGCACGGGAAGAGAACATGACCCGAGCCGCCGAAATGCTTCATGTTACGCAGCCGACGCTTTCCAAGGCGCTGAAATCCCTGGAGGATGAGCTGGGCAAAAAGCTGTTTACCCGCCGCAGCTTCAGTATTGCGCTCACAGAAGAGGGGGCGCTCCTTCGGGATCGCGCGGAGGATCTTGTCTCGATGGCGGACAAAATTGAAAAAGAGTTTCTGTCCCTGGATGATCTTACGGGCGGCGATCTGTATTTCGGCCTTGCCGAGTCCTACCAGATCCGGTACATTGCCCGGGAGCTTCGCATTTTGAAAGAACGGTACCCCGGCCTTAAATATCACATCACAAGCGGTGACACGGAACAGGTCACGGAGAAACTGGACAAGGGGCTGCTGGATTTCGCGGTGATCTGTGATGCGCCCAACGAGAGAAAGTATGAGTCGATCGCATTCCCGGAAGGTGACATATGGGGCCTGATCCTCCCCTCTGATGCACCGCTGGCGAAAAAAGATGTGATCGGAATTGATGATCTGGTCGGATTGCCGCTCTTCACATCCGAGCAAGGCTGGGAAGGCGACATCAGACAATGGGCGGGAAAACGGTTCGAAGAACTGCACCTGGAAGGCTCATTCCGTTTAGCCTACAATGCCTCTATGTTCGTACGGGAAGGCCTTGGCTATCAGCTGTCGTTCCGCAATCTTGTTGACGTATCGGAAAACAGCGGCCTGACATTTCGACCGCTTTTTCCGACGCTGGAGACAAGGCTGTATCTGATCTGGAATCGATACCAGGCATTTACGCCCATCGCGGAAAGGTTCCTGGCACAAATCAGAAGCAGTTTTTGAGGATGAGGCCGCCGTGAACGGAGAAATAAAATAATTGAGCTGTGACACTTCTGTGATTCTTCCCGTGCTATACTGCAGTTGTAAAAAAAGAAACCGGCAGGTTCACGGAAAAAGAATCAGAGGAGAGAAGACAAAATGAAAAAAGCAGCTGCAGTGATAATGATCATCGTCATGATCCTTGCCCTCGGCACAACGGCCTTCGCAGAGCAGACCACTCTCGTGGACCGGGCAAAGCAGGCGGCGCTGAACTACGCCGGTGTAGACGCCTCTGAAGCGGTATTTACGAAAGTCCACAGAGATTGGGAGAACGGGCATCAGATTTTCGAGATTGAATTCCATGCCAACAATACCGAGTACGACGTGGACGTGGATATCAGCACCGGCCAGGTCATAGACTTCAGCGCCGAGTACCAGGGGGCCGGCCAGACTGGCTTCGGCGGCGGATACAGTGATGATTTCTGGGACGACTGAGGAAAAACAATTACAGGATGACTCAGGACGAAGAACCGGCACGCGGTGAGGAGAGATCCACACCGCGTGCCGGTTCTTTGCTTCAGACTTGTTCAGACAGGAATCAGCGTAAAGCGTTACAGCACAATCTCCGTATACCCGCCGTCGTCCATGGCGACGGCCCGGATTTTGGAGCGCTCGGCAAGTGCAACCTTGTTCTTTTCCAGCTGTGACGCGACAATGACCGCTTCCAGACTCCCGCAGGTCAGCAGGCGGGTTACGGTGCGGTCTCTGTTTTCTCTGATAACGGCAAACATTCTGCCTCGGCCTCCTTCGTCAGGTTATACTGTTTCACAGGATTCTTCGCCACGTTCTGTACCATTAAGAACAATAACTGCATTCTACTCCCTGACCTGTCCGAAAATTTACCCTCATTCAAAGGTGGAGGGGAGAAAGAGGTCAGGCACCGGAGGCGGCGCCTTTTCCGTCTGCACGGCTTTTTCATAATGCAGGTCCGTTACGGCCCGGTACGCGATTTCATCCGGTTTCGCGTCCGGGCTGATCCATTCGTCCACGTCCTTCTCCCGCAGCATCAGGGGCATCCGGTCATGGATGAAGGAGATCTCTTCACTGGGGGGCCTGGTGAGCACGACGAAGTGGGGGAGACCGTCTTCGAAGCGGTACAGCCCGCAGAGCCAGGTCACATGATCGCCCTTCGGCTGGATCAGGTACTTTGCTCCGGTTTCCTTCTTCCCGTTCGGCCGGAGAAAATGCTCCCATTCATAGTACCAGGACGCGGGAATCACGCAGCGGTGCGATTTCCAGGCACCCTGGAAGAGCGGCTTGACCCCCGCCGTCTCCAGACGCGCGTTCGGGAGCATGGCGCGCCC
>DGVL01000136.1 GCA_002394965.1 Lachnospira sp. UBA4285
TACTCGTCGTGGAGCTCTCCGACTTCGTCCTGCTGCATGAGGATTTGATTCAGAAGGGAATGGATCATGCGGGAAACGGGAGCGGACGGATGGTACAGGCCGCTGGCTTGTTCCATTTTCCTGGAAAGGAGAGGATAGTCCAGTGCATCCGGCGTGAAATACAGCACGATGCGCTTGAAGTGTCCCTGCCTCTCTGTGAATGAGTGATGCATGGTGAACGGAGCAAAAATCATGAAATCGCCAGGTACTGTGCGGTACAGTGACTCGCCCAGCATGTGGCTGCGGGAACCTTCTTCCAGAAAGTAAAGCTCATAGTAAGGGTGATAGTGCGAGCGGGACATGCTGTCACCGGCTCCGGACACCCGGTCGGCGGCGATGGTATGGTTTTCGGCTATTCGTATGGCGGCGCGGTCGATCAAATGCGTAACCTCTCTTTTCCGGTAAATGTTGCCGGCTGGTATTGTACACCGGCGGCGCGGCAAGAGCAAGATATGTAAAAAATCAGGAACATGTGAGCAAATATAGTAAAGTTTCAAAAAAAGGCGTTGATATACTATATGTATAAGTAATCAGCCATAGTAGTGAAAAGAGAGGTATTGTTGCATGGCACTGATGGAGACTCATTACTACAGCTTTTCCATGAAAAGCAATGTCACGATGAATGTGTTCATACCGACACCAGGCTCGGACGGTTCGATCACACAGATGAACACGACCGGGAAGTATGATTACGCGAAGGGCATTCCGGTCGTGTATCTGCTTCACGGGGCGTATGGAGACGCCTTTTCCTGGGTGCGCTACAGCAACATAGACCGGTACGCACAGGAGCGCGGCATTGCTGTGGTCATGGCGAGTGCGGAGAATTCCTTTTATCAGGATCTCAAGGGCGGAAATGCGTACTATACATTTTTCACGGAGGAACTTCCGACATTCATTCAGAATGTATTTCCGGTGAGCCGGGACCGCAGCAAGACCTACGTCGCGGGGTTTTCCATGGGCGGATACGGCGCATGGTATCTCGGACTGTCAAGGCCGGATCTTTTCAGCAAGGCGGCGTCCATGTCCGGCGCGCTTGATATCGCCGGGCTCTGCAAGAAACGCGTGCCCGGAAACGACCCCTTCCCGTGGGAAGCCGCATTCGCGGATGTATATGAGAACGGGGAATTCCATCTTGCGGGAAGCCGGTATGATCTGTTCGCACTCTACGACAGGGACAAGGCGGCGGGACAGGTGCCGAAGCTGTATCAGGCAGTCGGATACAAGGATTTTCTGTATAAGTCCAACCTGTATGTACGGGAGCAGATGGAGAAGCGCGGCGCAGACCTTCTTTACGAAGAAGGCGAAGGCGCACACGACTGGAACTTCTGGGACAAGTACATTCAGCATATTCTTGACTGGCTACTTGCGTGAACTGGCTGAATACCGGGCGGCAAGCGGCAGCCTGGATCAGAACATAGATATCTTTCAGGAGGATAAGAGGAAATGAGTAAGGCAGGCAGTGCAGAGGCGCTCGCACAGTTTGAGGAAAATGCGAAGCGGCCTTTCGGCATGCGCGACAAGATCGGATACGCAGCCGGAGACTTTGCAAATGATCTGACATTCGTCATTGCGGCGATGTTCATGATGAAGTTCTATACGGATGTCATGGGTGTGGCACCGGCAATCGTCGGAGCTCTTATGATGGCCGCAAAGGTAGTGGATGCGTTTACGGATGTGGCGATGGGACAGATCTGCGACCGCTCTCCGTATACGGCAAAGGGAAAATTCGCTCCCTGGGTGCGTCGTTTTGCAGGACCGGTTGCTGTTGCGTCGTTTCTGATCTTTGCTCCGTATTTTGCGGACAAGCCGATGGGCTTTAAGATCTTCTGGATGTTCTTCACCTATCTGCTCTGGGGTTCGGTGTGCTACACGGGTGTGAACATTCCGTACGGATCTATGGCATCCGCCATCACCGATGATGCGAAGCAGCGCACGGAACTCTCCACATGGCGCAACATCGGTGCCACCGTCGCACAGATCATCATCGTCGTTGTGCTTCCGCTGGTAGTTTACACCAAGAATGATCAGGGACAGTCCGTTCTCAGCGGACCGAAAACGATGATGGCATCCGCTGTGTGCTCAGTTCTGGCATTCCTGGTATATATGGTCTGCTATCATCTGTCGACCGAGCGCGTGAAGCTTGAGAACAAGAAGGGCGAGCAGAAAAATGTTGCGCAGCTCTTCGGTATCATCTTCACGGACCGCGCGTTCCTTGGTATCATCATCTCCGCGCTGTTCCTGCTGCTGGCACAGCTGACGCTTTCCAACATGATGAACTACATCTATCCGAACTACTTCAATAATACCGCTTTCCTTTCGATCTCCGGCCTGGTCGGCTGCGGGATTGTGCTGGTTCTGTCCACATTCGTAACGAAGCTGGCAGACCGGTACGGCAAAAAGGAGCTGGCTTCCGCCGGCGCACTGGTTGCTGCTGTGATGCAGGTTGTGGCTTTCACGATTCATACGCACAATGTTGTTGTGTACATCGTACTGTACTGCATCACCTATGCGGGCATGGGATTCTTCAATCTGCTCTGCTGGGCAATGATCATTGATGTGATCGATGAAATCGAGGTGCGGGACCATCTCCGCTCGGACGGAACCGTATACTCTGTGTATTCGTTTGCAAGAAAGCTGGGGCAGGCTGCTTCCTCCGGAATCTCCGGCGTGATGCTGACCGCTGCGGGCTATACGGCGGCCACCGCTTTTGACACGGCGGTTGTCAATAACATCTACAGTCTCTCCACCATTGTTCCCGGCATTCTGTTCGGGTGCATGGCATTGTCTCTGTTCTTCATCTATCCGCTCACCAGAAGCAAGGTGAACAAGAACATCCAGACGCTCAAGGAAAGAAGAGAAGGAAAAGAATGATCATCAGACAGAAGTCTGATGTCTGATAACACACAAGAGGCCGGGAATTTTCTGAGTGCCGCACCTGGCGGCAGCGGAAAACTCCCGGCCTTTTTTTCGGAAGCAGAAGGTGAGATAATAAAAAGAAGAATTTACTGAAGTACTGAAGTCTGCGCAACTGGGAGGCAGCCATTGAATCAGAAGCGAATACACAGAGTGCTGGATGCTCTTGCAGGTCTTGATGTGAGCCAGATGCTCATCACGGATCCTATGTCCATCTATTATCTGACAGGGGAATATGTGGAACCATATGAGCGCTTTTATGCGCTGTATCTGGACGCGGAGGGGAGAACCGTGTTCTTCCTCAACCGCCTCTTTCCCGTGCGGGAAGATCTTCCGATACAGGAGGTGTGGCTCTCGGACACGGACAGCGTGACAGACGCTCTCTGCCGGGTTATTGACCCGGAAAGAAAGCTTGGAGTCGACAAGGACATCCGAGCGCGCTTCCTGCTGCCGCTCATGGAGCGGAACGCGGCTGCTGGGTTTATGAATGCTTCTTCTGCCGTTGACCGGACACGTGCCGTAAAGGATTCGGAAGAACAGGCAAAAATGCGCCGGGCTTCTGCCATCAACGACGCGGCTATGGCGCAGTTCAAGGCGCTGATACATGAGGGGGTGACGGAGAGAGAAGTGGCGGCGCAGATCCCGGGGATCTATCATCGCCTGGGCGCTGACGGCCTGTCGTTTCCTTCTATTGTGTCGTTCGGAAAGAATGCCGCGGATCCGCACCACAGCCCGGATGGCACGGTGCTGAAGGAGGGGGACTGCGTTCTCTTCGACGTCGGATGTATTGCAGACGGGTATTGCTCGGACATGACGCGTACCTTTTTCTTCCGGACGGTCAGCCCGCAGCACAGGGCGGTCTATGAGCTGGTGCGAAGAGCCAATGAGGAAGCAGAGAAGAAAATACAACCGGGTGTAAAGCTTCAGGACTTGGACAAGACAGCCAGAGACATTATCTCTGAAGCCGGTTACGGTGAAGCGTTCAATCACCGGCTCGGGCATTTCATCGGCCTGACTGACCACGAGTACGGTGACGTCTCATCGGCATTCGACTGGAACGTGAAGCCGGGGATGATTTTTTCCATTGAGCCCGGAGTGTATCTGAAAGGTGATATGGGGGTGCGTATCGAAGACCTGAATCTCGTTACGGAAGACGGCTGTGAGACGCTGAACCACTATCCGAAGGAGCTGGAAGTTATCTAGAAAAGATCCAGAGATGAATCCAGATACACCGCTTCCCGCACAGAGAGCTGATATTCCGGCTTGGTCATGTAGTAGAGCAGGAATTCCAGAATCAGCGCACTGCCGAGGCTGCGGCCTTCGATTTTAAAGTTCGTAAAGTGCATGGGAAGATACTTTCCGGTGATGTCATCAATACCGATGAAGCCTGGATTGCGCATGGCGCGGGAGAAACGGTAGCCTTCTGCTGCATCGGGAGCTGTGCAGACATGTTCCGGCCCGTCAAGTCCGAGGTTTTTCCGGCTGACAGCCTCATAACAGCTGTAGCGCTCACGGCAGGAGAAGGAGCAGCACTCGTTGCACAGGAACTCAACTTTCCGGCGCTCGGACCTGTTGAGCGTGGCAAGCTGCTTAAAGTCCTTGTTCAGTCGGAAGTCCGGGACGACATACCAAAACTCGCTGCGATCCAGTTCCTCTCGCAGCCGGGTAAATTCCGTCAAGACTTTCGTGGTCGAGGAGACGAGATAAAGGCCCGGATAGTTTTTGCGCAGGTGGGAGAGCAGAAGCTCGGAATGCACGATCACGCCGCTGCGTGGACCGGAAGCGTTCTCGAACAGCCGGCAGACGGCGTTGCAGTAATGATCGGAGAGATCTTCTTTCTGCAGAAGAGAATTGCTGAATGTCAGGCGGGCAGAGATGCCGTATTCCCCGGCAAGTGCCAGGGCGTCCTGCGGATGGCAGCGGCTTTCTGAGACCCGTCCGCCGCCCCATATGCAGCCGGATGGCGCTCCGTACAGCGATCCGATATCGCACCAGTCGTAGAAATATTCCCGGTGGGCCCTGTAAAGCGGCAGAAATACCCGGTAAAAATCGTAAAACTCAAACAGTCCCGGAAGATGATACCGGACGGAAGGCGTGATGCCAGACGAACAGACAGACATGCAAGTGTACACCTGATTCATAAGTTTATGCTTTATCTTAGCATCTGGCTGCCGCTCTGGCAAATGCGTCCAGAAACCTTCATCTGGCGTGCGGACTTTTTATAAACGTGATAAAGTATAAGTTTTATCTCTATAGGGCGGATAGTTCAGTAACAACGGCATTTGTGCGGCTTGTATCACTTCACCTACCCCACAGCATACCCCACAAGCAGGAAGGACGGGCAGAAAATGCGAGCTGAAGCTGAAAAAGAGATTGAAAAGATCAAACTGATTCCCGACGTAGGGGACGACTGTCAGATCGTCGGGCGGATCGGGGGGCTAGTGTATTGCCGGGTGCTTACCGGAGCACTTGCCCCGGATATCGTACCCGGCAATGAGGTACTCATACAAATGGACTGTCCGACGGTTCACGAGAATGACGTGGTTCTTTGCTGGGGGCATTACGGTGTCAAGATCGGACGGGTAACACAGCCAGGGACGGGCTACGATACAGAAGAACGGCTCTATTTGCAGCGAACGAACGGCAAGGCGTGGGACGTCAACGACGTGGATTATCTCGAGGTAAAAAAGAGTGAGTGCGTCGGGCGGATCGTTTTTGTCGGGCATTTCATAAAACTACAGAAGCCGGAGGCAGATAAAGCGATCATGCTACAGTAACCGCGGGCGGGGCTTGCAGGAATGCGCCCCGCTTTTTAATTGTTTTCTTCCGACCCGGGCAGCGGTTCGGTTTGAAGCGAGAAGGAACCGAGAGGAAAACCGCTTTACAAGACATACCCGCAGGGCCTTCTATTTTGACCGTACAGGCATTTTATCTTTCGAACGTGTATTTATCCACGAGAGCATGAATCTTTGAAAGCTGCCGCAAGAGGACTTGAAGGCGTGGGCGATTCTCACGGGAACCGAACCGGCAGCGAGGCACGAGCGTCACCAGCTGAAAACCGGGCAGCGGTTGAAGGCGGGGGCGCTATCGTGTATACTGTATACATTAAGAACTTGTGAAAAGGTACCGGAAACCGCTTTCACGCGGACAGGGGCAGACATGAAACACGAGATAGACTTGTCGGAGCTCTGGGAGAACTACAGGGGGCTTGTTTACAGCGAGTGCAAGCGCTTTTACAACTCTCCGGATTATGACGATCTTGTGCAGGAAGGTTTCCTTGCCTTATGCGCCGCTGCCGAGAGTTACGACCCGGACAAAGGCGCCTTCTCTACATGGGCAGTCTACTATATCCGGCAGTATGTGCGCCGGTATTTTTTCCGGGACAGTACAGCAAAGATACCATTCTGGGCTCTGCCATGTGTAAGCAAATACCGGAATGCTCAACCGCTGCCGTCGATCGAACAATTGCGGCAGGAGTTCGGCTATTCGGAAGAGACAGCAAGAACGGCTCTAGCAGCGATATCTATATCCGGAGGGGTAACGAGTCTGCAAGCCGAGGTTGCCGGGAAAGAGGGCCGGACCGTGGGTGACACAATCGCCGATCCGGGCGCGATCGACCCGGAAGCGTCCGCCGTTGAAGCCGTCGCCGGGCAGGAGCTGAAAGAAGCCATGAGCCGCGCGGTCCGCACTCTCTCACCGGAGGAACAGGACATTATTACAAGGCACTATTATGACGGCTCGCAACTGACAGCTATTGCAAACGAGACAGGCCGGAAGCTGAAACACATATACGACGTGGAAGCGCGGGCGCTGGGGAAACTGAGACGGCGGCACGAGCTTGCAGCGTTTCGCAATAGTGCGATCCGGAGCAATGGAATGAAACACACCGGAGCGGGCAGCTTCAATCAGACGTGGACGAGCGCGACGGAACGGGAAGCCCTGCGGCTCATCGAGCGCGGCACGCGGTACATGTGAAAGCCGGGCAGCGGATGGGTGCGGCTGCCCTCGCGCACCGGTCATGCAGGCCGCTGCCGGTTGAACCTTCCGACGTGACAGCGTAAAATTATAGCTGCTCTTGTGACATGCCCGTCACGAGCTTAAAGGCGCTTCAGCTCTTACGAGTCGAGGCGTCTTTTTTTATTTGCTGCGGGCAGCGGCACCCCGGGGTCAAAATTTTGAAAATTCCCCGCGCGCAGGAAACCGGCGCAATGGGTCAAATAGCGCGAGAGTTCGCGCGCGCGTTTCCGATATGGGCCCCAATCAGGCAGGTAAAGACCGCTGCCGGGTCAACTTTTTGCATTATCTAGATTCAATAATGGTTTATGGATAAGGTCTCGTCCTAGAAGTTTTCCGGCGCGAGCCTTAAATCTTGCGGGCTCACCGTTCGCATCAAGTTGTTTGCTAAGAAGAATGGCCTCTGCAAGACTTCTTTGCATAGCTTCAGACTGAAAAGCAAATCTGCCCGCAAGGTTTTGAAAGTCCGATATTGAAAGCACAAGCGGGATTTTCTCGTCCGGTGTAAGCTCGTCTCTGTCGCAGGGACGGATCGACACCGCGCCGCCGTTCCGCACTTTCTGAACAGAATACCCCGCGCGCTTGAGAATGTTCACAAAGTCCGTCGTTCTCTTCTTTTTATCCTCGTGAAATTTTGTGAAAAGCTCGTCCCCGTATTCGTCGAGAGCCCCTTCTAGATCGGCTTTAAGCATGGGGCCTATACCATGGTAAAGCCAGTTACGACTCCCGCCGGACAGCTCTAGGAGCTTCTCGGCATACTCCGGCTGTATAGAAACAAGCCCGCGCTCAATGCGGGACACTTCCTCCCGTGACAGGTGCAACATTTCGCCGAGTTTCGACTGAGAGGGGCGGCCGGGTATCTGTTTTCTAAGTATCCGCAAGCGCTTTCCAATCGCCGTATCGTTAGTTTTATCCCTTTTCATAGTCGCTCTCATTCTTGCGGCATGAAGGCCGGAAATCCATGCCGCAATTCTCACTTTAATACACTGCACCCCCGGGATTGCGGCATGTTTTAAGCCGTTAACAATTCCTTGTTTTGTGTCGCGTTCTGCCGCAATAATAAAGCATAGCGAAAGTCTTTGCAAGGGAGACAGGAACAAATTAAAAAAAGAAAAAGAGGTAAATTATGACAGCTAAGAGAGCCACGAGGACAAGAACAAACGTCGAGATCAACCCGGGGAAACGTCTTTTAAACACAAGAGAGGCCGCAACCTATTTAGGAGTAGGCTTGAAGAAAGCGCGGGATTACTGCGAGAAGGTCGGAGCTGTGAGAAGATTTGGTAAGTCTATATTGTTTGACAGAGTCATTATCGACCAGGCATTGAACAGGGGTGAGGTGTAACACATGGCAGAGAATTGCTTTTTGTCTGCCGCTCTGGAATATGCGGCCCGTGGGTGGGCAGTTTTTCCATTAGCTCCGGGGCATAAAGAGCCTCTAATTCCAAGGGAAGAGGGCGGAAAAGGCTTTAAGGACGCCACAACAGACACGAAAATGATCCGCGAGTGGTGGGCTAAATACCCAACGGCTGGCATAGGAATAGCAACCGGCGAGGTGTCAGGCGGGCTTCTTGTAATCGATCTTGATAATAAAAAGGGGAACA
>DGVL01000145.1 GCA_002394965.1 Lachnospira sp. UBA4285
GAATTGCTCCTGAAAGGGGACAATCATCCGGACTGGGTTCTTGAGCTGAAAAAAGTGCTGAACCAATGAGAGTTTTTGATTGGTATGATACCCGGATGACCTTCTTGATCTTCAGAAGAAAATAGATCAAAATCAAGCAGATTTAGTCATTTTTCCGGCGGTATGCTCTCTTCTTGAAGTGCGAAACGGCTTTACGCGGCCGATTATGGCCGAAGAATAAGGCTTGATAAGGAAACATAGATTTGATATGATATAATTAAATTCAATCATTTTTGCTGACGTTCCGATGACAGACTGAGGAGACTTCGGAACCGGACGGTGAATCCCGTGGGCAGCCGGGCGCTGCTTTCAAGGCGGAAGGAGTCTGAAAATGAAAAATAACAGAAGGACAGCGATTCTGATTGATCTGTTCCAGATGATTCTGGGGGAGGATAATCTCGAACAGGCGCTTGCGGGGAGTCTGGAGCTCCTTGTTCAGGTCCTTGAGTGCGACACCGGGGTGATCTGGCTTCGGGACAGAGAAAGCGGAAGATTGGTCCCGATGTTTGAAACCGGGCCTCTCGATCTGTCCAACCTGAGCGTAGAACCCAGCACGGATATCGAAAGTTACGTCTGCAAAACCGGCGAACAGCTGATGTTGTCGGAGCTGAAGACGGACGGACGCTTTACCGGGTCGATTCTGGAAGATTACGGCTATACGATCGAGAACATGATCTGCGTGCCGCTGGGAAACCTCAAAGAGGTTGTCGGCTGCCTGCAGGTTGTGAATAAAAAGAATTCCGCGCCCTTTACCGAAGAAGACTTCATGCTCTGCACCCGGGTGGCCGCGGTCAGCGCCCTGACCATCGATGAAAAGGGGCTCTCCGTCAACGCCGGGGAGAGGAAGGAAATCCTGATCAGCGTACGCAACATCATCAAGGAATTTCCCAGCGGGGAGGGTGTTTCGCGCGTGCTGAAGGGGATCAATCTGGACATCTACAAAGGGGAATTCCTGGTGATTCTGGGCGAATCCGGCTGCGGCAAGTCCACGCTGGTGAACATTATTGCCGGGATGGACAGCCTGACCGACGGGACGCTCCTGATCGAGGGTGAGGACTACTCCCATCCGACGGACAAGAAGCTGACGGATTACCGCCGGGAGTATATCGGCTTTGTGTTTCAGTCTTACAACCTGATGCCGAATCTGACGGCGCTTCAGAATGTGCAGTTCATCGCCGATATCGCGCCGGAACCGATGGCGGCGAAGGAGGCCATCGAGAAGGTCGGACTGGCGGAACGTGCGAACAACTATCCCTCCGCGCTTTCCGGCGGGCAGCAGCAGCGTGTCTCCATCGCCAGAGCGATTGTCAAGCAGCCGAAGATCGTCTTTGCCGACGAGCCGACCGCTGCGCTGGATTATCAGACCAGCATTGAGGTCCTGAAGGTCTTTGAGGACATCGTCAGAACGCATGGCACCACCGTCGTGATGATCACGCATAACCCGGAAATCGCCAAGATGGCCGATCGCGTAATCAAGCTGAAAAACGGTCTTGTCGGCAGCATCAAGCTGAACATCCAGCCTGCGCACGCCGCGGATCTGGTCTGGTAAACGCCATGAAAAAAACACAGTGGCTGGATGCTTTCCAAAACATCAGAAAGCAGATGGCGTCTTTCCTATCCGTGATTGCGATTGCGATGCTGGCGGTGCTGCTCTATCTCGGCATCAGCTATTCGGCCGCGGCGATGGAAAGAAACATCTCCTCCTACTATGAAGACCGGAATATGCAGGATGCGCAGGTCGCCTCTCCTCTGCTTCTGACAGAGGAGGACCTGCAGGCGATCTGTGCGCTGGAAGGCGTCCAGGATGCCGAGGGCGGCGACCAGACAAACGCATGGCTCCGGACAGAGGCGCTGAACTATGAACTCTCAGTCCTTTCCCTGCCGAAGCGCATTGCGGTCCCGGAGATCCTTGAGGGCCGCGCGCCGGAGACGGCGCAGGAATGCATGCTGGAGAAGAAGCTGGCGGAGAAGGTCGGGCTGCAGATGGGAGATCATATCCGTCTGACTGGAACAGCGCCTGATTCGGCGCCGGCGCTGATGGCCGAGACGGAATTTACCGTAACGGGCTTCTTCAGCCATCCCGACCACATCACGGAGAACGTGAGATACGATCACTATGTGATCGTCACGGAAGAGGCTTTCGATCAGAACACCCTGGAAGGAAACTGGATGCGGGCCCGTGTGGCGCTGTCGAATCTGCCGGACAATCGCTTCTCCAAAGATTACACGGAAACGGTCCATGTGGTGGAGGAGAAGCTCCGGGCGCTTTCTGCCGAGCGTTCCTCCCTGCGCTTTGAAGAAGTCAGAGAAACCTATGAGAAGAGAATCTCCGACGGCGAGGCGGAGCTGAAGGACGCGAAGGCGCGTCTGGAGGATGCCGACCGTCAGCTGATGGATGCCGAGGCCGAGCTGGCCAATGTGGAAGCGCAGCTTGCCGATGGCGAGCAGCAGCTGCAGGACGGAGAACAGAAGCTCCGCGACAGCGAGCAGAAGCTCCGCGACGGCGAGGAGGAAATCGCCGACGGCGAGCAGCAGCTGAAGGAAGGGGAACAGAAGCTCCGCGACGGCGAACAGGAAATCGCGGACGGCGAACAGCAGCTTCGGGAGGGGGAAGAGAAACTCCTCGACAGTGAGCAGCAGATCGCCGATGGGGAGCAGCAGATACGCGACGGAGAACAGAAGCTGCAGGAGAACGAAGAGAAGCTTCGCGACGCCGAACAGCGCCTCGCCGACGGCGAGCAGGAGATCGCGGACGGCGAGCAGCAACTGAAAGAGGGGGAGCAGAAGCTCCGCGACGTCGAGGCGCAGCTGCGGGATGCCGAAGCGCAGATCGCCGACGGCGAGAGACAGCTGCAGGAAGCCGAAGCGGCCGCCGGGGACTCCCTGGCACAACTTGAAGACGGCAAGGCGAAGCTGGCGGAGGCAGAGCGCATGCTCAGCCTCGCACCCGGAGAGCTGGCAGCCGGAGAGGCCAAACTGCGGCAGGGCGAGGAACAGCTGAGCGCGGGAAAGGAAAAGCTGGACAACGCCCTTGAAAAACTCGAGACCGCACTGGGCTATATCGATGCCAGTTACGCCTGGATGAAGGAGAACAACTATCTTCCGACTCCGGAGGATATCGCGCTGGGCAAGGAGATCGCGGAAGAATTCGATGTGGACATCCCCGCTGTTCCGGATGCGTTCCCGGAGGACTTTCTCGATTGGCCGGAAGACAAGGCCACCCAGTGGCTGAAGGACAACTTTGGATACAGCAGCCAGGAGCGGCGCTACCTGAATGAACGGAAGCGCTACCTTGACGGGCTGCAGGAATATGAACAGGGCGTCCTGGATTATTACTACTCGGGAGAGCAGTATCTCGACGGCCTGACAGCCTACGAAAATGGCAAAAAGGCGATCGAAGCGGCCGAAGCGCAGCTTCAGGAGCTCAATGATGCAAAAGGCCTGCTCGAAGAAAAGAAGCAGGAACTGGAAGCCGGCAAGAAGGACTTTGAAGCCGGCCGGGAAGAGCTGGAGGCGAAGCGCGAAGAACTCGAGAACGGCAGGAAAGAACTGGAAGCCGGCCGAGAAGAATACGAGGACGGAAAGAAAGAGCTGGAAGCCGGCCGGGAAGAGCTGGAGGCGAAACGCGAAGAACTCGAGAACGGAAAGAAAGAGCTGGAAGCCGGTCGGGAAGAGCTGGAGGCGAAACGCGAAGAGCTTGAGAACGGAAAGAAGGAGCTGGAAGCCGGCCGGGAAGAGCTGGAAGCGAAGCGCGAAGAGCTCGAGAACGGAAAGCGGGAGCTGGCCGACGGCAGAAAAGAGTACGAGGACGGCAAAGCGGAACTCGAAGCCAAGCGCGAAGAGCTCCTGGAGGCGAAAAAGCGCATCGAAGAGTCAAGGGCGGAGCTCCGGGAGAAAAAGCAGGAGTATGAAAAAGGGCTGCAGGACTATGAGGACTACCGGGCCCGTCTGGACAGCGCGCGGGATGAACTGAGCCGGCTGAAGGAGAACGCCTGGATTGTGATGAACAACCAGGCCAACGTCGGCTACGTGTTCAGCCGGGATAACTCCGGCAACCTCATGTCGCTCAGCGGCACCTTCGCCCTTCTGTTCGTCATTATCGCCGCCCTGGTGATCTACGCCAGCGTCGGGCGTATGGTGGACGAGCAGTCCGTTCTGGTCGGCACGACCAAGGCACTGGGATTCTATAACCGCGAGGTCCTTTTCAAGTATATGGTCTTCGGCGTGCTCGGCACAATGCTCGGCGTGCTGCTGGGGATCGTGCTTGCCTGGGGCGTGCTGCAGCCGCTGATTCTGCACATGTATGCTTCGTATTATAATGTTCCGGAGGCCTCGAAGTGCTTCCTTCCCGTTCCGAGCATTGTTGTGGCGCTGGGCGGCCTTGCCCTCTCGGTCCTTGCGGTCTGGATTGCCAGCAAGCGCCTTCAGAAGCAGACGGCGAAGCAGCTGATGAGCGGAGAGACGCCCGTTGCGAAACGAAAGAACCGCGGAGACAAGAATCCCACCGGCAGTCTCTATACCCAGCTGATCATCCTCAACATGACCTCGGATCTGAAGCGTGTGATTGTCACCGTCATCAGCATCGCGGGCTGCTGCATGCTGCTGCTGATCGGCTATATGCTGAAAAACGGTCAGGACGGCATCGCCGACCGGCAGTTTGGCGAGATTCAGACTTTCGAGGCGGAGCTCCGCTTTGATCCCACCGCAGAGAATGCGGAGGAAAGGTTTTCCCAAATTCTCGACGAATTTGGCGCGGATTATATCCCGATCTACCGGGGAGACCATCTCTTCGCCTACGGAGAGAATATGAGTGCAAGTCGCCTTGTTGTTGCGGAACCGGACAGCCTGCCGGGCTTCTACAACCTGTATGACGCGGATTACGACGCGGCTCTCCCGTTGCCGGAGCAGGGGATTCTGGTTCCGAAGCGGATGCATGAGGACTACAACATCCTGCCGGAAACCACGCTCATACTCTATGACGGCAGCATGCAGCAGCATGAAAGCAAGGTCGCCGGCATCTTCAATGCCTACTGCGAGAGAATCTTTTTCCTGTCGCAAAATGCCTGGCGCGGCATCTTCGGCGAGAGGGCGGTCCCGAACAGCTTCTTCGTGAAGCTGAACGGAAGGGAGATTTCGGAACTGACGGAAGCGGTCAGCGATGCCGAAGGCTTCCTGACCGTCACGGATGCGACGCTCAAGCGCACGCAGCTGAAAGAGACCGCGGCCGCTCTGAATGTGCTCATTATCGTCATGATCGTCATCGCAGGTTTCATGGCTTTCTTCATTCTGGTGAATCTTTCCGGCAGCTATATGATCCACAAGAAGAAGGAACTGACCATCATGCGGATCAACGGCTTCTCCGTAAAGGAATGCACGCGATACGCCGCGACCGAACTGATTGTGACTACCGTCCTGGGGATTTTGCTCGGCCTCTTGGTCGGCTCCCCCTTGGGCTACTGGATCCAGAAGACCATGGAGACGGCGGATATACAGGAAGTCAGAGGCGTGGATCCCTGGAGTATATTCTGGTCCATTCTGATCACGGCGGGCTTCTCCCTGATCATCAACGGTCTCGCCCTGCGCAAGGTGAAGACGCTCAAACTGTCCGATATCTGACAGAGGCGCTGAATCAATGAGGGCTTCTCGCTGAGATGATACCCGGATAAGCTTCCTGATCTTCAGGAGAAAAAGAAAACAAAGAAACGGAGGACCGCACTGATGTGGCATCCTTCGTTTCTTTGTTTTTGTCCTGCGGAATGCTTACTTGTGATAGACGCATAGACCGCCCAGATAAGTTGCGAGGACGGAAAGCGGTATTTCTGATCCTGTTTTTTAATCTGCCGCCCGGATCAGGTTTCGAAGGCGCTTGTCGGAACGCTTGTTGAGCAGGTTGTTCAGATCGTCCAGATCAAAGACATCGATCCCCAGCTCGGATGCGCGGTTGCGCACGGCAGCGCCGGCATGTTCCGCCGTAACGATGGCGGCTCTGGCGATCTTTCCGCCGAAGCGGTCCCGGAGGATCGCAAGCTCGTTCAGCGCCTCGGTCTTCACGTCGCAGGTCTTGCAGCTGATGAAGACCGGCGTGATTCCGCGGGTGCACATGACGTCGAGCTCGTTGGTGACGGCGTTCTGCCTGCCGCTGCCATCCCAGTCTACAACCGCGCTGGTGATGACGTCCTGAAAGAGCCCGGTGTCAAGACAGGCTTTGTAGATATACAGCTCCAGGACACTCCCGACATCCCGCAGCCAGGTGCGGATCTGGGCGTTGCGGAACCGGAAGGATACCGATTTTTCGGGGATGATCTCCAGCTCCGAGAGAAAACCGATCCCTTCAAGATCCCGAAGGGCCTCTTCCGGCGCCGGGATGCGGGCGGCCCGTTCGCCTTTCACGGTATATCCGCCGGAGACCGAGAGAGAAAAACGGCCCTCGGAATCCGCCGGGGAGAGGCGCTGGATATAGGTCACGATTTTGGTCCACTGGCGGCGATGCTTCAGATAGACCCGGAAAAAGGGCTCAATATCCTCCAGATATCCGGAAAGGACAGAGTTGTCCACCCGTCCGGGGCGCATGGAGCCGCCCGCCATCAGGAAACAGTCCTCCACGGTGTAGCTGACATTGCAGGGAAGGCCGCCGCTGAAGG
>DGVL01000009.1:0-4274 GCA_002394965.1 Lachnospira sp. UBA4285
GCCGTTTGGCTTTGTCAGCGGGAGCAAAAGGGGTTTGTCCTTCGCACAGGATTTCAGAATATCAAAGGTGCTGTCCTTGCTTCCATCATCAATGATGACCAGCCTGGATTCTCCCCCTCCGTTGTGATTTTCCACAACGGGATACCAGTCCTCCACGACCTGCCGGATGTTCTCTTCCTCGTTATATGCGGGGATCACAATAAACAGCTTATCCATGTTTCCTCCTGTTATTTGATCGATGATCTGAAATATGCTTCAAACTCATCATACTCTTCTCTCCGGTAACCGTCTTCTTCCAGAACTTCTCGAATTCCTCCGAGAAGATTGTCCATCCGGTCTCGGTCCTCCTGCCAGCCCGGCAGCACAATGCAGTCGGACGGCTTCTGCCGGAGTTCCTCGTAAAACTCATCTCTGAGCTGATCGCTGATCTCCAGCGGCGGCAGCTGGTAAAAGAAACGGTTTTGCGTTTTCCGGTCTGCCAGCAGGTAGTACCAGGAGCTGTTTCCGATGACCAGCACATCGTCTTCCGCCGTCGTGTTCTCCTTCAGGTACGCGGTAAGCGTGTCGTCTTCCGCCTCATAAGAGAATACCTGCCGATAGGTCACCGCCCCCGCCACCATCAGAAGAAGTGATGCCAGCAATACCGCCGGATTTGCAGTTTTGTATCCGTTTTTCTTCCGGAGCAGCCGCGCCGTCCGTTCAAAGCAGCAGGCGAACGGCAGTACCGCCGCGGGAAGCACCACAATCGCATAATGGTAGTAGAGTCTGCCGCTCATTGCCGCCGAAAACACCGAAACTGCATAAAACAGCAGATTGTACCAAAGAAGTTTTCTGCGCGGCATCAGGACCAGACTGATCAGCAGTGCCGCTGCGGCAGGCCACAGGACTTTGACAAAGAGCAGGATCAGCATGATCCGGTCCGCATGACTCACCGCCACACTGCCTGTATAGCGGAAGTTGAAAAGAATGTAATCCTCCCAAAGTTCCCGAAGGAATCCCGCTCTCGCCGCCCAGATCACAAACGGGGCGATCATCAGAAGCATGCCGCCAAGGAACAGGAGCGTGCACGTTCCGACGTCGGAAAACCGTTTCTCCTTCAGCAGCAGCACGAGGACGATCGGAATATAGCAGGCCCAAACCGCGATCATGTTCGCCCGCAGCAAAAGCACCGCCGCAAATCCCGCTCCAAGAAGCAAAATGTCCCGTGCTCTATATGACCCGCTTTCAAAAAAGCTGCAGCAGATATAGGCGGCGCAGGTGATCCAGGGCAGCGCAAACTCCTCCGTGAAGTTTCCGCCCTGCCATACCATCCATCCGCAGGCGCCGAGCACCGCAAGAACCGCAAGATACCCCTCGCCCCTGCTTTCCGTCACAAGCCCTGCCAGTCTCCGCATATACCACGCGGAGATCATCATACCAAGCAGTTCCAGAAGCCAGACCCCGGTATAACTTCCCGGTGTCAGTCCGATTCCGATCCGCTGAATCAGATACAGAAGCGGCCCTTTGTGATCGAAAAGATCCCGATACGGAAGCTTTCCTTCCGCCATTCTCTTTCCGATATAGAGGAAGGCGGAAGAGTCCTGAATCGGCGGGCGGGCATTGCCCGGGTAGAGCCGGAGCAGACTCGCCGCGGCAAAGGCCGTGCAGATACAGAACAGGCAATCCCAAAGCCGACCGTTCATGTCCGCGCTCCGGTCCGTCTGCTTTCCGGGAATCCGAAGCCATAAAAGCTGCAGGATAAACAGAGCGACAAACATCATTCCGAAAAACAGATTGCTGCCGTATAAGTTCACCCGTCTTCGTCCTCCGTTTTCATGCCTGTTCAGCACACCCTCACGATTTTGCTTTGTGCCGTAAAACCGTCCGCTTATCCGATTCGTTGATAACGAATCCCGGTAATCTCTATGTTCTGCCCCTCAGCCGGGAAGACCGGGAACTGCAGATAGCGGATATCATCTGTCTCAAAAACCAGCTCCACAGAGCACGTTCCATCGCTTCTCAAGTTCTCCGGCTCCACGGTTTTTTCGGTCAGGCTCTGTCCTTCCAGTGTGGCCACGTAAAGGGAACACAAGGGTGTGTCCTGTTCCTTGCTGCCATCTGCGTTCAGTTCAAATGTGATTCGATAGGTCCCGTTATAAAAATCCAGATACGGTCCGTGATTCAGCTTCTTCCCGTTTTCCAGGGCAATGCTCCCCTGTTCGGTCACTTCTAGTTCATTGAACTCCGCAAATGCCTTCAGATCTACCTCGCGGACCGCGGCGTCATAAGGCGTCCATTCATATCCGGCCTCTGTCAGGCCTGCCATCGCCGAAGGGTCATTTGAGACAATCGCCTCATCGGGAGTAATCTGTGTAAACTGAAAGCCCATTCTCGAAAAGACAATATTGTCTTCCCCGAGATTGACAACGACAGATGTATTTTTCTCCCTGGCAAGATCCTGACCGTACCAGATGCTTCGGCTGATCCCCGGATAATGGCGGCGAATCAGTTCCGGCGCTTCATTCACGACGACCTTTCCGCTTGCGGAATCAAGGATCTGTTCCAGCGCTTTTGCTTTCTCTATGGGGATTTTGTCCGGATCATCTGCCCTACGGATCACATGAGAATCCGTCAGCACGATTCCGGTCAGCACCGCCATGCCCAGCACAAGCATCACAAGCTTCTTCTTGTCCGGACTCTGCCGTTTCCGGAGCCGAGAACCCAAAAGGCATAACGTTACGGCAACCGTCCCCGTTGAAAGGAGCAGAAGGACGCACCACAGGACAGCCCGGAGCTCCCCGGATGGTGATTCCGTTCCCCAAATGGCAAAAACCGTACGAAGTCTGCTGAGGCCCAGAGGGGCTGCCAAACCCGCTGCCGCTGTCAAAACCGCCGCGCAGCAGATGACTCCCCCGTTCTTTCGAATCCGATCCGAAAATACGCGCGCTTCAGCTGCCGTCGTCTTCCCCAACGGAATCGACGCAAACGGCAGCGCCAGAAGCATGTTGTACTGGACGTCCGG
The DNA here is from genome assembly GCA_002394965.1 of Lachnospira sp. UBA4285. Classification (GTDB taxonomy): domain Bacteria; phylum Bacillota; class Clostridia; order Lachnospirales; family Lachnospiraceae; genus UBA4285. Next base: position 3,002 of record DGVL01000009.1, read on the forward strand.
GAAGTGATGCTCGCTCATCGCATGAAAAGCAATCACCGTCATGACGCAGAGAAGCTTCCGATCTCCCGCCCGAAAGGCACGCAGGCCCATTCCGGTCCAGAGCGCCGTAACCGCTGCAAACAGAACCCAGCCGTAGCGGACAAGCAGCATTGCATAGGAGCTGTCAAGGAAGTAGTACTCTCCCGCCTGAATGGTTGCACCGCCGAGCCCTACCTGGGAATAATTGCTGCCGAACGCGGAAACGCCCTGATCTCGCACGATCATCAGCGTCATATACAGCCGGTAGGAGAACAGCCGGTCAAAAGCAATTCCAACTTTGGTGCCGCGGGCATACAGAAGAACTGCACCGAAATAAACCAGGGCAAAAATCAAGAAGGAAAAAACCATCAGGAGCTGAATGCCTTTATCGAGCATTGATGTCCGGCTTTTCCCGCTTTCTATGATTTGCGGCACCTTACAATATAGAATCATCACCAGGAACATCAGTCCGCAGAGGGCAGACGTCCTGCTGTCTGTAATCGCAAACGCAATCCATAGGGCCAGAAGCCCGCCCAGCACTGCGAGCGCCGCCGGCATCTTCTCCCAGGAAAGCCAGAGCATCATCACGAAAAACAGCACCAGGGAAGCAAAGTCAGTCGGGTAAGCGTTCCCCCAGCTGCTGCGGAACCGCCCTGCGCCGGCATAAACGATATTGGGGATCACTCCCGTAAAGGAGCAGAGAACCGTAACGGCGAGGAAACTTCCCACCGCGGCAAGATAGACTTTCAGGACTTTTCTATAGTCAACCCCTGCCGTCCCGGCCATCAGCACCGGAATCATCAGCAGGAACAGCTCTCTCCCTGTCCGGTACGCCAGGAAAAAGACTGCGGCCGTCAGCGCAAGCAATCCGGTTCTGAAGTTCCACAGTCCGTTCAGGGCCGTCTTTCCAAGGGCCAAAGCCGCCGCGGCACACAGGATCATCTGAAACACCGGCCGGTCCGGGAACGTGTAGCTTGGAAGAACATAGGTGGATTGATACACGCACTGGCAGACCAGATAAATCGCCGTCACAAGGAGAAACAGCCATTCGAGAAGCGCTGACGCTTTCTGTTTTGTCCATGCGTTCTCTGTATGCATCGTCTCCGCCTGTCTTCCTTATCCCGTTTTCATGGAAACGGGGTCCTTCTTTTTTCTATTGCCCATAAGGGTATCAGTTTATTTTACACCATGCCGCTTGTCTTGACAAGTTTATTTTTAAAAGGGGGAACCTTTCGGTCCCCCCTGTCCTTGTATC
>DGVL01000009.1:4392-4942 GCA_002394965.1 Lachnospira sp. UBA4285
TAGTAGATCAGCTTGTTCTCTCCGTTCGTAATATACAGCGTAAAGGTCGCCGCGAATCCGATCAGGCCGATCAGCAGCACCTTTCCCAGTACCTTCAGGGCCATCTTCAGAACCTTTTTCATCTTCATCCACCTCCTGATCAGTATGCTTCCGCATCGTCGAACTCGACAATCGTCGGGTCAAGCGGCGTCTCGTTCAGAACGACGGACATGTACTTGTTGACACAGTTGCGCATATCCTGACGGGAAACCGTGCGGCTGTCCTGCAGGTCGTGCTCGATGAAGATAAAATGGAATCCCAGGTCTCTGGCCTGCTCCTCCATCATGCCGTGTACGCCGAGCATGCCGTTGCAGGCGATGTTGTCGTTCATCAGGACCATGTCGCAGTTGAAGTTCTTGGCCCAATCCCAGACCGCGTTGATGTTCTCCCAGCCGCCGACGGCGTGATGGCGCATGCAGGCCTTCTCGGTGAAGCGGGTGATGTCGTCCATGGCAATCTCCGGATCCTCGGTGTTGATGATGTTATAGCCCATGGTGGAGTCCATGTTGAG
>DGVL01000036.1 GCA_002394965.1 Lachnospira sp. UBA4285
GGCCAGGGTGACGGCAATCATGGGGTTGTTTTTTTGTTTCCTTTCCGGCCGTGTAAGGTACGGGCCTCCGGGACGTATTATAAGCGCGGCGGGACGCAGAGAACAATAGTGATATGATATCGGCGGGAAGGGCCGGCGGACAGGCGGCTCACAGACGCATCAGGATTGTTTATGGCAGAAGTTTATTATACATCGGGGGAATTTGCCGGGAAGGCGCACGTGACACTTCGCACGCTCCGGTATTATGACAAGGTGAATCTGCTGCGCCCGTCGGCAAGAACGGCGTCCGGCGCCAGGCTTTATACGGACGGGGATCTGGTCAGACTGCAGCAGATCCTGCTTTTCAAGTATTTCGGGTTTTCTCTTGCGGAGATCCGGGAGCTCTCTCTTGCGGCGGCGGATGATTCCGTGCTGCTGCAGTCCATGCGGATTCAGCAGAAGCTTCTGACAGAGCGCGCGGAGGAGATCCGGGAGATGCAGGCGGCAATGGATGAGACAATCCGGATGATGGAAGAGGGCAGGCAGATCGAGTGGAGCGGTATGCTGGATCTCATCCACCTCACCTCGATGGAGGAGTCGCTGAAGGCGCAGTACGTGAACACGAGCAACATCGCGGCGAGGATCCGGCTGCACCGGGGATATTCTGTCAACCGCGAAGGCTGGTTCCCGTGGGTCTTCCGCCAGTGCGGCCTGACAGGCGGCATGCGCGTGCTGGAGGTGGGGTGCGGAAACGGCGCGCTCTGGACGGAGAATGCCGGCCGGATCCCGGAAGGTGTGCGCGTTGAGCTGACCGACAAGTCCGAGGGCATGGTCCGGGCTGTGCAGAGAGAACTCGGGAGTGATCCGCGCTTTTCGTTTCGCGTCTCTGACGTGCAGGACATCCCGGAGGAGGCCGGAAGCTTTGATCTTGTGATAGCCGATCATGTGCTCTTCTACTGCGATGATGTGCCGCGTGCCCTGAGGGAAATCGCCCGCGTGCTCGCCCCGGGCGGACGGGTCGTTGCCGCCACATACGGCAAGTCGCACATGCGCGAAGTGACCGGACTGGTGCAGGAATTTGACCCTGCGATCGTCCTGTCAGCCGACCATCTGTATGAAAAGTTCGGACTGGATAACGGCGCCGGCCTGATGGCGAACTGTTTCAAGGACGTCACCTGCCGGCGGTACGAGGACGCGATTGAGATCTCGGAGGCGGAGCCGCTCATTGCGTATATTCTGTCCTGCCACGGCAATCAGAACCGGCTGCTGCTGGACCGGTACCGGGAGTTCCGGGAGTTCGTCATGGGGAAAGTGAAAGGCGGATTCCACATCACCAAGGACGCCGGGGTGTTTATCGGAAAAAAGTGACCGGACGACCCGGCTTTGCTGCAGCGGACAGCTGCAGGCTGAGCGTGAAAAAAGGCTGCTGCACTTTCCTGCGGAAAAAAACGGGAAGTGCAGCAGCCACGAAAATGGCAAAGTGTTGACGTATCCTGCCTGAACTTTATGCGCCCAGGCCGTCCAGCGCACACTGGACATAGAGAGCGACACCGGTCTCCAGCGCGTTCTCATCAAACAGAACTTTCGGTGTATGATGCGAATATACGTTCCCGTCCTTGTCCGGCAGTTCTGCTCCCAGCGTGAAGAAGCAGGTCTTGACGTACGGGGTGTAGTACGCGAAATCCTCGCCGCCCATCGTCGGAACAGCCTTTTCCACATGGCCCGGCGCTACTTTTTCTGCGGCTGCCCGGCCGATCACGTAGGCGTCATGATCGTTGATGTTGACTTCTGCGACCTCGTGGATCTCGACATCGGCCTTGCAGCGGTACGCCTGCGCCACGCTTCCGGCGATTCGGTTTAAAGTTGCTTCCAGAGTTTTGTTGATTTCGCGTGAGAAGGTGCGGATGGTACCCTCCATGCGGTATTCTCCGGGAATGATGTTAAAGCGGCCGGGACACTGGATATCGCCGACGGTCACGACCATGGGCGCGAACGGATCGTATTCGCGGGCTACCATGTCCTGCAGTGCCATGACGACGGCAGAGCCGGCGACGGCGGCATCAATGCCGTGCACAGGGTCGGCGCCGTGCGCCTGGTGACCGGTGACTTTGATCTTGAACCAGAAGGCGGAGGCGTGCATGGCGCCGTCGATGGTTGCGATCTGACCGCTCTTGAGAGCAGAAGAGATGTGGGTCCCGAACATGTAGTCGACCCCTTCCAGTACACCCTGCTTTATCATCGCCCGGGCACCTTCCCCGGTCTCCTCTGCAGGCTGGAAGATGAACTTTACCGTGCCCGCGAAGGAATCTTTAATCTCATTGATGCACTTCACCGCTCCCATGAGCATGGCGTTGTGCGTATCGTGGCCGCAGGCGTGCATACAGCCGGCATTCTCGCTGGAGAATGGCAGACCCGTATCCTCCTGGATCGGCAGGGCATCGATGTCGCCGCGCAGAAGGACGGTCTTCCCGGCCCCTTTGCCGCCTTTGATCTCAGCCAGAACGCCGGTCGGCTCCATGCGCTTGTAGGAAACTCCCATTTTGTCGAGCTCTTCGCAGATCCGGTCCGTCGTCTTGAATTCCTTCATGGAAAGTTCCGGGTGCTGGTGCACTGCGCGGCGGTACTGGATCACATAATCTTTAACAGAGCGAGCTAGTTCATTTGCATTGGTCATAGAATTCCTCCATTCTGGGCTGTTTTCTCGGTAAACCGCCCTTATTCTACCACGTCTTCTGAAAATTACAGCGCAAAAGTCTTGCGTACAGAAATTCCAGGCGGTAATCCGTGAGTATCTGATGTAAACACCGGATGTTTTTTTAGTAATCTTAATATTCTTCTTGACAGTGACGTTACGTCACCTTATACAATGCGGACGAAGGGAAGAAATATTCAGGGGCTCATTGGCTGAAAGGTGTATTGCCTGCCTGGCAGGATCGTTCTTTTCTGCGGCTGCAACGAAAATGAAGAACAAACTTGATATCGTTGCACATTCAGGCGTGATTTTCCGGAGGCTGCAGCGGAACTTCAGAATTAGCTTGTTTTCGTTGCACTTCAGAGGTGAATTCTGCGAAAGCTGCAACGGGATTAAAAAAATAGCTTGTTTCCGTTGCAGCTTCTGGCGGAGCCGGCAGAAAAGTGCAACGGGAATGAGATGCAAGAGCAAATTCGTTGCACCATCGGTTCCCGAACCGCTGAAAGCGCAACGAGAATCAGGAAAAAATAAGTTCCCGTTGCACGATGCGCAAGCAAACACTCAAGGCAGAGCCACTGAAGAAATAGAACCATATCTGGAGGTTGTATATGAAGATTATTGTGACAGGCGGCGCCGGATTCATCGGCAGCAATTTTGTGTTTTACGAGAGAAAGGAGCATCCGGAGGACCAGATCATCTGCGTGGATTCGCTGACCTATGCCGGCAATCTGGAGACACTGAAGAGTGTGCTGGATGACCCGGGATTCCGGTTCGTGAAGCTCGACATCCGGGACAGGGATGGCGTCTACAGGCTGTTCGAGGAGGAAAAGCCGGATATCGTCGTGAACTTTGCGGCGGAGTCGCACGTGGACCGCTCGATTGAGAATCCGACCATCTTTCTGGAGACCAACATCATCGGCACGTCTGTGCTGATGGATGCGTGCCGCAAGTACGGCATCAAGCGGTATCACCAGGTCTCGACTGACGAGGTGTACGGTGATCTGCCGCTTGACCGGCCGGATCTGTTCTTCCACGAGGACACGCCGATTCACACGTCAAGCCCCTATTCGACATCCAAGGCATCGGCGGACCTGCTTGTCGGGGCGTACCACAGGACGTACGGACTTCCGGTCACCATCAGCCGCTGCTCGAACAACTACGGTCCATATCAGTTCCCGGAGAAACTGATTCCGCTCATGATCGCCAATGCTCTGGCTGACAAGCCGCTGCCGGTCTACGGGGAAGGGCTGAACGTGCGCGACTGGCTCTATGTGGAAGATCACTGCAAGGCCATCGACCTCATCATCCGCAGGGGGACCGTCGGCGAGATCTACAATATCGGCGGGCACAACG
>DGVL01000042.1 GCA_002394965.1 Lachnospira sp. UBA4285
ATCTTCTCCATCGGCGACACGATCTGCGAGTCCGACGAGAAGTTCGTCTTCGAGGGCATTCCGACCTTCGCGCCGGAGCACTTCGCGCGCGTGCGTCAGGCGGACACGATGAAGCGCAAGCAGTTCGTCAAGGGCATCAGCCAGATCGCCCAGGAGGGCGCGATCCAGATCTTCCGCGACCGCAACACCGGCATGGAAGAGATCGTGGTCGGCGTGGTCGGCGTCCTGCAGCTTGACGTCCTGCAGTTCCGCCTGAAGAATGAATACAACGTCGACATCGCGCTTGACCAGCTTCCCTACGAGTACATCCGCTGGATCGAGAATCCGCAGGACTTCCCGCCGGAAAAAATCGTCGGCACGACGGACATGCGCATCGTCGAGGATCTCAAAGGCCGCCCGCTGCTGCTCTTCGTCAACGCGTGGAGTCCGCAGATGGTGCTGGACCGCAACAAGGGGCTGCAGTTGTCCGAGTTCGGGAAGAATGCGTGAGAAGGGGCGGGCGGCGCAGAAAGCGCCTGCCTTTACTGAGCGGTTTCATTCTGAGTTTTGAGAGGAGATTTGTATGTCAGAGCTTTCGGAAAAGTATGTGGCGGATGGAGACCGCTACGGGAAGATGAAATACAACTGCGTCGGGAAGAGCGGACTGAAATTCCCGGCGGTCTCGCTGGGGTTCTGGCACAATTTCGGCGACGGCAGTGACTTTGAGAATATGCGGGCCATGATGCGGACGGCATTTGACCGTGGCATCACGCAGTTTGACCTGGCCAACAACTACGGGCCGGAAAATGGCGCGGCAGAGCGCAACTGCGGAAAGATCCTCGCCCAGGACTTCGGGGCGTACCGCGATGAGCTTATCGTAACGAGCAAGGCGGGGTACGACATGTGGCCGGGGCCGTATGGAAACTGGGGCAGCCGCAAATATCTCATCGCCAGCTGCGATCAGTCGCTTAAGCGCCTGGGGCTGGATTACCTCGACGTGTTCTATCACCACAGGCCGGACCCTGACACGCCTCTTGAGGAGACGCTGGGCGCGCTGAAGACGCTCGTGGACAGCGGCAAGATCCTGTATGCTGGGATCTCCAACTACAACAAAGAACAGACGCAGGCCGCGCTGCACATGGCAAGACAGATGCATCTTCCGCTCATCGTCAACCAGCGCCGCTACTCGATTTTTGACCGCACAATCGAGAAAGACGGCACGAAGGAGTACTGCGCGAAAGAAGGGATCGGCATCATCGCATTCAGTCCGCTGGCTCAGGGCCTGCTCACGAACCGCTATTTAAACGGCATCCCGTCTGACAGCCGTGTCGCAAGAGATCATCGCTTCCTGCATGCATCTGACCTGACAGACGACAGGCTCTCGAAGATCCGCGCATTAAACGATCTGGCATCTGAGCGCGGCGAGACGCTCGCCGAGATGGCGCTGGCGTGGGTCGAGAAGGATTCCGATGTCTGCTCTGTCATCATCGGCGCCTCAAGGCCGGAACAGATTCTGGACAACTGCAGATTTACGGAACATGCCGGCTTCACGAAAGAAGAACTGGAGAAAATCGACGAAATCGCCGGGTGAGAGGATAAGCAAAAAATAAAAGAGCCGGCATTTCTGCCGACCCTCCCCATGCAAAAGTCACCCTTCATGGCAGCTATTGTATATTCCGCGCAATAAATTTGCAACAAATTTGTAAGGATTTATTGTGCGGTTTTTCTTTTTCTTTTCGCTTTTTGTGTTATTGTATAGAAGCGACAGTTTATCGAAAATCAAAAGTCTCGCATCAAGAGTGGAAAAGCCATGAAAATACGAAACCTGTTAACCGGGAAGGTGCGCCGCGCGGGCGCCGTCCTGCTTGCCGGCACCTGCCTGACGGCGCTTTTTGCGTCGGTCATCCCGGCACTCACCGGCGCGAGTGTCGCTGCCGATGACGCTTTTGAACAGAGCCTGGCGGCGGAAGGCTTTCCGGAAGATTACAAAGAAGCACTTCGCGAGATCCATGAGCAGTATCCGCTTTGGATCTTCAAGGCGGATCATCTCGGCATCAGCTGGGACAGTGCCACGGCGGGTGAAAAGGAGAGTGCCAACGGATACCGCAAGAATCTGGTGAGCAAAACAGCCATCTCATCCTGGAAGAGCGCCAGTACCCGCGCGTTCAACTATTCCACCGGAACATGGTACGGTCTGGACGGCAGTTCGTGGGTTCAGGCATCGGATGAGATCACGGAATATTTCATGGACCCCCGGAACTATCTGGACAGTACGCACATCTTCGCATTCCAGCGCCTGTCGTATTCCGGAACGGAGACGGAGAGCGGCGTCGCGAGCATCATCAGCGGGACGTTCATGGACGGGTCTTCTGACAATCTCTACTACAAGGGGACGTATTATACCTATCCGGAAGCCCTGATGTACGCCGGCCAGGTCTCCGGCGTCAGCCCGTATCATCTGGCTTCCAGGATCCGCCAGGAGATCGGTGTCTCCGGCTCGGACAGCATCTCGGGGACGCTCGCCGGCTATGAGGGGTATTACAACTACTACAACTGGGGCGCCTCGACCACGTCCAGCCACACGGCTATTGAGAACGGCCTGATCTACGCGCAGTCGACCAACGAGAGTTTTCTGCTTCCGTGGAACACGCGCATGCGCTCCATCATCGGCGGCGCCATCCGGCTTGGCAAGAACTATATCTCTGTCGGGCAGGACACGCTCTACTACGAGAAATTCGATCTGGACGGCTACTGGCACCAGTACATGCAGAACATCCAGGCGCCGTACTCCGAGGCGGTGAGCGCCTCAAAGGCGTACACCGAGACCATGAAGCAGAGCACGGCGCTGGAATTCACGATTCCGGTGTACGATGACATGCCTTCCCCGGCGTGCCCGATGCCAACGGGTGACGGCAATCCGGCCAACTGTCTGACAAGCCTTACGGTCTCCGGATGGTCGCTGACGCCGACATTTTCCATGTATACGAATTCGTACTCACTGATCGTTCCCAGCGACACGGCTTCCATCACGATCGACGGCACGGTTCCGGTATCTTCGGCCAGTGTCAGCGGCCTCGGCACGTTTGCGCTTTCGACGGGTACCAATACATTTACGATCACCGTGACGGCAGAAAATGGCACGACCAATGCATACACTCTGACGGTCACCCGCAAGCCGGACGGCTCAAACGGCGGCGGTGCAGCGGAGACGACCGGAGACAGTTCGTCTGCGGGACAGGACTGGATCCGGGGAGATGCGAATGGGGACGGGCAGATTTCCATCGCGGACGCTGTGCGCATCAAGAATTATCTGCTCGGGACGCGGTCGCTTGACGGCAGCGAGGCACTGGCAGCAGACGCCAACTCCGACGGACAGGTTACCATCGCGGACGCCGTGCGCATCAAGAATTATCTGCTCGGCACCAAGACGATTGAACCGTGAAAGGTATGAGGGTACTGTATGTTTGAAGAAAAGGTCAGAAGAGGACACAGGATTCAGATTTGGCTGTTTTCTCTTCTAGCAGGGCTGTGCCTGCTTTTTACTTCACCGAAGACTGCCATGGCGGCCGGATCCGTGAATGTGAGCGTTTCTTCCGCTTCCGGTGAAGTGGGCAGCCAGGTGACGGTGGACATCAGCGTATCGGCTGGCAGCGGCACGGTGTCCGGAACGGACTTTGAGGTCAACTTTGATCCGTCCGTACTGTCCCCGGCAGACGGAAGCGGCGGCTCGTCGGCGCACATAGCGGACATCTCCACGTATACGGACAAGACATTTTCGCTCACTTTCAATGTGGTCGGAGCCGGTTCTTCTCCTGTCTCCGTCGCTTCTTCTTCTGCGCAGTTTATATCGGATGATGAAGATGTGATGGCGGTCTCCGCTGCCTCCGGCACGGTCACCGGCAAGGTCGCGGGCGGCTCGGGGAACTCCGGCAATTCCGGCAGTGCAGACTCCGGGAACTCCGGTTCTGGCAGCGCGGATTCCGGGAACTCCGGCTCCGCAGGATCCGGAAGTTCTGACTCCGGCAGCGCAGGTTCCGGCTCCGGAAGCGAAGACTCCGGAAACCAGGATTCGGGCAGTTCCGGATCTGCTGCCGTGCTCGATGGCAACACGTCGCTCTCCTCGCTTGATGTATATCCCGGATCGATAGGCTTTTCTACTGACACGCACAGCTATTCGGTCGATGTCTCCTCGGACACGGACCAGCTTCAGGTCAGCGCGGTGCCTGCCTCCGGCACTTCGCGCGTCAGCGTGTCGGACACGGCGCTTGTGGTGGGCGACAACACGGTGACCATCACCGTCACCGCGGAAAATGGCGCCACGGCGGAGTATGTCGTCCATGTGCGCAGAGGCGCAGGGGAGACGACAACCCAGGCAGCGACGACAGAGACGACGGAGGAGACCAGCGAGCAGCAGACAGAAACCGTTCCGACGGTAACCGTGCTTGGCATCGTTGTGAGTCCGGAGAGAACCTTCGACATTCTGGAGCTCCCGGCAGGCACGGCCGTTCCATCCGGCTTTTCGCCGGTCACGGTCACCATCGGCGGCAGTGACTACACGGCATATCAGAACAGCAGCGGCCTGGTGATTTTCTACGGCCGCCCGGCATCCGATGATGATACAGACTTTGCGGGCGTCGGCTGGTACAGCTACCAGGCTTCGGACGGCAGTATTCAGGCGATCCCGGCCCAGCTGCTCTCGCCGGCCAGCCCGACCCGCCAGGTGACGACGGCGGATGCAGCGGACAAGTCGGCGGAGAAGACCGTCGACTATCGTTGGAAGGGACTGGCGTGCGTGCTGGCGCTTGTTGTGCTGCTGCTTCTGGTACTTATGATCGTATTCCTTATCCGCGGAAAATCCGGTCCGCAGGGCGGAGACGGTGACAAGGACGGCTGGACGCATGCTGACGGGCCGGATGATGGCACGGATGGCCCGAAAGGAAGTGTGTCCGGAAGTCAGACGCGGGGGCTGGAAGACGAAGACCCCGACGAGTTTGAGGATCTGGATGATGATATCCTGGCGGGCGGCCCGGACGACGGCGAAGAGGATGACCTGATGCCGGACGCCGGCCAGGTGCCGTACCGGAGCCTTGAGCCGGACGAGAAGACGCTGGCGGACGGCGTGAGCCGGATCATGTCAGAGGACGACGGGATGGAGACGCTTGACATCGACGAGACGACTTCACAGAAATGATACGGATCTCAGATACACAAGTCCGGCTGTCCGTGCGGCAGCTGGTGGAATTTATGTGCAGGTCCGGCGACATTGATGCGCGCGAGACCACCGGAATCCTGGATGTGACCCGCATGCAGCTGGGCGCCAGGATTCACCGCAGACTGCAGAAAGAGGCGAAGGGGCTGTATACGCCGGAAGTTCCGGTGAAACTGGAGAGGCAGCTCGCATGCGCTCTGCCTGCAGAACCGGAAGAGACGGAGACGGAACCGCTTTCCTACCGGCTGATTCTGGAAGGAAGAGCCGACGGCGTGATTCAGGACGAGAAAGGCTTCATGGTCGATGAGATCAAGACGGTGAACCGGGATGTTCTGAAGATGGAAGGACCGGAAGAAGTGCATCTGGCGCAGGCCAAGGTCTACGCGGCGGTGATAGCGGATCGGGAGCATCTCGCGGCCATCCGGGTTCAGATGACATACGTCGAGCCACAGACCATGCACATCAGGCGGTTTGAATCCGATTACTCAGAACAGGAACTGACCGGCTGGCTTGAGGATCTGCTCCATCGCTTCAAGGCGTGGACAGATTTCGGCATTCGGCAGAGAATACTGCGGCAGGCTTCTATACAGGACCTGCCGTTTCCATATCCGTACCGCGAGGGGCAAAGGGACCTCGTCATCTGTGTGTACCGCTACATAAAAGCCGGGAAGAACCTGTTCATTCAGGCTCCGACCGGGACGGGCAAGACGCTGGCCACCATCTATCCGGCGGTTCAGTCCATCGGGCAGGGGCAGGCGGAGCGGATCTTCTATCTGACCGCGAAGACCATTACCCGCACGGTGGCGGAGGAGGCATTTGCCATCCTGCGCGGCGGAGGCCTGCACTTCCGCACGGTCAGTCTTACGGCAAAGGATAAAATATGCCCGCAGACCGAATCGGACTGCAATCCGGATATCTGCCCGTACGCGAAGGGTCACTTTGACAGAATCAATGAAGCCCTGTTTGATCTTCTGGGGCACGAGGAGAGTATTGCCCGTCAGACCCTGCTTTCGTATGCGAAGAAGCATACGGTCTGCCCGTACGAGCTTTCCATGGAGGCGGCGGACTGGTCGGATGGCATCATCGGAGACTACAATTACGGCTTTGACCCGGAGGCTGCGCTTTCCAGATTCTTCACGGAGATTTCCGGCAGCAGCATCTTCCTTATCGACGAGGCACACAATCTCGTGGAGCGCGCCCGCGGCATGTACTCGGCAGTGCTTTCAAAAGAGGAGGTTCTTGCCGCCCGCAGGATTTTAAAGGTACAGCCCGGATCTGGCCGCGCCGTGCGCGCCCTTGGCGATGTCAACGCCTGGCTGCTTGCTGCCGGGCATGAGGCGGACGCTCAAAAAGACGGGACCGTGCGTGCGGGGGAGCAGGCGGTGGCTGAACTTTCCGATCTTGTACTGGAACTCGACGGGGCGCTGCTTGCGTATCTGAGCCAGCACCGGCAGTTTGATAAGCGCGACGGTATTCTGCAGTTTTTCTTTGCGGTACACCATTTCGCCGGCATGGCGCCTGGATTTGATACAGGATATCTGCTGTACACGGTCAAAGGCGACGGCGGGACCGTCTTCCACGCATTCTGTGTCGATCCTTCCTCGCAGCTGACCCGGCGGATGGATCTGGCGCGCGCTTCGGTCCTGTTCTCGGCGACGCTCCTGCCGGTGCAGTATTTCAAGGAAATGCTGACAGGGAATCCGGACGACGACGCTGTGTATGCGCACAGCGTGTTCCCGTCTGACGCGAGGCATATCTTCCTGGCAACCGACGTGAGTTCGCTGTACCGCGAGCGCTCGCAGGCGACCTTTGAGCGGATCGCCGGGTATATTCGGGAAACGGTGCGCGCGAAGGCGGGGCATTACTTGGTGTATTTCCCGTCGTATGCGTTCCTGTCGGCGGTGGCAGAACATTACGGCCGTCTGTGTCCGGATGACACGCTGCTGCTTCAGGAAAAAGATATGCGTGAGGCGGACCGGGAGGAATTTCTCTCGGCATTCCGCCATCCGGACGGCCGCACGCGGATCGGTTTCTGCGTCATGGGCGGCGCATTTGCAGAGGGCATTGATCTGAAGCACGAGAGCCTGATCGGCGCCATCATCGTCGGCACCGGCCTTCCCGGCATCTCCATGGAGAATGAACTCCTGCGCCAGTATTTTGATGAGCGGGGCCGGGACGGTTTTCATTATGCGTACACGTACCCCGGCATGAACAATGTGCTTCAGGCGGCCGGCCGGGTGATCCGCACGGCAGATGACCGGGGCGTGATTGTGCTCCTGGACCGGCGCTTCACAGGTTCCCGTTACCGGGCGCTGTTCCCGAGGGAGTGGGACCGGGTGAGCTGCGTGGATGTGCGGAGCATCGGGAAGGAACTTGAGAAATTCTGGGGAGATGAAAAAGCCGGCGGGGAGAAATGACTCCTGCCGCCCGGCCGCAGCTGCAAATTCCTATCAGAGAAACCACTGCTACTATTTGAGAATGCACCCAAGCTGTGCTATTCTTGTTCTGTTAATATCTGCGACTATACCGAAAGGCAGGAATCAAACATGAGCGATGTTCGAAGAGTGTATGTCGAAAAGAAAGAGCCGTATGCCGTCAAGGCCAGACAGCTTGGCGAGGAGATCGCCGGATATCTGGGAATTGAAGGTGTGACGAAAGTCCGCGAGCTGATCCGGTATGATATCGAGAATCTCTCGGAGAAGACGTACCGACAGGCTCTGGACGGCGTATTCTCGGAGCCGCCGGTTGATGACGTATATGAGACGGAGTTTCCGCATGACGACAGCGATTTCTGCTTCGGCGTCGAATTCCTTCCGGGACAGTTCGATCAGCGCGCCGATTCTGCCGTTCAGTGCGTGAAGTTCATCGAGCCACAGGCGGCGCCGACGATCCGCACAGCGGTTATCTACTGTATCAGCGGCAGTCTCACGGAGGATGACCGGGATAAGATCAGGAACCTGTGCATCAATCCGGTGGATTCCCGCGAGGCTTCCTTCAGGCTCCCGGAAACACTTAAGACCGTGTACAAGATCCCTGCAGACGTGAAAATCTTTGACGGGTTCAAGGACATGGATGAGGAGAAGCTTAAAGAGCTGTATGACTCTCTTTCACTTGCCATGACTTTCCGGGATTTTCAGTTCATTCAGGACTATTTCCGGGATGAGGAGAAGAGAGATCCGTCCATGACGGAGATCCGCGTTCTGGATACATACTGGTCTGATCACTGCCGGCATACGACATTCTCCACCGAGCTGACCGACGTGAAGTTTGACGAGGGCGATTACCGCGAGGCGATCGAGGCGGCGTTCCGCCAGTATCTGGCAGATTTTAAAGAACAGTATGCGGGCCGCAACGACAAGTTTGTCTGCCTTATGGACATGGCGACGCTGGCCACGAAGAAGCTGAAGCGCGAAGGCAGGCTCACCGATCAGGAGAAGAGCAACGAGATCAACGCCTGCTCGATTGTCGTCCCGGTCAAGATCGACGGGAAGGAAGAGGAGTGGCTGGTCAACTTCAAGAACGAGACGCACAACCATCCGACGGAGATCGAGCCCTTCGGCG
>DGVL01000061.1 GCA_002394965.1 Lachnospira sp. UBA4285
CAAGGCTCTAAAAGAGGCAGTCGCTTCTTATAAGGGATCCGAGCAGGGAGGCAAGAGGCCGGTCATCGTTCTACAGAACCATATCGGTAACCGGCACAGTTCTACCCTGATCATCGCACCGATCACATCCAGGATCGAAAAGAATACCGGTCAGCCGACGCACGTAAACATTGGCGGGATCGGTCATAACCATGTTTTGTCTGTGGTTCAGCTTGAACAGATCAGAACAATCGATAAGCAAAAAGTGATCCGATACTTCGGGATTGGGCAGAAAAAGATCAGAAGCCTCGTCCAGATGCACGAAAATAATGACTTCATTCTGCACGTCAGAGTGAAGGTACTGATTAAACGAAAAAAGTTCGAGAATTTTATTGACAGGAGTTCAGAAGTTTGATATGGGAGAATGATTTACTGTATACTCTCCATGTCGTAACGATAGGCTCTCCTGCGAAGGAGGGAAGGCGATGAGTGCAAAACGGCGGGATAAGAAGAACCGGATTTTGCGACAAGAGCCGGTTACAAAACAGTTCTCAAAGTCCTATACAATGACCCATTCGGGTCACGTCGTATTGATAAAGTGAGAACCATGGATGCCAAGGCCTGGCTTGTGAAGCTTCAGCAGGAGGACCACAGGGGCTATTCATCCATTCAGGATATTGATCTGGACAGACGTACCATCAAATATACAAGATCTATCGGGTGCAGATGCCGAAGGTCACCCTGAACACCTACACGCATCTTGGGCTGATCGATGCCGATTAGGAGCTGAAGCGCATGAAGAAAGAGGTCAGCATGAGCGAGGGGAACTCGCGCAGAAGGCAGCGCAGGAAGTCGGCTGGGGAATAGGACAGGAAGAAAAAATGGTGAAACCGCTTAAATCCAATGTTGATAAAGCGCGGCATAAGCTGGCAAAAACAAGCATGATAAAAATTTTATTTATTTGTCACGGCAACATCTGCCGGAGTCCGATGGCGGAGGCTATTCTGAAAGATATGGCGCGCAGGGAACACCTGGACAACCGGCTTGTGATCGCGTCTGCTGCAACTTCGACAGAAGAAATCTGGCATGGAGAGGGAAATCCCATCTATCTGCCGGCCAGAAGCATGCTGGCTGAACACGGAATCGGAACGCCTGATAATGATCTCGGCTGTGAGGAGAAGCGTGCCAGACAGATGACAAGAGAAGATTACCGTCAATTCGATTTCCTGATCGGCATGGACCGGGAAAATCTCCGCGAGATGCGCCGCATAGCGGGAGGTGACCCGGACGGTAAGATCTGCCTTCTCACTGATTTTACAGCGCGCGGCGGAGAGATTGCCGATCCCTGGTACACACGCGACTTTGAAGCGGCCTGGCGCGATATCAGAGATGGATGCGCCGGTCTGATGCAGGTTTTGAAAACAAGAAAATTGATTTAGTTTCGATTTTTACAAGTGATTGCCGTGTATGATGTCTGCAATGCGTGTAACGGTAAGGCCGGGAAGGTCAGAACCTGTACGACGATTCCGAAAGAAAGTGCGATAGTGGACACGCCGGCAGTTTTGCACTAATATAGACCATGTGGTCTATAATTACAGCCGGATTTTACCAGTACGTAACTTATATTGCTCGCGCAGTACTTCCCGGCGTAACAGGTCGATCAAAATGAGGTTTGTTCTATGAAACAGTTGGAAAAGAGTGCGGCGGCACAGGAAAAGATCCTGAGAGCGGCGACGCGGGAGTTCGCCATGCACGGCTACGAGGCGGCATCCATGAACGTGATCTGTCAGGACGGCGGCATCTCCAAAGGGAATCTGTATCACTACTTTTCCTCAAAGGAAGCTCTGTACCTGGCGTGCGTGCAGGAAAGCCTGCGAGGGCTGACCGCCGGCATCCGGCGAGGACTTAAGACATCGAAGGCGCGCCCGGACAGTCAGATAGACGCCTATTTTGATGCGAGAATGCAGTATTTCCGGGAACACCCGGATTCCGGCATTCTGTTCTGCCGCTGTCAGGCAGTTCCGGATCCTGTCCTGCAAAGGAAAGTCCTTGCGCTGCGCGCACAGTTGGACGAGATTAACCGCGAAGTCATCCGACGTGCTTTTGCAGGAAAGAATATCCGGCGTGACATCACACGCGAAGAGGCGGTGCAGATGTTCCGGATGCTGGAAGAGATGTGGAATACCGAGAATCTGAACCAGCCGGACGATGCGGAAAAAATGAAGAGAAGAGAGGCATATTGCCGCAAGATGATCACGGTATTCTTCTACGGCGTGTTGGAAAGGGAGAACGACAGATGTTGATGCTGCTGTGCTGGATCCTGAGTCTGGCGGTGGCCTGGCTCACCGGACGACTAATCACAAAATTAAAAATGCCGGCGATTCTGGGATGGCTGGTCGCGGGAATGTTTCTTGGTCCCCATGCGCTTGGCCTGCTGCCGCAGGCGACACTTGACGCCGGATGGTACAAGATGACGACCACCTGGATGCAGTGTGCATTTGGTCTGATGCTGGGGACAGAGCTGATCTGGAAGAAGATTAAGTCTTATGGCAGAGCACTGGTGGTTACAACACTGACCCAGTCGCTTGGAACATTTGCAGTTGTCAGCCTGGTGTTTTCTGTTGTGTTTTTGCTGGAAGGAGTTCCGCTTTACCTGGCGCTGGCGTTCGGAGGCATCGCACTGGCGACAGCTCCGGCCCCGGCGCTTTCCATCGTACAGGAATTTCACACGAAGGGACCGGTGACCGATACGCTGCTTCCGATGGCGGTGCTCGACGATGTGGTCGGGATCGTGGTTTTCTTCCTGGTGGACTCTTATATCGCCAGCCGGGTTTCCGGTGGCGCTGTACCGCTGTACATGATTCCGGTAATGATCGTACTGCCGATCGGCATCGGACTTCTGCCTGGATTTGCGGCAGGAAAAGTGCTGCAGAAAAAAAGCGGCCGGGCCGCTGTGCTTGCGGCGCTGCTGTCTGGCATCACCGTGACTGCGGGGATCGGCCTGCTCTTCAACCGGTATGTCTTCACGGGGATCTCTCTGAATTATATGCTGATGGGCGTATCCTTTTCGGCGGTATTCTCCAATATGATTCCGGTGGAAAAGCTTATGGTCGTGACAGACTATTTTCATCCGGTTCTGGCCGTCAGTCTGTTAGCTGCTATTGTTGATCTGGGCGCTCCGCTTGACTTTCATCTGATACTGGGAGCGGGCGCTTATACCTTCCTCTATATCGGTGCGCGGGCCGCCGGTAAGTACTTCGGCGCCAGAACCGGTGCGACGATCATGAAGATGCCGGAGACGGTGAAGAAGTATCTGGGGCTCACGCTGCTTCCACACTCGGGTGTATCGCTTGTCTTCACGGGTATTGTGTGCGGCGTTCTCGAGGATACCCGGCCTGATCTTGCGGCCATTGTCAAAGGTACGATCGCGGCAGCGGCTGTGATCAATGAGATCATCGCTGTCTTCGCGGCCAAGCGTGGATTTGAGCTGGCGGGCGAGACAGGTACAGAATCGCATAGACCGGCAGCGGCATGATGCCTTTTTGACTCGACAGAGTTCAGAATATGGTATATAAAGGCATAGGAAGTGTAATGTGCCGGAGAGCAGAGCTTGTTGTGAAAAGAGGCATTGATGAAAACTATTGTACTGAACGCAAGTCCCCGGAAGGGATGGAATACAGCCAGACTGTTGAAAGCTGCCGCCGAGGGAGCCAGAGATGCCGGATCAGAAGTTGAATACAAAGATCTGTATGATCTGACCTTCACCGGATGCCGAAGCTGCATGCTGTGCAAGAGGAAAGGTGTGGAGAGATGCCACTGCTACTGGAAGGATGACCTTTCTCCGATCATTGATGAGATATTCAAGGCTGATACACTTCTGATCGGAACAGCTATATATCTCGGTAGGCCGGCGAGCCGGTACTTTGAACTGCTGGAACGCCTCCATTTCTGCGCACTTTCATATGATGACTACAGCAATTACTTTACCGGGAAAGTGAACGTCGGTATGTTCGTCAGCATGAATGCGACGAAAGAATACTATATAAAAGCATATAAGAAGAAATTCGAGGAATATGCCGAAGAACTGAAGATGCTCAACGGAGAAGTGCTTCTGTATCCCTGCTATGATACATTACAGGTCTCTGATTATTCAAAGTTTAATATGG
>DGVL01000004.1 GCA_002394965.1 Lachnospira sp. UBA4285
AGCTCTTCGCCGAGGCGGAGGAGTTTACCGCCCGCCGCTATGCTAAGTACAGAAGGCTGGCCGGTGAATAATCCGGAGCCGGGCCCCGCCTGACAGAGACAAAAGAATCAAGAACAGTGAAAGAGCGAAGCGACCGGAGGTCTTCCGGGCGGCTTCGCTCTTTTGCAAATAGGGACGGGCCGGCGGTGTGAGGGGGAACAATCTTGCCCTTGTCAGACGGTCGGCCGGATGATAGAATACGGCGAAAGACGATCAACGTCCGGTGAAACAGCGAGGACGGGAGGGGGAGAAGCGCGATGAAGAATACCGGAAAAACAAACGTGATGCGGGTCCTGGACAGCCTGAAGATCCCGTATGTCAGCCACTTTTATGAAGAGGACGCAAGTCTCAGCGGCGTAGAGGTCGCCCGGCTCCTGGGGGAGGAGATCGACCGGGTGTTCAAGACGCTGGTGACGGAGGGAAAGAGCGGACAGCACTATGTGTTTGTCATCCCGGTGCGGGAGGAGCTCGACCTGAAGAAGGCGGCAAAGGTCTCCGGCGAGAAGGCCATCGTCATGATCAAGCAGAAGGAGCTGCTTCCGCTGACCGGTTACATCCACGGCGGCTGTTCCCCGATCGGCATGAAGAAGCCGTTTCCGTCTTTTCTGGACGAGACGGCGGAGCTGTTCGACACGGTCTGTGTCAGTGCCGGAAAGGTCGGGGCCCAGGTGGAGCTGAGTCCGCAAGACCTGATCCGGGCGGCGGAGCTCACCACGGCAGATCTGGTCACGGATGACAGGGGCGCCTGAACAAAGGAGAAAGGAAAGCCCGGTCGCAAGACCGGGCATGAAGACAATATGACGCTGGAAGAAGCAAAGAGACAGATTCTGCCGGGGCGCTACCGGCACTTTAAGGGAAAGGAATACGAAGTACTGGACATTGCGCAGCACTCCGAGACCGAGGAGCCGATGGTGGTGTATCGCGCCCTCTACGGAGCACACGGGCTCTGGGTGCGCCCCGCGCAGATGTGGCTGGAGACCGTGGAGCGGGACGGATACGTCTTCCGGCGCTTTACCCGCGTCAGCCCCGGCGGACGCTATGCGGCCTTTGACGTGGAAACGCCGAACAGCCGGAACGACCGCATGAGCGCCATCGGCGTCACCGTGATCGAGGACGGAGAAATCGCGGAGGAGTTCTATACCCTCGTCAACCCCGAGACGCGTTTCGACCCCTTTAACATCCAGCTCACCGGGATCACGCCGTCGGCCGTGGAGGCGGAGCCGACCTTCCCGGAAATCTGGGCAAAGCTGGAACCGATGTTCTCGAATGCCGTCCTTGTGGCACACAACGCCACCTTCGACCTGGGGGTGCTGGCCAAGTGCCTCCGCGCCTATGACATTCCCTGGCAGACAAGGGTGAAGTACGCCTGTACGGTGCGCATGAGCCGGCAGATGCATCCGGAGACGGAAAACCACCGGCTCAACACCATGTGCGAGTGCCTTGGCATTGCGCTGGATCACCACCATGCCGGCAGCGACAGCCATGCCTGCGGAGAGATTCTGCGCCGGTATCTGGACGAAGGGATCGAGATGGATCGCTTCATCCGGACCTATGACCTTCAGACCGGCCGGACATTGCGTTAGTCGGCGGCCTTTGTGATGTCCACCAGGGTATAGCTGCGGCTGCCGAACCCGATCTCGTTGGCGTGATCGAGCGTATGGAGACCGGCAAGTTCGTCAATACGGTGCAGAAGCTTCTCGTTTCCGTCCGCATCCCATACAAGATCCAGACATGCCTGATCCAGCGCGACCGGATCGGTGGAGGCCAGAATGCCGATGTCGTGGATGTCGGGCTCTTCGGGATAGCCGTCGCAGTCACAGTCAATGGAAATCCGGTTCATGACGTTGATGAAGACCACCTGATCACCCAGGTAGTCGCAGACACCCTTGGCGGCCTCGGCCATGGCTTCAAGAAACTCAAGATGCAGCTCGTCATGCCAGTGGGTGTCGCTGGTTCCGCCGGAATGTATGCGGACTTTCCCCATGGCGGAAGCCAGACCGATGGAGGCGTTCTTGATCGCGCCGCCGTAACCGGCCATGGCGTGACCCTTGAAATGGGACAGCACAATGTAGGAGCCGTAGTCGGTAAAGTGCTCGCCCACGAGGTCGCCGGTCAGGCGTTTACCGCCGGTAACCGGGATCTCCATGCTGCCGTATTCATCCAGAATCTGGAAGTCTGCGATGTCGGTGAAGCCGTGATCCTCGGCAACCTGGTAATGCTCGGCGGTCGCCGCGCGGGAGCCGCCGTAGGCCGTGTTGCACTCGACAATCGTTCCGTCGACCAGATGCACCAGGTCGGCGATCAGCTCGGGCCGCAGATAGTTGCTGTAGGGCGGCTCGCCGGTGGAAAGCTTTACCGCCACGGGGCCGACGGGCTTCCAGTTCAGCGCTTCATAGACCGCGACAAGACCCTCCGGAGAGATGTCGTCCGTAAAATAGACGACAGGCTTCTCCGGTTCTTCCGCATACGCCATCCCTCCGGCGAGAACGCCCAGGACAAGGCACAGTGCCGTCAGCAGAGAAAGTGTTTTCTTCATGCATGGATCCTCCTTTTTTACAGATACGGGTTACAGAATCAGGTTGACCGAGAGGCCGGTCAGCAGGGAAAAGACAAGGACAAAAGCCCAGTAGAGCAGGAAATGCTTCATCCCAAGCACGATTTTCAGCGCTCCGAGATTCGTAATCTTGGTGGCCGGACCGGTGAGCATGAAGGCGGCCGCGCTGCCGATGCTCATTCCTTCCCAAAGCCACTCCCGCAGAAGCGGGATCGTCCCGCCGCCGCAGGCATAGAGCGGTACACCGATGGTCGCGGCCATCAGAACGCCCCAGGCCTCGTTGCCGCCGAACAGCGCGACCATGCGCTCCTGCGGCACATAGCGCTGAAAGAGGGCGGAGAGCAGAACGCCGAACAGAAAATACGGTCCCGTCGCCCGGATGTTGCGGCCCACATTCAGCAGATAGCGGATCAGAAGATTGGGGTGCGTGTCGTGACCGGCGCGTTCCTCAAAACCGGAGAAATCAAAAAAGCTCCTGTCCCGATAGAACATGCAGATCAACAGGCCTGCGGCGCAGCCGCAGAGAAAGCAGGAGACGATCCGCACCGTAAGCACTTCCGGCCCCAGCGCGGCGCTGTAGACGATGAGCTGGGGATTCAGAAGAATCGAAGCCATCATGAAGGCCGCCAGCCAGTCATGGCGCATCCCCTGTCGGGAAAAGGACGCGGCAATGGGAATGGTCCCATACATGCACAGCGGTGAGGCGATGCCCAGCAGGCAGGCGGGAACGATCCCGAAGACGCCCCATTTTTTCCCCTGCATCCGGCGGAAAAGATTGTGGATTCCATCTTTGGCGAAAACGGAAATGAAGGAGCCGATGGCAATACCCAGAACCCAGTACCAGAAGATCTGCCGGAGCTGAAGCTCGGAGTAGTAACGGAGATAGATAAATTCGCGCCGAAGAATATGAAATAGTTCGCTCATGGACATCTTTCTTTCCCGCCATTTTGGCGGGAATCCTTTTTATTACCTGTCCGACCGGTTCGGGTCCGTGCGGCGGGATCTCCTGTCATGCCCGCTTTCCCGATAATATGCGGCTTTCCTGGCATACATGGCGTGGTCCGCCTCGATGACGAGCTTTTCAGCCGTGATCCCCGGATGTTCGCCGACGAGGGCATAGCCGGCGGCCAGGTTCAGACTTTTGACCAGAGTTCCGGTCCAGGAGGCGGTTTCCTGTTCCAGGCGGAGCAAAGCCGCGTC
>DGVL01000064.1 GCA_002394965.1 Lachnospira sp. UBA4285
TCGGAAGCCGAGGCGCCGCTGCGCTTGGCCTTTCGGTTTTTCCATTCCGCTTCCGTCTCCTGGATGTTTGCGCAGTCACGCAGCATGATCTCACACAGGGAGCAGGTGGCTGCGCTGGCATAGACCGGTCCGCGGTATCCTTCTTTATACAGCAGCGGGAGCATCCCGGAATGGTCGATATGTGCATGGGTAAGCAGCACGAAATCCAATTCCGCATACGCAACCGGCAGAGGCTCGTTCTCAAACAGATCCTTCCCCTGCTCCATGCCGAAATCTACGATTCCTTTCCTTCCCGCCACCGTGATCAGCGTGCAGGAACCCGTAACCTCATGCGCCGCCCCGTAAAATCCTATCTTCATCGGCTCTGGTCTCCTCCCGTTCATGTTTGATGATCCGGATCTTTTTTCCAAAGGATATTTTACACGTTTTTTCCCTGTTTGGCAACTGATCTTCATTTTTTCAATCTTCATTCAGAAAGCGCCCGATTCCGGGGCAAACCACCTCTGTGTCCGCTCCCGGAGGGGCAGTTTTTGATTGACAAGGCTCCTTCTCTTGATTATAATAAGACGAAATATTTCAGGGAGATGATTCGAATGGAAATCACCGTCAACACCACCATGGGTGAGATGCTCGAGTATGACATGGGGATTGCCTATGTTCTCATGCAGTGCGGAATGCACTGTGTCGGCTGCCCCTCCTCCATCGGCGAGAGCCTGGAAGAGGCCTGTGCCGTTCACGGACTGAATCCGGATGACGTGCTTGCCGCAATCAACGAGTATCTTGACAGCCGCGAGACTGTCTGAGCGTTGACATTGAAAGACGCGCTGAGGCGCGTCTTTTTTCTTCTCTGTGATCAGTCGGCACAAAAGCGGAAGGAGGTTTTGTATGAAGCTTCTCTATGCAGAGGACGAGCCTGCCATGGCGGAGGCTGTTACGGATATTCTGGAGTATCACAATTTTTCCGTGGATACCGTCTACAACGGAGCCGAGGCGCTTGCCTATGCCCGGGAAGAGCACTACGACGGCATCATTCTCGATGTCATGATGCCGAAGATGGACGGGTTTACGGTATTGCGTACGCTGCGGGAGGGCGGTGACCGGACTCCGGTGCTTCTCCTTACGGCGAAGTCGGAGGTCGAAGACCGGATTGCCGGGCTTGATTTGGGGGCGGACGACTATCTTCCCAAACCCTTTGCGACCGGCGAACTGCTGGCGCGTGTGCGTGCCATGCTCCGCCGGCGGGAGGACTATATCCCCGACATTCTGCACTGCGGAGACCTGTCCCTCAACACATCCAATGCCGAGCTCTCCTGCGGCGATCAGACCGTCACGCTTCCGAAGCTGGAATTCAAGCTGATGGAGCTTCTGATGAACAACCAGGGGATCTGCCTCTCCACCGAGGATATGCTGACCAAAGTATGGGGTTACGAGACGGATTCGGACATCGGCGTGGTATGGGTTTATCTCTCCTATCTTCGCAAACGTCTGGCCGCGCTTGGTTCCGCCGTTGAGATCAAGGCCCGCCGCGGCGTAGGCTACATGCTGGAGGTTCCGAAGTGATCCGGACACTGCAGAAAAAATTTGTCATTACGGCAATGATCGCCGTGACCGTTTTGCTTCTGGTTGTTTTGGGTACGCTGAACGTGTTCAACACCGTTTCCAACATCCGTCAGGCGGAATTTCTCCTGGACGATCTGGGACGGCAGGCTGTCTTTTTCCCGCGTACGGATGGTCAGACTCCTCCCGCGGCAGCCGGGGAACCGGAACCCGCTTTGGGCGCCCAAGCCCCTCCCGGAAGCGGCGCCCCGGAAGCTTCAGACCGCAGACGGCGGCACGGTTTTCTGGATGAACCGATGGACGATAACATGCGCATGTCCGCACTGTATTTTGTTGTGGATCTGGATGGTCAGGGTCATGTAATCGGCACGGACATCAGCCATATTGCTTCCGTCACGGAAGAGGAAGCCGCCAGTCTTGCCCTCGGCCTTGATATGAGCCGGACGAGCGGAGCGGCCGGATCCTATCGTTATAAGGTTTTCCCGCGCCCGGAAGGCGGATACCGCATTGTCTTTCTGGACAGCGGCGCCCGCCGAAATGCGGTCATGCGCGTTGCCCTTCTGTCTCTGCTTCTCGGCTCTGTCAGCTGGCTTCTGATGCTTGCGCTGGTCATTGCGCTCTCCCGCCGGGCCATTCGTCCCATCGCGGAAAACACGGAGCGGCAGCGGCAGTTTGTGACCGATGCCGGGCATGAGTTAAAAACCCCCGTCGCCATCATCCTTGCCAATGTGGACGCAATGGAAATGCGCGGCGGAGAAAACAAGTACAGCCGGAACATTCGCTCCCAGGCCGGGCGGCTCGGCGAGCTGATGAAGAACCTTCTGACCCTGGCGCGCGTCGACGAGTACAGCGTCCTGGAGCAGCCCCAGCAGATCGATTTTTCCGCATTATGCCGGGAGGTATTTCTTCCCTTCCGCGAAGCGGCCGAGCTGAAGGACATCCGTTTTACCGCCGGGCTTACGGACGGTCTGGCCCTGGCGGGCGACCGCGCGCTGCTCTCTCAGC
>DGVL01000098.1 GCA_002394965.1 Lachnospira sp. UBA4285
CGTTGGTCATGTAGCAGACGTTGTGGACCAGGTCAATAACGCCCTTGCCGTCGCTCGTCGGAATCGTAACCGGGGCAACAATGCTGCCGTACTTGGCACGCAGGGCATCCACCACCGCAAAGTAGTCGCCGTGCTCTTCATCGCACTTGGAGATCACGAACGCCGTCGGGAGATTGGCCGCCTTCAGGTATTTCCAGCTGCGCTCGGCACCGACGGAGATTCCGTCCTTGGCAGAGCAGAGGATCACACCCGCTTCCACCGCGCGAAGGGCACAGAGGACTTCGCCGACGAAGTCAAAATATCCCGGGCAGTCCAGGACATTCACTTTTCCGCCTCCGAAGTTAACCGGAGCCAAAGAGGATGCGATGGTGATCTGACGCTTGATCTCTTCCGCGTCATAGTCGCATACCGTGTTCCCGTCACTCACCTTTCCAAGGCGGTCGATAGCGCCGGTGACAAACAGCATACTCTCGGCAAGACTGGTTTTTCCGCTGTTTCCGTGCCCGAGAAGGGCGATGTTGCGAATGTTTTTACTTTCCATAATATGCTTCCTCTCTAGAATAAAAATAAATTGTATAGACCGATCAAGCAGACATTCCGTCTGAAACGCGATTCATTCTATTTTACACGATAGTGCCTTGGTTTGGCAACAGAAATTTTCAAATTCCGTCAAAATCTCATGAACAGGCTGATCAGGGAAACGACGATCGCATCCAGCAGCATCAGCACAAAGGGAAGCCAGGCGCTGACTTCACCGGTTCCGATCAGCTTGACAAACACCAGAAGCATGCCCAGCACCGCGACAGCCGCTGTAATAATCAGGTTCATGCGGATGGCGACATACATGCTTCTGCCGGTGTCCGCAAGGTGCGTCAGCGGGCCAAGGCCCTCCCGGCAGATGACCGCCGAGACCTTGCTGGTTTCGGAAGGCTGCGCTTCCGAGATCCGGAAACGGTCGCCGTAAGGCGGGAAGTCGTATCCGTCCGTCGCCACGTCGAACACATCGTGAAGCAGCTCCGGCGTAATGTTGAAGTCGCGGATGGCAAAAATCGGGTGGCGGTTCGACGCGATCAGCTCCTGCAGAGCCGTGCGGATCTCAGGCAGACCGATGTAGTTGATTTTGAAAATACCGTACAGCACGCCGTCGATGGCCAGCAGCACCGTTGTCTTGTCCACCAGGCGGTAGGGCACCTTGACGTTCATCAGCTGCATCAGGTCCGGGCTGCCGCACAGAACCGTGCTGCCTTCGATCCGTCCCTGCAGGCCTCCGCCCGAAAGCCACTGGAAGTCCTCCACCTGCCGCATCCGGCAGTTGTTCTTCTCCATCAGTTCCGCAAAGCACGGGCCCAGGCCGGAACCGGAGGCCGCAACCATGCTCCCGGCAAAGCCGATGACGCGCTCCGCGCTGTCGTCGGCAAAAATGCGCACCGTCTCGATGGACACCGTTTCCTCCGGGAAGAGATCCCGGTCCGTCACGATCAGGTTCCGGCTGCAGCCGATATCGTGGATACCGGACCAGCCCGCAACGGCAGCGCCGCTGGAGAAGATTCTTCCGGAGCCGATGAAGAACGGAAGGGCAAAGGCAAGCAGTGCCGTCACCGGAACCGCACAGGACAGAATTGCCGACAGGATATAGAGATAATCCCCGATGCTGTGTTTGACCACAGCCGTGAGCAGCGACAGCAGCAGCGCGGCCAGCAGCTGGACCAAAGCGCTTCTGCGAAACAGCGATTCATCCGGCGGTGTCTCCTCCGCCCGGCGCACAAAGCCCGCGGAGGGCCGCACCGACTTCAGGAGGGTCAGGTCGCTTTTTGCGCGTACTCCCTCTTCCGCCGTCACGCAGTAGACCCGTTTCCCGATGGCCGGGACGCGGATGGACTTTCGCAGGGCCCGGGCCGACAGCAGGGAGGAGAGCAAAACACCCATCAGGGCAAGACTCGAGAACAGGCACAGGGGGATGTGCGGTGTTCCGAAGCCGCCCACCGCCACGCTCAGCGCGTCAAACGAACTGATCAGGCAGGCCAGAACGGCCAGCGAGTCGGCACCGAAGCGTCTCCGGGTCAGGTTCACCGCCGCGTTGGTGACCACATCCAGGCAAAGCAGCATGATGGTCAGCTGCAGCCCGAGGCACATCGCCGCCGAAACCTTGGCGGTTTTCAGCATGCCGCTCACCGGCAGCCCCAGGGTCAGATACGCCAGAATGGCAAGGACCACAAGGCCGATCTGAAACCGCATGCGGAGCATGGTCACCTGGGAGCCGTAATAGCGCGAGGCATTGGCCACGTTGACCTCCTTGCCGAGGTCCTCGCTGTCGTCCTCCATGGTGGCGGTGCTCTCCCGGTTTCCGATTCCGTTCAGGCGGATCCACAGCGTCATCAGCTCGTTGAGAATCCACTGGCCGAAGGACGGGAAGTCCCCGGAATAAAGGATCTCGTCATCTTCTTCCGGATCGTAGGACGCAGGCGCTTCCGCCGTCTGTCCGGCTGCCTTGCCGGCTTCATCCGCGGACGGCGCTTTTTCTGCATCAGAGGGTGCGGGTTTCGCCTCGGCCTGCTCGCTCGGGACATAGTCCTCGAAGCTGGCATACGCCTTCGGTTCGTTCAGGGCGCGCTTTTTGCCGGGACGGGATTCTCCGAAGCCGTGGAGGAGCTTTTTCAGACGGCCGACAGGTTCTTCGTCCTCCTCGGCCTCTTCGGATTCTTCCTCCGGCTTCGCCCCGGTGGCATCTTCCGGTTCCGGAGAATGCCCGGCTTCACCGGAATCGTCAGGTATCTCCCAGAACGGCTCCGACGCATCGGCTCCCTTCTTCAGCAGCTCCCAGCTGCTCTCCTGCAGTTCATCCTCGGGCAGGAATTCTTCCTGCGGTGCTTCCGGCGGGAAATCCTCTTCCACCCGATACTCTTTCGCTTTTTTCTCCGGTGCCGGGGCGGGCTCTGCTTTTGACTTCCTTCTGGACCGGAGGTTCAGGTTCAGCTTCCGCCGGGGCTTGCTTTTGCTCTCTTCCGCCGGGACCGCTTCCGGTGGAGTCTGCTCCGCATCCGCGCCAATCACCGGCTCGGGCGGGAGAGCCGGTTCCGGTTCCGGCGTTCTCTTCTCACGCTTCTGGATGGCCGCCGCCTTCGGGATCACGCTGTTGATGGCGGCGTCCAGATCCGCAAGCTCATCCTCGGCGCTGTGCGCGCCGCCGGCTTTTTTCCCGATTCCCGGCATGTCCGCGTAGA
>DGVL01000109.1 GCA_002394965.1 Lachnospira sp. UBA4285
CCGACACCCACGAACATCTCCACGAAATCAGAACCCGCAAGAGAGAAGAACGGGACTTTCGCCTCGCCGGCGACAGCTTTGGCCAGGAGCGTCTTGCCGGTACCCGGAGGCCCGACAAGAAGCGCGCCCTTCGGAAGCTTGGCGCCAATCTGCTGATACTTGCCCGGATTGTGCAGGAAATCGACGATCTGCATCAGGGAATCCTTGGCCTCGTCCTCGCCGGCGACATCCTTGAACGTCACACCGGTGTCCTTCTGCACATACACCTTGGCCGTGCTCTTGCCGACACCCATGCCCATGATGTCACCGCCCGACTTGGCCATCCGGCGGTAGATGAGGGCGAATACAACGTAGATCAGGATCATCGGCAGCACCCAGATCACAAAGAACTCGAGGATCGAGTTGCTCTGGCTCGGAATATAGCCGACAATGTTGACGTTGTTAGCCTTGAGCGTGGGGATCAGGTCGTCGTCATTGACCTGTCCTGTATAATAGGTAAGCTTCAAGCCGGAGATGTTGCTCTCCGTGTCGCTCTTGAGCGTGTACGTTATGCGGTCCGATGTGAAATCCACCTCGTCGACCAGACCGGCCTCCACGTCCGCAAGGAATTCCGTGTAGGACTTCTCCTTGTAGGTGGCTCCGCGGATCATGCTGCTCATTCCGCTTATCGCCGCGAACATCAGCACGGCCGCAATGATAGCGACGATGATCGCATTAATCTTCGGTCCTCTGGGACCGCCGTTTCCGCCGCCTCCCTGACCGCCGCCCTGGCCGTGATGATCGTTGTTGTAATAATTGTTATCCATACAGACTGTCCCCGGAAACATGCGGAAAGTCCCACATTTTCCGTCCTTTCTTCGGCATAGTTGTATTATACCCACGGGAAAATGTGCGTGCAAGGTACCTTCCCGGCAGTTCATGCAAGTTTAAGAATCTTTCGCATTTATACATTTCCCCTGGCGTGACAGACGGTGGCTGTGGTCAGGAATAACGATAGACTTTAATGGAAAACAGGGTATAATATGATAGATAATTTATGGCAGACGTACTGTTCAGGAGGGATTCTATGCCAGTTAAGTATATTTTCGTCACAGGCGGTGTTGTTTCCGGTCTCGGAAAGGGCATCACAGCCGCGTCTTTAGGAAGGCTGCTGAAGGCCCGCGGGTATTCTGTGACAATGCAGAAATTCGACCCGTACATCAACATCGACCCGGGGACGATGAACCCGATCCAGCACGGTGAGGTATTCGTCACGGACGATGGCTGCGAAACCGACCTGGACCTTGGCCATTATGAGCGTTTTATCGATGAGAGTCTGACCCGCAATTCCAACGTCACGACCGGAAAGGTGTACTGGTCGGTGCTGCAGAAGGAGCGCCGCGGTGATTACGGCGGACACACCGTGCAGGTCATCCCGCACATCACCAATGAGATCAAGAGCCGCTTCTACCGGGATGATTCCGCAAAGGACACCAAGATCTGCATCATCGAGGTTGGCGGCACGGTCGGCGACATTGAGTCGCAGCCGTTCCTCGAGGCGATCCGCCAGTTCCAGCAGGAAGTCGGCCGTGAGAACGCGATGCTTCTGCAGGTCACGCTGATCCCCTACCTGCGCGCTTCCGGGGAGATGAAGACCAAGCCGACGCAGAACGCCGTAAAGGAGCTGCAGAGCATGGGCATCCAGCCGGATATGATTGTATGCCGCACGGAGTACCCACTCCCGCAGGATATGCGCGAGAAGATCGCCCTTTTCTGCAATGTCCCGGAGACGCATATCATCCAGAACCTGGATGTCGGCATTCTCTACGAGGCGCCGCTGGCGCTGGAGAAGGAGCACATTGCGCAGGTAGCCTGCGAGTGCCTGCATCTTCCGTGCCCGGAACCAGACCTCACCGACTGGACCGATATGATCAACCGCTGGAAGAATCTCAAAGACACCGTAGAGGTGGCGCTTGTCGGAAAGTACACGCAGCTGCACGACGCGTATATCAGCGTTGTGGAAGCGCTGAAGCACGGCGGAGTCTATAATGACGTCAATGTCCGGATCCGCTGGGTGGATTCCGAGCAGGTGACAAAGGACAATGTAGCCGGACAGCTTGCCGGCGTGTCGGGCATCATCGTTCCGGGCGGTTTCGGCGACCGCGGCATCGAGGGCATGATCGACGCGATCGAATACGCGCGTGTGAATAAAATCCCGTTCCTCGGACTGTGCCTTGGCATGCAGCTCTCTCTCGTCGAGTTCGCAAGGACTGTTCTGGGATATAAAGACGCCAACAGTGTCGAATTTGACGAGAATACGACGCATCCGATCATTCATCTGATGCCGGATCAGGAAGACATCGACAACATCGGCGGCACCCTGCGCCTGGGCGCATATCCGTGCGTGCTCGACCCGGATTCCAGAGCATTCAGACTCTATGGCAAGCAGCGCATCAGTGAACGGCACCGCCACAGATATGAAGTCAACAACGATTATCGGGAAGTCATGATGGAGAACGGCATGGATCTCTCCGGGATCTCACCGGACGGCCGCATCGTCGAGATGATCGAGCTGAAGGATCACCCCTTCTTCCTCGCGACACAGGCGCACCCGGAATTCAAATCCCGGCCGAACCGCCCGCATCCGCTCTTCCGCGGATTTATCGGCGCCGCCAAGGAGTATCAGGAAAAGAACCAGTGAGAAAACATCTCACCGACTTGACAAGCAAGTGCGGAAAAGCCACCGGAATCTGTTTTTCAGCAGATTCCGGTGGCTTTTTACCGTATTCAGATATTAAGCAGCATCTTGGCAACATTCAGATAGATCAGCAGAGATGCCGCATCGACGATGGTCGTGATCAGAGGCGAGGCCATGAGGGCCGGGTCCATCTTCAGCTTGGTCGCAATGATCGGCAGCACGCCGCCGATCGCCTTCGCCATCATCACCGTGAAGAACATAGCGACCGCAACGGTGACAGCCACCATCTGCTGTCCCGGATACTGGATTGCCAGACGGATGAAGTTGAATGCCGCCAGGATCGATCCGCAAATGATCGCAACGCGGAACTCTTTCCAGAGAACCCGCGGCAGATCGCGGACGCGGATCTCATGCAGCGCCAGGCCACGGATCACCAGTGTCGAGGACTGGCTGCCGGCATTTCCGCCCGTGTCGGTCAGCATCGGGATGAATGTGATCAGAACCGGCAGTGCCGTGAGGGCATCCTCAAAGGATCCCAGAATGCCGCCGGAGATCATGTCGGATATCATGAGAACCAGAAGCCAGACAATGCGGTGCCCGGCCATCTTCCAGGCAGGTGTCTTCAGATATGGCTCTTCAGACGGCGTGGTGCCGGCGATCTTCTGGAAGTCCTCGGTAGTCTCCTGCTGCAGGACATCGATGGCATCATCGACCGTGATGATGCCGACCAGACGGCCTTCGCCGTCGACGACCGGCAGGGAGTTCAAATCGTAACGGGCAAGCTGTTGGGCCGCCACCTCCCGGTCATCTGTCGTCTTCACCGAGATGATGTTGTCCTCCATCAGCTCGGACACATACGCATCGCGCTTGCACAGCAGCATCTCACGGACCGTGAGCACACCGTTCAGTTTGCGGTTGGCGTCCGTGACATAACAGGTGTACACGTCCTCGCGGTCATCTCCGTGAGCGCGTATCCAGCGGAGTGCCTCCGAGACTGTCATCGTCGCCTTCAGACTCACGAACTCCGTTGTCATGACCGCTCCGGCCGAGCCTTCCGGATATCTGAGCAGCGCGTTGATGTCGGCCCTCGTATCCGGCGTGGCCTTCGCGAGCACCCGCTTCACAAAGCCCGCCGGCATCTCCTCCAGCATATCCACGGCGTCATCGGTGTACATCTCATTCAGGACGTTCTTCACTTCCTGATCGGTGAAATTAGTGAGCAGCTGTTCCTGCTCATCATGATCCATCTCAGCGAATGTATCCGCTGCCAGGTCCTTCGGCAGAATCCGGAACAGCACCAGCCTCGTCTCCTCCGGAACCTGCTCGAATATATCGGCCAGATCGACAGGCTGAATGTCTGACAGCATCTTCCGCAGCGTCGTCAGATCATGGTTTTTAAGGAGCCTCTCCAGCTCCTCGATGATTCTTTCCTTTTCCATTGGAATTCTCCTTCTAGCCGGTGCTTATGTTTTAAAAAAGCACCCAGTGTACCGCTAAAAAGGAGGCAGTTATCCAGTCCCTCAAAAAGAGCCGGCTCTAAAAGCACACAAAGAAAAAGGTGGCAGTGCCAAGCTTCTTCCGTGTCTGCTCTTCCGGCCTAAAAGCAGGTCGGCCGCAACTGTCTCCGTCGCTCATCACTTGTCACCCCCTTGTTCAGAATAAACGCAGCCGCCATTTCTGCGCACTGCATGCATATAGATGGTACGCGCACCCCCGGCAAATGTCAACGTGAAAACGCAAGAGAAATAAAATGCCCCTTCAATTCTTCCGTCAGAATGAGATTTCCGTTCGTTTTCTGCTTTCTTGCCCGCAGGCCTCCGATCCCCTCGCCCGTGAGCTTCACTTCCGCCTCTGCCCGGGTAAACAGCATGACCATCCGGCGCATCCGCGCACCGCCAACAAGCCCTTTCAGCTCTTCCAGCTCTGCATCGGTAAAGATCTTCTCCAGCATCCTGGACGTCTTCCGGTTTTTGTCCTCCAGGTCGATGCCGCAGCACCTGTCTGAGACTGCGCACACGACCGCCGTCCTGGAATGGGCAATCGATAAATGGACTGTCTCAAGAGCGTCCATCGGTTTTCCGTTGCGCCCCTGCCTGACCGGCGGGAAATTCTCTCCGGCGCTCCGGCGTGCTGCAATCCGGCCGGCAAGTTCTTCCGGCGTAAGAAAGAAATCCCCCTCCGCCTCCTCACCGGTACCACCGCTTAAAAAGCGGCTCCTGAGTTCCTCGTACAGAAGCCGTCCGGCGACAGAGAGCACCCGGTCGGACAGTCGTCTGATTCCGGCCGCCCTGAGGCGTTCGCCGTAGGGAAGCAGTGCCTCGAAGCGATCCAGCATCCGGCGCAGCTGTATTTCATCCTGCATGCGCGGGATCTGCATTCCAGCCACGACAAACCGGGGCAGGCCCCCGCCGCGCTCGAGCTGTTCTCTTGCGAG
>DGVL01000008.1 GCA_002394965.1 Lachnospira sp. UBA4285
TGATTGCCCGCTTATAGTCCTTTTTGAAAGCTGTCGTGTACTTGACGGTGTACTTTGTTTTCCTCATTTTTTCAAGTCGGCAAACAACTCGTCAAGGTCATTATAGCCCTTTACAGACGGGTCTTTCGCAATCCTTTCCGCTTCCAGCATGGCAGCAATCGTTTCCTTGTTGGGCTGTTCAAGCTTCACCTCAAAGGGAATACCGCCCTCACGAAGCGACTGGCGCACGAAGATGTTGAACGCCGTGGATAAATTCATGCCGAGTTCCGCAAACAGGGCGTCGGCCTGTGCCTTCAAATCCGCGTCCATGCGGATGCTAATGTTTGTGGTATTTCCAGCCATAGTATCAACCCCTTTCTGCTGGTACTTTTAGTATATGTTATTTTTAATATATGCTATTTGCACGAAGAAAACAATACATTGCACGAATATTTACCATAAATTCATCGAAGAGGGTCACTCTATGAAGCAGGTTGTTTTACCCGTCACTGTCCACCTGAATATCCGCCTGCCCCTTGCTCTCTTGCAGCCGGAACCGGCAGATGCGTCCACCGACGGCAAAAGGCCGAGTGCGAGCGCCGGAGGACGCCCCCGCGCTGGTAAAGAAAATCGGCAAGACCACCTACAAGGTTCGCGTCCATTTCAGCAATACATGCTAGTTAGGTATTCAAAAACTCTGCCGGTGTCATAATTGCCGGATTTTTCACGCCGGACTCTAAGAAATCCTTATCGCCGGTCAGCAGCACATCGGCTTTCGCTTCAATGGCTGCCCGCAAAATAGGGCGGTCATTGACATCTCTGATTTGTGTTTCGGTCATATCTTCCTCTGTCGGGACGGGAACCAATTACAGGGTAAGCAGCGCGGCAGAAATGAGAACATTGGTATCAATCAGAACTCTCAAGCCTTTTCGTCCTCATTTCTCAATTTCTTGACGAGCGCCATAACATCATCTTCCGAAGTCAGGCCGGTGCGTTCTGCTTCTCCGGCCATTTCCTGCTGAAGCACCTGCATGGCATACACAGCAGAATTGACAATGCGGACAGTGTTTCCCTCAACGATAAAAGTGACCCGATCACCATTTGACACACCAAGCACATCACGGACATCCTTAGGGATTGTGATTTGCCCTTTTGCCATGACTTTGGCATTGTCCACAAACGCATTCGCTAACATGATTTTGCACCACCTTTCAGAAATATGGAAGTAGGGATTTCCCTACTTCTATTATAAGCAGAACGAGTGAAAAAACCAACGAGAACCGCTGAAAATATATTTTCAGGGCTGGTACAAGCCGCAGGATTGTGGGCTTTTTTGTGAATTTGATTAAAAGTCCTTGACAACTTGTTTCGGGCGTAGCGGATTTGGGATTCTTGTGATTGAACATATTTCCTGATGGAGCCGGAATCCCCCTCCTTCAGGAAACTTTTTTTGCCGGAATGTTTTTGTTGCACACCCTTATGCTGCGTGCTAATATAAGTTCGAGATAATTAGCACGTGAAAGCACACGATATATGGGATGTATATAAGTGTGTGGATAACAGGAGGAATCTATGTTTGACAAGGCAAAGGTGAAACTGGGCATTGCACCGATCGGATGGACCAATGACGATATGCCGGATCTTGGCTCAGAGAATACGTTTGAGCAGTGCGTGAGTGAGATGGCACTTGCCGGTTTCCAGGGATGTGAGGTCGGCAACAAGTATCCGAAGGATCCGACGGTCCTTAAGAAAGCGCTGGATCTTCGGGGACTTCAGATCGCCAACCAGTGGTTTTCCTGCTTCCTGCTGACGAAACCGTTTGAAGAAGTTGAGAAGGAATTCCGCGCGCAGTGCGCTTTTCTCAAAGCCACAGGCTCAAAGAGAATCGGCGCATCGGAACAGAGCTACAGCGTACAGGGACAGCTGCATACACCGATCTTCGGACATAAGCATGTCATGGATGAGGAGGAGTGGAATACGCTGACGACGGGGCTCAACCGGCTCGGCCGGATCGCAGCCGATGACTACGGTATCTCTCTTGTGTATCACCATCATCTTGGCACCGTGGTTCAGACAGCCGAAGAGACAGACCGGCTGATGGATGAGACGGATCCGAAGTACATGAATCTTCTGTTTGACACCGGACATTTTTACTACTGCGGTGTGGATCCCGCCAAAATGTGCAGGAAGTATATCAACCGCATCCGCCATGTGCATCTCAAGGACGTCCGCACCAGGGTCGTCGCTGAGGTGAAGGAAAAGGACATGAGCTTCCTGGACGGCGTGCGCGCCGGTACATTTACGGTTCCGGGCGACGGAGATTATGATTTCACAGATGTATTCAGAATTCTGGATGAAGGCGGCTATGAAGGCTGGCTTCTGGTTGAGGCGGAACAGGACCCGGCCAGAGCCAATCCGCTTGAATATGCCATCAAGGCCAGAAAGTACATCGCCAGGAAGACAGGACTTTAATGCAGCGTCTGTGATGCCCACCGGGCGCCGGACAGCAATGATCAGAAAGGAAAATCAGCATGGTAACAGTAGGAATCATCGGAGCAGGCCGGATCGGCCAGGTACACATGACCTCCATCAGCACCCGTGTCCCGAATGCGAGAATCAAGTATGTCGCAGACCCGTACATGGACGAGAAGAAGGAAGCATTTGCCAGGGCGCACGGCGTTGAAAAGGTGACGAAGGACTACAGGGAGGTTCTGGCAGACAGAGACGTCGACGCGGTTCTGATCTGCTCCTCCACCGACACCCACTCGCCGATCTCTCTTGAGGCGATAGCGGCCGGTAAGCATGTTTTCTGCGAGAAACCGATTGACCACGATGTTGAGAAGATCAAAGAAGTCATCGATGCTCTGAAGAAGAATCCGGTCAAGTACCAGGTTGGCTTCAACCGCCGTTTTGACCACAACTTCCGCGCCGTTCGCGCCGCGATTGATGCCGGAAAGGTCGGCGAGGAGCACATTATCCGCATCACAAGCCGCGATCCGGAGCCGCCGTCGCCGGAATATGTGGCCGTGTCCGGCGGCATGTTCATGGATATGACGATTCACGATTTTGATATGGTGCGTTATCTGGCGGGCTGCGATCCGGTTGAGGTGTTCGTCGAGGGTGCGGTTCTCGTCGACCCGGCGATCGGGAAGGCAGGCGATATCGATACGGCCGTAATCACCATGAAGATGAGCAATGGCGCCATTGCCACCATCGACAATTCCCGCAAGGCGGTTTACGGTTATGATCAGAGAGCCGAGGTGTTCGGCAGCAGGGGAATGGCGATGACAGGCAATGATGCCGCTTCGACCTGCATCATCTCGAACGCACAGGGCGTGACCGGCGAGGTGCCGCTTCACTTCTTCCTCGAGAGATACATGGATGCATACGCGGAAGAAATCATCAGCTTCGTCAATGCCATCGAGAATGACACCGACACGGAGCTGAATGTATACGACGGTCTCAAGCCGGTTCTCATGGCCATGGCCTGCAACAAGTCGCTGAAAGAGCACCGCGTTGTGAAGATGTCGGAAGTGGAAGCATAAGGGATTACGTGCACATCCCGGACCGCATGGAAGAGAGGACAGGCTCTGTTCCGTGCGGTTTTTTATTATCAGAATCGGTTGTTGCACGCTCACAGTATGCGTGCTAAAATAGATCATACCAAGAAAAGCCAAAATAAGCACGCGCTAAGCACACATATTCATGGCGGGCGCGGCGTGCCGAAACGGATTCGTGAAGGAGATAACATGAAGTATATTGCGTTTGACGAGAGCAGACCGCTGGATCTGATCCTGCTGGGACGGGTGGCGATCGATTTCAACCCGGCATGGTCTGACAGTGTGAAAGAGGATTTCAAACCGCTGAAGGATGTTCACTATTTTGAAAAGTTCGTGGGCGGGTCCCCGGCCAACATCGCCGTCGGCGTCACGCATCACGGTCTTAAGGCCGGATTTATCGGCAAGGTGTCCGATGACCAGTTCGGCGATTTCGTGACAGAATACTTTGACCGCCAGGGAATTGACACTTCCCACATCACCCGCTGCACCGGCGGACAGAAACTGGGGCTCACATTCACGGAGATGCTCTCCCCGAAGGAGAGCAGTATCCTGATGTACCGCAATGACATCGCGGATCTTCAGCTCAGCGTTGACGACATCGACGAAGCATATATCGCATCGGCCAAAGCGCTGCTCATCTCCGGGACCGCGCTGGCGGAAAGCCCTTCCAGGGAGGCAGCCGTCAAGGCCGCCATGCTGGCGGAGAAGGTCGGGACGAAGCTGATATTCGACATTGATTACCGGGCGTACAACTGGAAGAACGCGGACGAGATCTCCATCTATTATTCTCTGATCGCCGGTAAGGCGGATATCATCATGGGCTCCCGCGAGGAATTTGACCTGACAGAAAAACTGATCCGCGAGGGCATGAGCGACGAGGAGTCCGCTGCGTACTGGCAGAAGAAGAACGCGAAGATCTGCGTGATCAAACACGGCATGAAAGGGTCGACCGCCTATACGTCCGACGGGAAACGTTTCTCCATCAAGCCGTTTCCGGTGACGGCGCGCAAGGGTTTCGGAGGCGGTGACGGGTATGGCAGCGGATTCCTGTACGGACTGTTCTCGGGCTGGGATATTCAGGATTGCCTGGAATTCGGCAGCGCCGAGGCGTCCATGATGGTCCGGAGCAACAACTGCTCGGATTCGCTCCCGGACACGGAGCAAGTGAGGGCTTTCATTGACGAGGAAAAGAAACTCTACGGGGAAATGGTCGCGCGCGTGTAAAGCGGACTTGAAGACAGGAGCATACGCATATGGAAAAACGGTATCATCTCTCGACGGCACAGGCGATCGTGAAATTTCTGGACAACCAGTACGTCTGCTATGACGGCGTCACGACAAAGTTCGTCGAAGGTTTCTTTACGATTTTCGGGCACGGGATCGCGCTGGGACTCGGCGAGGCACTGGACTCGGACCCGGGGCAGCTCAAGGTATTTCAGGGCCGCAATGAGCAGGGAATGTGCCACGCGGCCACGGCATTCGCCAAACAGAACAACCGGCGCAGGATCATCGCCTGCGCCTCGTCCATCGGCCCGGGCGCTGCGAACATGGTGACCGGCTGCGCAACCGCGACGGCCAACAATCTTCCGCTTCTGGTGTTCCCGGGAGACACTTTCGCCTCCCGGCAGCCGGATCCGGTTCTGCAGCAGCTGGAACAGACCTACAGCCTGGCTGTCACGACCAATGACGCGTTCAAACCCGTCTGCCGCTACTGGGACCGCATCGAGAGACCGGAACAGGTCATGCCGGCTCTCGTGAACGCGATGCGCGTGCTGACCGATCCGGCCGACTGCGGCGCTGTGTGCATTGCGCTTCCGCAGGATGTCGAGGGCGAGTGTTATGATTATCCGGAATACTTCTTCCGGAAAAGAGTACACCGGATCAACCGCCCGGCAGCAGTCGCCGAGGAAATTGAGGATATCGCGCAGGTCATTGCCGCCTCCAGCCATCCGATGATGATCGTAGGCGGCGGTGTGCGCTTCTCTGAAGCGGGAGAGGTGGTCGAGAGATTTGCAGGTGAGTTCCACATCCCGTACGGCGAGACGCAGGGAGGAAAGTCAGCCTGCATCTCCTCTCATCCGTACAACATGGGCGGCATCGGTGTGACCGGAACGTCCGCCGCGAATCGTCTGGCACAGAAGGCGGACTGCATCATCGCCGTTGGTTCGAGGCTCTCTGATTTCACCACGAGTTCCAAGTGGCTGTTCCGCAATCCGGATGTGAAGTTCGTGACAATCAACTACAGCCGGTATCATGCGTACAAGTACGACGCCGTCAAGGCTGTCGGCGATGCAAAGGCGACGCTCGAAGAACTGGAGGAGAATCTGCGCGGAAAGAAATACGATGCGCAGTGGGGCGGTGAAGTGAAAAAAGCACGCGATGCCTGGGACCGCGAGTATGAGCGGCTGGCTTCGATTGTGTACACGGGAGATGATTTCGAACCGGAGATCAAGGCAAGAGACCCGCGGACGATCCCGGAATTCGCAAGGGACTTTGACACGACGCTGACGCAGACTGCCGCGATTGCGACGCTCAATCAGGTGATCGACAAGGATGCGACGATGATCACGGCCGGAGGGTCACTGCCAAGCGATATGCAGCGGCTCTGGAGAACGGACAGAAGAGGCGGGTACCACGTGGAATATGCGTATTCCTGCATGGGATATGAGATCGGAGCTTCGCTTGGCGTGAAGCTGGCAGACCCTGAGCACGAGGAATATACGGTGATCGGGGACTCCGGATTCCAGATGCTAAGCTCGGAGCTCGGCGCCATCATGCAGGACAGGGTCAAGACCAATATCCTGGTCTTTGACAACTGCGGCTTCGGCTGCATCAACAACCTGGAGA
>DGVL01000154.1:0-5268 GCA_002394965.1 Lachnospira sp. UBA4285
TCAGAACAAGTATACAAACGCAGCCGCCAAATTTCAATTAAGCATACATGAAAAATGCCTTAACTCCCCGGGCGTATCACGAGCAGCAGCCTCTCTTTCCCCTAAAAGCTGCCGTCTGGCTCAAAGCCGCATGAAGCTGCAAGCGCCAGACTCGCCGTGTTGGCCGGATCAATGAGTGCGCAGAGCCTGGTGATTCCCTGCTTTTCTGCGTAGAGAATGAGCGCCTTCAGGCACTCTCTGCCATACCCTTTTCTTCGCTCGCGCCGGATGATCTCATAGGAGACCATCACGCCTGCGCTGTCAAAATCCCCGGAATAAAATCCCGCGCGCCCGATGAGCTGCCCGTCCGATTTCCGAAAGACAAGATACAACCCCAGCTCCAGCATCCCGTAAGCCCATTTCCGGTAGCTTATGAATCTCTCATGGCGTCTCTCCCTGTCAAGGCCATGGTACTCATTGACCGCAGCAAACGGGCTGTCCACAGCCGCGTCGAGAGCGTCAAGAAGTTCTGTCTCCTCTTCCAGCATCTCCCGCAGGCACAGGCGCCTGGTCACGGCAACCGTCACCGGAAGTCCTGCGTATCGCCTGGCCGCCGTATCCAGAAGCTCTGGTGTTATCTGTTCCTCCGACTCAACGACATATACCGCCTGCCCGGAAAAAGACAGGCCGATGCCGATGACGGCCATGCCGGGAGAATCCGGCAGCGCCCTGTCCGTCAGAAGAACAGGGCCAGATGGTGTCTGTTCGGTACGTCTCACGTGTCTGCTCTTTTCAAAAAGTTCACTGTTCCCACCGGACTCTCCGTGTTATTATCACTACATATATTCAGGAGGTTATCTGCTATGGAAACAAAAAATCCAGTTGTAACAATCACCATGGAAGACGGCGGCGTCATGAAGGCGGAGCTGTATCCGGACATCGCCCCCAACACGGTGAACAATTTTATTAGTCTTGTGAAGAAGGGATTCTACGACGGCCTGATCTTTCACAGAGTCATCGAGAATTTCATGATTCAGGGCGGCGATCCGGAAGGCAGCGGAATGGGCGGCCCGGGCTACAGCATCCGGGGTGAGTTCTCATCCAACGGCTTCACCAATAATCTGAAACACACCGCCGGCGTGCTTTCCATGGCGAGGGCAATGGATCCGGACTCTGCCGGCTCCCAGTTCTTCATCATGCACAAGGACTCGCCGTTCCTTGACGGTCAGTATGCCGCGTTTGGAAAGCTCACGGAAGGCTTTGACGTTCTGGAGCGCATCGCGACGACCGCGACGGACTATAACGACCGCCCGAAGACTCCGCAGGTCATGAAGCATGTCACCGTCGAGACATTCGGACAAGATTACGAAAATCCGCAGACCTGCTGAGATTTTTTCCGCAGCCTGTCGGATGTGACGCAAACTCACGTTTCCTTAAAGCCAGGCGGCATAAAGGTTTTCAGAATCTTCCGGACGAACTGCCAAAATTCCCACCGCCTCCACCGGTAAAGGATCCCGAACCGCGCGATCCGGAGCCGGTGTTTTTTGGTGCCTGCCGGTGTACAACACTGGTCCGGAGATAGATGTCCTGCGAGCGCCGCAGATGGATGGAACCGCGGTCAGCGTAGTCAGCCGCTCCCGTTTCCATGCGGGATCTCTGCATGCCAAAAAGAATCACCATGACGATCACCGTGATGATGGAAGCGATGACAAGATCAGCGGCCAGATGTCTGGTGAGCCGGTAGGAGACAGACCGGTTCAGATAGTACTCACTGCGCTTTGAAAACGCCCGGAAGGCATCTGCAAATGCCGCGTGATCCTCCCGGCCGGCCCCGTATATTTTCTCTTCCGCCTTCTCCCGGATATCGTCGAGTTCACGCTGTCCCAGCGTCTCATATACACTTCCGCCGCTCACCACGGAATCGCACCGCCCCAGGATATCGATTCCGTACACAATGCCGTCCGGCGAGCTGCCATTTTCCGTCCCCTCGGTGAAGTGCCCGCTCAGAATGTCGTCTGCGAGGTATTCGCGCAGCGCCGTTTCGTCCATTCCCAAATCTTGCGTCACACCGATGACAGGAACTCCGCAGCGCTGCGATGCGTCCGCCAGCAGACTCTCTATTTCCTGTTCTTCTTCGTCCGTAAGCAGATCTGCGTCGTCTAACAGATAAACTGTTCCGGATATGTCTTTTGCATCTGTCAGAGAGACGGACGGGCTCTCCGTGCCCGCTGCCACCGCTTCAGGCAGAAACGCCACCAGAAGAACCGACAGAAAAAAAGCGGCACATATCGCCGGGACGCGATAGATTTTCCTGTATTTTCTCACAGCAGCAGTCCTCCCAGCATCAGAGCGGCAAAAGTTCCCGCAAACACCGCCGCGCCGGTCCAGACGGATCGCCATGCGCTTACCGGACGATCCGCGACAATCCTTCCTGTCTGGCCGTTCATCACGAAGGTAAACGGCTTTCCCCGGTATGTACAGTTCATCATCCAGACCGGGAAAAGTGCATACCGGCGCCGGAGCGGTGAGAGCTGCACTTGGCTGCCCAGCGGCACCACAGAACTGTATCCGCTGATCGTCCCCATAGCCATGGAAAGAATGCAGCTCTTCACCCTCTCCTGCGCGCGCGTGCTCACTTCTTCTGCATTCTGGTCATATCGCTGCGCCAGATACCCGCTCAGATATTCCGGTGCGAACTCCCTCACAGCCTCCATATTGAAGGGCTCCAGCTTGTCCATCTGTGTGTCATCCATGTTCCGGGCAGCGTCGGCTGGAATCCCCCGGAAATCCGCCTCCAGCTCGCGCACGCTGAGAAAGTAATCCGTGAAAATATCTTCCCCGTCCGGCCGCGGGACGACTCTTGTCCGCGTGGCATTCGCCGTCACCCGCCCCTCAGCGTGATAGTCGTAGAGCCAGAACGGAACGTAGATGCCCGTCATTCGCTCCGTGATTGTTCTTGCCTTAAGTTCCCGCGGAGTCAGCGGTCCCTTCCCGGTCCAGTTCACATAACCTTCCACTGCCTTCTCCCTGGATATGGCAAAAGGGATGATAAGATCCGGCCTGTAGCGACCCTCGATCCGGTCTTCTATGAGCGTCGGGTTGCCGCAGTAGGCACAGCGGGTGGCTACGGTGTTCGGATCTGTCTCAAGCACCGCACCGCAGGACGAGCAGTGATAGATTTTCATATCCATCCCGCCGCGCTGCCGGTCTTCCTCCTGCCGGCTCTGCGTCTCCTGTCTGCCGCGCGGCTCCTGTTCCGCGGCATTCTGCTGCGTCTGCTCATAGTGGCGGTATGCATCCACCGTCATCTGCGTCCCGCACTGTCTGCAGTGAAGCATCTGACTGTCCGCCGAATATTCAAGAGCAGCCCCGCAGTTCGGGCAGCGAAGAATTCCATCCATTTCCGTTTCCTCCGTTTTCGCCTGTCATCTTTATTATATCGAAGACGCCTGCTCTTGTCCCTTCCAATTTACAGACCGGATGTGTATAATCAGGTTGTAACTTGTTTAGCTTTTAACAGGTAAGTACAGGAGGGATTTTCCATGTTGGTTTCAGCTGAAGAAATGCTGATCAAAGCCAGAGACGGACACTACGGTGTTCCGCAGTTCAACATCAACAATCTTGAGTGGACAAAGGCAATCTTAAACGCATGTGAAGAAATGAAGTCACCTGTCATCCTCGGTGTTTCCATGGGTGCAGGCAAATACATGACCGGCTTCAAGACCGTCTCCGCGATGGTTAAAGCTATGGTGGATTCGCTTGGCATCACCGTACCGGTGTGCCTGCATCTGGACCACGGAACGTATGACGGCGCGAAAGCCTGCATCGAAGCCGGATTCTCTTCCATCATGTTCGACGGCTCCAGCCTTCCGATCGATGAGAACATCGCAAAGACGACCGAGCTGGTCTCCATCGCGAAGGAAAAGGGAATCTCCGTTGAAGCGGAAGTCGGCGCCATCGGCGGCGAAGAAGACGGCGTAGTCGGCATGGGCGAGTGCGCGGATCCGGAGCAGTGCGCGAAGATCGCTTCTCTGGGCGTGACAATGCTGGCTGCCGGCATCGGCAACATCCACGGCGTGTATCCGGCGAACTGGCCGGGCCTGCGCTTTGACGTACTGGAAGCTGTCCGCGCGAAGACAGGCAACATCCCGCTCGTTCTCCACGGCGGT
Source organism: Lachnospira sp. UBA4285 (assembly GCA_002394965.1). GTDB lineage: Bacteria > Bacillota > Clostridia > Lachnospirales > Lachnospiraceae > UBA4285. The sequence goes on from DGVL01000154.1 coordinate 4,149, forward strand.
TCCGGAATCCCGGACGACCAGGTACGCAAGGCGATCTCCATGGGAGTTGCCAAGGTCAACGTAAACACCGAGCTGCAGCTCTCCTTCGCCAAGGCGACAAGAGAGTACATTGAGGCCGGCAAGGACAAGATCGGCAAGGGATATGACCCGAGAAAGCTTCTGCTTCCGGGATACAACGCCATGATCGAGACCTGCAAGGACAGAATCCGCTGCTTCGGCTCTGACGGCAAGGCCTGAGACAGCGTTTAAAACGCAGCCTGTCAGAAAGCGCCTCCACCGCCAGGATGGCCGGGGCGCAAGAAAGTAATATGGTATATTTTCAGAAACGGCGTGGCTTTGGCCACGCCGTTTTCTGTTAGTGCATGGAGGAAAGCAGTCACCATTTGGCAGCCGCTGCTGTCGGATGGAATCTTCAGCTCCCGAGCCGCCCCTTAAAATCCTGATATCCGAACGACTTTATCTTCACGAGGGTGCCATCCGGTTTCCGGCTGAAGATCGACGGCAGCGGCATCCCGTTGAAGGTATTCGTCTTGCATGTTGTGTAAATTGCCATATCCCCGAACACAAGCCGGCTGCCGGGAATAAGCTCTCTGTCAAAACTGTAGTCCCCGATCACGTCTCCGGCCAGACACGTCGGCCCGCCGAGCCGGTATGAATATGCCTTTTCGCCAGGCTCCCCGGCGCTATAGATCGGCGGTCTGTACGGCATCTCCAGCACATCCGGCATATGGCAGGCCGCACTGGTGTCAAGCACAGCAGAGCGGATGCCGCCATTGTCCGTGACGTCAAGGACCCGGCACACAAGATACCCCGCGTCAAGCGCCCAGGCCTCCCCTGGCTCCAGATACACCGTGGTCTTCCACTGCTCCTGTGCCTTCCGTATGCACTCCCGCAGGATTTCGGTGTGATATCCCGGTTTCGTTATATGGTGTCCGCCTCCGAAGTTCAGCCACTTCATCCGCGGCAGCACATCCCCGAACTTCTCCTCCAGCGCCGCAAGCGTCACGGCAAGCGGCCCGGCGTCCTGCTCGCAGAGCGTGTGGAAGTGCAGACCGTCAAGCAGGCTGACAAGTTCGGGCGTCATCTGCGCGTTCCACTGCGCTCTCGTCGTGCCCAGCCG
>DGVL01000154.1:5390-18820 GCA_002394965.1 Lachnospira sp. UBA4285
ACGCGAAGCCCGATGCTCTTTCCCGCCGCCTTTGCTTTTCTGCCAAAGCGCGCAAGCTGTCCCGGTGAGTTGAACACAATGTGATCCGCATACGAAAGCAGCTCGTCAAATTCATCGTCCCGGTACGCAGCACAGAACACATGACACTCGGCCGCGGGGAGCGCCTCGTGTCCGAGCCTGGCTTCATACAGTCCGCTCGCCTCCGTGCCGGCAAGCGCACCCGCAAAGATCGGGTAGAAATCATAATTGGAAAAGGCCTTCTGCGCGAGAAGTATCCGGCACCCGCTCGTACGCGCCAGCTCTCCCAGCACATGCGCGTTACGCGCAAGAGCCGCCTCATCGATGATAAAGGCAGGTGTCACGAGACTGTCCGGGAACGCCGCCGCTCCTCCCGGAATCAGGGAAAACGGCGGGCGGGTGTCCTTTTTTTCTTCTACTGGCCGCATCATGGCACGAGCACCGGCGTGCGGGACTCTCTCTTCGGAAGGCCGTAGCGGTCAAGCGCCGCGAGGAACGGGTCCGGATCAAATTCCTCGACGGTGTGCACACCGGTCTTGTTCCATTTTCCGCTCAGAAGCATCAGCGCACCGCACATAGCCGGAACACCGGTCGTATAGGATACCGCCTGGCTGCCCACCTCGCGGTAGCACGCCTGATGGTCGCAGACATTATATATATAGTAGGTTTTGTCTTTCCCGTCCTTCTTTCCGGTGAATATACAGCCTATGTTAGTCTTTCCCTTCGTGCGGGGGCCAAGTGTGGACGGATCCGGCAGAAGCGCCTTGAGGAACTTGATCGGCACGATCTCATGCCCCTCAAAGAGCACCGGCGTGGTGGAAAGCATGCCGACGTCCTCAAGACAGCGCATATGATCCAGATAGCTCTGGCCGAACGTCATGAAGAACCGGATGCGCTTCACCTCCGGCAGATTCCTAGCAAGTGACTCGATCTCCTCGTGGTGCAGAAGATACATGTCCTTCTGCCCGACCTCATCGAAGTTGTATTCCCGTTTGATGCTCATGGCCGGGATTTCCACCCAGTGCCCGTCTTCCCAGTAGCTGCCGGGCGCCGACACCTCACGCAGATTCACCTCCGGGTTGAAATTCGTGGCAAATGCGTACCCGTGATCGCCGCCGTTGCAGTCCAGGATGTCAATCGTGTCGATGGTATCAAACTCGTGCTTCTTCGCGTACGCGCAGTAGCTCTGCGTCACACCCGGATCAAAGCCGCAGCCCAGCAGCGCCGTGAGGCCGGCGTCTTCGAATTTTTTCCGGTACGCCCACTGCCAGCTGTAGTCAAAATACGCGGAGAAGCCCTGCTCGCGGCAGCGCTTTTCGTAGATCTTCCGCCAAGCCGGATCATCTGTGTTCTCCGGCTCATAGTTGGCCGTATCCATGTAATTCACACCGCAGGCCAGACACGCGTCCATGATCGTCAGATCCTGATATGGCAGCGCGATATTCATGACCAGATCCGGCCTGCAGGAACGGATCAAGGAGATCACCTGATTCACGTCATCCGCGTCAACCTGGGCGGTCGTGATCTTCATGCGTGTCTTTCCGGAAAGCTCCCGGGCCAGCCGGTCGCACTTCTCTTTTGTGCGGCTCGCGATGCACATCTCCGTGAAGACCTCATCTGCCTGCGCACACTTGTGAATTACCACGGAGGCCACACCGCCGCAGCCGATAACCAGTACTCTGCTCATATTCGCTACTCCTCTCCTGATTTCTGATTCTTACCTTTATTTACTTTTCATCACCTTAATCTGTCACCGTCCGGATCCTTGCGCTCTTTTGGAGCGAGTGCCAGAAGCAGCTCCCGCACGGTTTTGCACGCCGTGGCAGTGGAAGCGCCGGTGGTATCGAGCATCGGCGCCAGTTCGTTTACATCCGCCGCCACGATATTAAGAGAGCCGCAGCTTCTGATCGCGTGAAGAAGCGCCGGAAAGGTCACACCGCCCGCCTCCGGCGTCCCGGTCCCCGGAAATACCGACGGATCCAGGCAGTCCAGGTCAATCGTGAGATAGACCGGTGTGCGCTTCAGCACAAGCGCACGTACAAGCCCGTCAAGCCCGTCAAAGCCAAACGGATGCAGATCCGTGTGCCCTGCGGCGGCGAAGGCGAATTCACTTCTGTCCCCGCTGCGGATACAGAACTGGTGGATCCTGCCGTCCCCGGTCAGGTCGTGGCAGCGCCGCAGCACACAGGCGTGGCTGTACGGCTCGCCGAGGTACTCGTCCCGCAGATCACAGTGGGCGTCAAAGTGGATGACATGGATGTCCGGAAATCTGCGCAGCGCCGCGCGGAAAGCCCCCAATGTCACCAGATGTTCTCCTCCGGTCATGACCGGCAGTTTTCCCGCTGTCAGGATTTCTTCCTCGCGCGCCTCAATGTCAGAGAGTGCCTTCTGACTGTTCCCGAAGCAAAGCTCCAGATCACCGGCGTCAAACACGCGGATGTCGGTGAGGTCCCGGTCCTGATACGGGCTGTACGTCTCCAGGCCGTAACTTTCATGCCGGATTGCCGGCGGGCCGAACCTTGCTCCCGGCCGGTAGCTGGTCGTCGAGTCAAAAGGGGCCCCAAAGAGAACAATATCCGCGTCTTCATAGCAGCTGTCACAGCCGATGAACGTCTCCACATTAGGATGAATCATCAGTTCTCCACCTCCTGCAGCATCTCCTCCAGGAATGCCGGGAGCCAGAACGCCCCCACGTGGAGTCTCGTCGTGTAGTAGCGGGTGTGCAGATTCAGTGCCGTCCAGGCATCCGCGTCAAAGTCATCCACCGGATGGTATTTCTTGCTGGCGAATCCAAAAAGCCAGTACCCGGCCGCATACGTCGGGATGTGTGCCTGATACACCTTGCTGATGGGAAAGGTGCTGGCGATCCGCTTGTGCGAGCGCTGCATGGCCCGCGCATCCTCTTCATAGAAAGGACTTCCCTGCTGATTGACCATGATTCCGTCATCCTTCAGGGCATTGAAACAGCTGCCGTAGAACTCCTTCGTGAACAGCCCTTCGGACGGTCCGAACGGATCCGTCGAGTCCACGATGATAAGATCATACTTCTCTTCGCTGCGCCGGATGAACTTCAGCGCGTTCTCAAAATAGATGTGCACCCGGCGGTCGTCCAGCCGGCAGGCATTGCCCGGCAGGTACATCCGGCACGCCTCCAGGACCTGCGGATCCATCTCGACCAGGTCGATGTTCTCCACCCGGTCGTAGCGCGTCAGCTCCCGCACCACGCCGCCGTCCCCTGCGCCGATGACCAGAATGTTCCGGATTCCCTGATGCACCGCCATCGGGACGTGTGTGATCATCTCGTCGTATATGAACTCATCCCGCTCCGTGAGCATGATGTTGCCGTCAAGCGTGAGTACGCGCCCGAATTCCGGCGTGTCAAAAATATCGATCTGCTGAAAATCACTCTGTTTCTGGTACAGATGCTTCTTCACACGCATCGCAAGCTTCACATCCGGCGTGTGGTACTCGCTGAACCACATCTCCATATCCCGCTTCTCCTTTCCGTCACTGCACCACGTTGATCTGCTCAATGTCCGGATCCTCCGGGCCTGTCATGCTGGCACCCTTTTCCTTGGCATACTGAATGTGCTCCAGGATCTCTTCCGTGATCCGCTCCCCCGGCGCCAGGAGCGGAATTCCCGGCGGATAGCACATGACGAACTCACTCGCCACCCGCCCCGTGCTCTCCGCAAGCGGGAGGCTGACCTTGTCCGCGTAAAACGCCTCCTGGGGACTGATCACGACCTGAGGCTCCACATATTCCTGTGTCAGAAGCCCCGCCGGGTCCTTCTGATAGCGCCGGCGGATCTCCGCCAGGGCGCTCACCAGTCTCTCCATCTCCTGCGGCCGGTCGCCCATGGACAGGTACGCAAGAATGTTGCCGATATCGCCGAACTCAATCTGGATGTCGTACTCATCCCGGAGAATATCGTATACCTCGATGCCCGCCAGCCCGATGTCCAGCGTGTGGACGCTGAGCTTGGTCGTGTCGAAGTCAAACACGGCGTTGCCGTCGCGCAGCTCGCGGCCGAACGCATAGTATCCCCCCACTGCGTTGATCTCCTGTCTCGCGTACTCTCCCATGTCCGATACCCGGTGGAACACGTCCCGGCCCCGCAGCGCGAGGTTGCGGCGGCTGATGTCAAGGCTCACCATCAGCAGATAGCTCCCGGAGGTGGTCTGCGTCAGGTTGATGATCTGCCTTGCGTAGCCGGCCTGTATCCTGGGGCCGCAGAGAAGCAGGCTGCTCTGCGTCAGACTCCCGCCGCTCTTGTGCATCGAGACGGCCGCCATGTCCGCGCCGGCCTCCATCGCCGACACCGGAAGCCCGCCGCCGAAGTAAAAATGTGTGCCGTGCGCCTCGTCTGCCAGGCAGTACATGCCCGCATCGTGCGCCATCTTGACGATCGCGCGCAGGTCCGAGCAGATTCCGTAGTACGTCGGATTGTTCACCAGAACCGCCACCGCATTCGGATGTTCCCGGATCGCCTTCGCCACAGCCTCCCGCTTCATACCCAGCGAGATGCCCAGTGATGCGTTCACCTCCGGGTTTACGTACACCGGAACCGCGCCGCAGAGGACCAGCGCATTGATCACACTGCGATGCACGTTCCGGGGCAGTATGATCTCGTCCCCCCGCTTGCAGACCGTGAGGATCATGCTCTGCACCGCGCTGGTGGTACCTCCCACCATGAGGAATGCGTGCGCTGCCCCGAACGCATCGGCCGCCAGATCCTCCGCCTCCTTGATGACAGAGACAGGATGGCACAGATTGTCCAGCGGCTTCATGCTGTTCACATCTACGCCTACACATTTCTCCCCGAGGCAGGCAGCAAGTTCCGGATTGCCGCGGCCGCGCTTGTGCCCCGGCACATCAAAGGGAACAATCCGCATCTTGCGGAACTCTTCAAGTGCCTCATAGATCGGAGCCTTTGTCTGATCAAGGTGATATCTGGTGTTCATGCCTTTGCGTTCCTTCCTCCGCCGGAAGGCGCAGACAGCAAAACAAGAGCTGCAACCGCAGGACAGCCGCACACCCTCAACTGTGTCGTCAGATAGAATTGTCAGGAATTACAGGGACAAGAAAAGCCCTGCCATAAACGAGAAGACGGACAAATTACAGAAACTGCCTGCGCACTGCCGCTTAACGTCCTGAAATCTTATTGACGGTTTCACAAGTCTGCGCCTTCCGACGCATGTAGGTTTGTAAGTAACCAACTTATAAAATCTGGGCTTCTAACCCAGTCAATAAGCAGCGTTAAGCTGCCGTTCGGCAGTGGACCCGGCTGTCCGTATGGCCTGCCTCCGCCTGCCCACGGGCAGAACCGGAGTGATCCTCAAATCGCGCTCCGAAGAACGCTACGATATTTTTTAACACGGCTTGACATGCATGTCAAGAATCTTCTGGGACTGCATTTTTGACAAGAAAACGAAAAAGACTTGCAATTGACCGGTGTATGCGATAGACTTTTTAAAGTCAGAAGCAAATATTGAAGCGAAGAACAATGGCGTTCCGGAACCTTGGCTTAATGCCAATGTCTGGGGACGCTTTTTCTTTTTAAACAGCTTCTGGCCTGAGAATGAACCTGTCACAAGAAGGGAGCATGTTAAAGATGAGCGAAAAGACTGATGTATCTGCAATCTTCGGCGAAAACGTCTTCAATGACTCTGTCATGAGAGCCCGTCTTCCGAAGAACACCTACAAAAATTTCCACGCCGCCATCGACGGAACCCGCGAGCTGACGATGGAAGACGCCGACGTGATCGCGCATGAGATGAAGGAGTGGGCGATCGAGAAGGGCGCCACCCATTACACGCACTGGTTCCAGCCGCTGACCGGATCCACCGCCGAGAAGCACGATGCATTTATTTCCGCGCCGCTGCCAAGCGGCAAGGTACTCCAGCAGTTCTCCGGCAAGGAGCTGATCGAAAGCGAACCGGATGCCTCATCATTCCCTTCCGGCGGCCTGCGCGCCACCTTTGAAGCCCGCGGCTACACTGCCTGGGATCTGACGAGTCCGGCATTCGTCAGGGAGAGTGCGACCGGCCCGATCCTCTGCATCCCGACGGCATTCTGCTCCTACACGGGCGAGGCACTCGACCAGAAGACACCGCTGCTGCGCTCCATGGAAGCGCTTGACAAGCAGGCGCTCCGCATCCTGAAGCTGTTCGGCAATGACCACTCCAGAAAAGTCACACCGTCTGTGGGCGCCGAGCAGGAGTATTTCCTGGTTGACAGAGAGAAATACCTGCAGAGAAAGGATCTGGTCTACACCGGCAGAACACTGTTCGGTGCCATGCCGCCGAAGGGCCAGGAGCTCGACGACCACTATTTCGGCGTCATCCGCGAGCGCATCGGATCGTTCATGAAGGATCTCAACGAGGAGCTCTGGAAACTCGGCGTCTCGGCGAAGACACAGCACAATGAGGTTGCGCCGGCGCAGCATGAACTGGCTCCGATCTACGCGGAGGTCAACATCGCGACCGACAATAACCAGCTGACCATGGAAGTCATGAAGAAGGTGGCGTACCGCCACGGCCTGGCGTGCCTGCTCCATGAAAAGCCTTTTGCGGGTGTGAACGGCTCCGGCAAGCACAACAACTGGTCTCTCACCACGGATGACGGAATCAATCTTCTGGATCCGGGCAAGACACCGCACGAGAACATCCAGTTCCTGCTGATCCTGGCGGGCATCCTCAAGGCTGTGGATGTTCACGCCGATCTGCTGCGCGAGTCCGCCTCCTGCGTCGGAAACGACCAGCGCCTGGGCGCGAATGAGGCGCCGCCGGCCATCATCTCTGTATTCCTGGGTGACCAGCTCGAGGACGTCGTGCGTCAGCTGATCGACACCGGCAGCGCGACGAGCTCTCTTCCGAGCGGAACGCTCAAGACGAGCACATCGGCTCTTCCGAACATCCGCAAGGACGCAACCGACCGCAACCGCACGTCGCCCTTTGCATTTACCGGCAACAAGTTCGAATTCCGCATGGTCGGCTCTTCCGATTCCATCGCGCCGCCGAACGTCGTTCTCAACACGATCGTCGCCGAGAGTTTCTGCGAGATCGCAGACGAACTGGAGAAGGCCTCCGATTTCGACCTTGCCTGCCATGACCTGATCAAGAAGCTTCTCACTGACCACCAGCGGATCATCTTCAACGGAAACGGCTACACGAAGGAATGGGAGGAAGAGGCAAAGCGCCGCGGTCTCCCGAACATCAACTGCATGGCATACGCAGTTGACGTGCTCCGCAGCGACAAGGCCATCGATCTGTTCGGAAAGTTCGGTGTATTCTCAAAGACGGAGCTCCTCTCCCGCGCGGATATCAAGTATGAAGCGTACTCGAAGCAGACCGCGATCGAAGCGAAGACGATGATCAACATGTCCGGCAAGCAGATCATCCCGGCCGTCATGTCCTACGAGGGCGATGTCGCCGCCAGTGCGGCCGCCGTCAAGGATCTCGGCGAGGAGCCGTCAGTTCAGGCCGAGATTCTCAAGGAGACCAATGCAGACCTGAAGGCCATGCAGGCCGCCCGCACGGCTCTGATAGAGGATCTGCAGAAGGCAGAGGAGATCACCGATGACAGCGTGAAGGCGAAGTATTATCATGACACCATCACCGTCGACATGGCAGCCCTTCGCGCTCCGGCGGACAAGCTCGAGATGATTGTCGACAAGGAGTACTGGCCGTTCCCGTCCTACGGCGACCTGCTGTTTGAAGTCTGAAGCCAAGCCCGGCTGACGGACATCGAAAACAATGAGCCCGTGGGGAATCCGTAAATTACGGATTCCTCACGGGCATTCTTATTGTATGAAACTATCGCCAGACATCCCGATTCAGGGTACGCAAAAATCTCACTCCGGATAGACCAGCTGTTCCGGCTTCGGATCAGCGAGGACCCGATCCCTGTATTCCTTCACATAGAGCTTGGCGAGGGTCAGATTGTTGTCCAGATAATTGCCGCAGTCGCGAGGCGAGTACCCCGGTATCTCGCCCTCATAGGCAAGCGTCCACTCCGAGGCGGCAAGCAGAAGAGGCAGAATGTCGCGAGGGCTCAGATCTCCCTCGAGGATCAGATAAAATCCGGTTCTGCATCCCATGGGTCCGAAGTAAACGGTCCGCCTCCCCCACATCGGATGGTTGCGGAAAAATGTCGCCCACATGTGCTCGATCGTGTGGACACCGGCTGTGTCAAGCGGCGCCTCGGCGTTGGGGCGAGTAAAGCGCAGGTCGAATGTGGTCAGCACGGTGTTTCCGAAAACATCCCGGCGTGAAACATACACGCCCGGGAGCAGTTTTTCGTGGTTTACGGTAAAACTTGCAATCTTGTCCATCCCTGTCTCCTCAAGAATCCCTTGTGCAAAAACCTCTGCCCGCGTCAGATCGCCTGATGCTTCACCACCTGGTACTCGTCTCCGGCGGCAAAGAACGGACAGCCTTCTGCGTGCCGGCCCGCAAGGAGCCTCTCATAGTCGTCCTCGTCCATATCCACGCCGCAGCTGTACGAGTCGAGTTCCTCGTCGTACACATAATTACTGCAGTACTCACAGCCGCTTGTGCTCATGATTCCTTTGCCCCGCTTCTCACCACGACATTCTTATGGTTCTCGTCCACATCCACGATATCGACCTGCGGAAGCGCGGACATGAACTTTCCAAGTGTGGCGTAGCCGAATTCCTTGACCTTGAATTTCGGGAACTGCTTGTGCAGCTTCTGCCCGAGAGAGCTCAGGTCCACGCCGTTCTCGCCTCCGCTCTCAGCTGTCCTCACGATGTAGTTGATCAATTCCCGGCGCGTGGAGTCATCTTCCTTCATCTGAACGATGAAGGTCGAATTGCGCTTCTGAAGCGAGAAACTGTTCATGTCGCCGATGAACGTCGACAGAGAACTGTAACCGTAATTGCGGACGTCAAAGTCCGAATACTTCTTCTGCAGGCGGCTTCCGATCTCGCCGAGCGCCGTGGAGCGGCCGCGGTTGTCATTCTCCGTGATGATCTCGATGATCGCGTTCTCGATCTTGCTCTGCTTCACCACATTGCGCTTGCGTGCATTGCCGGTGGAGAGGCTCACGCTGGCGTTGTCGCTGCCCGAGTCGTACAGGATCTCGAGATCTGTGAAGACCGAACAGGCCGCGCGGAAAGACCGCGGCGTCTTGCTCTCTCCCATGCCGATCACGTCCATCCCGGATTCCCGGAGTCTCCCGGCAAGCCGCGTGAAGTCGCCGTCGCTAGACACGATGCAGAATCCGTCCACCCTGTCCGAGTAGAGGATGTCCATTGCATCGATGATCAGCGTCGAGTCCGTCGCATTCTTGCCGACTGTATTGCGGAACTGCTGGATCGGCGTGAAGGAATTCTCAAGGAGTTCCTCCCGCCACTTCGCGTTCTGCGGGCTGGTCCAGTCGCCGTAGACCCGCTTGTAGGTCACAGTCCCGTACTTGGTCATCTCATCGATAATGCTGGGCAGATAGCGGGACGAGATATTGTCCGAATCCACCAGGACTGCGTATTTTCTGTCATCTGTGTTCATAAAATCATTGTTCTTTTCTCCGGCATCTCATGCCGGTGTGTGTCAGTGCCATACGGCCCAGATAAAAACATATCCCACCATCACGGCTGTCAGCGTAAAGGGGACTCCGATCCTGGCAAAATCCCTGAACGAAACGGAATACCCCTCTTTTCTGAGGATCCCGCCCGCCGCGATGTTGGCCGAGGCGCCAAACGGTGTCAGATTGCCGCCCAGCGTCGCGCCCGAGAGCAGGCCGAAATACAACAGGTACGGCTCAATGCCAAGATTTCCCGTTATCCCGGCGATGACCGGAAGCATCGTCGCCACATACGGAATATTGTCGACGAATGCGGAAATCAGCACCGAGCCCCAGACGATGATCGTGTAGAGCAGGAACATATTGCTGCCGCCAAGCCGCGCGATGAGTGATGCCGCGTCATCGATCAGACCGACAGCACTGACGCCGCCGATGACAAGAAAGAGCCCGAAGAGCATGAGGAGCGTCTCATAGTCGACACTCGCGAGAGCGTGCAGCAGCTTGTCGGGGTGGCGGGATCGAATCAGCTCATACACGCCGACAACAGCGGCAAATGCGCAGCAGATCAGGCCATTGGTGATGTCCGGCTTATCCGGCACAAAGGAGACAGCGATCAGTGCCGCCACGAGACCGACAAGGGCAACCGTCGGAAGGTAGTCGCTGACGGGCGTCTTCTCACTGGCCTGAACCGGCTGCTTATCCCTGCGGAACAGCCACTTCATGATCGGAACCGTCGCAAGGCAGCCGAGCTCAACGGCAAAGAATATGCCTAAGCGCCCGTTCATCCAGAAGAAATTCGTGAAGTCCATGTTCGCGTAGGCGCCGAGCATGATGGATGTGGTGTCGCCGACAAGCGTCGCCGCCCCCTGCAGGTTGCTGGATACCGCAATGCACAGAATCATGCCCACCGGATTGATCTTCAGCTTCCGGCAGATGGCAAGTCCGACCGGGGCGACCATCACAACGGTGGCCACGTTGTCGATGAACGCCGAGATAACGCCCGCGAAGAGGGACATGGCGATGATGACCGAGGAGACATTCTTGCATCTGTCCAGGATGATGTCAGCCATGCGGTTGGGCATCTTCGAGTCGATGAAGAAATCGACCAGGACCATGGTGCCGGCCATCATGAGCAGAACATTCCAGTTAATGGCGCCGGCGACATCCTTTATCGGAAGGATCCCGGTTGCCAGAAAAAGTGCCGCCGCCCCGATGACGATGCCGGTGCGGGCCTTCATGTTCTTCATGAACAGGATCATGAGCACATACATGGCGGCAAACACAATCAAAGCTGCAGTTTTCATATTAATGCCTTTCTGAATATGAGAATTCCAAATAATGCGCATGCGCGCAGAGTTTTTTCTCACATCCCGGAAAGGCAGTCATCCCTTGCGAGGCCGTACCCGGCCAGAAGAATATCACGGAAGGCTAGTTCTGATTTTGTGCGCGTATTCAGTTTTTCAAGTAATTCCGCTTTGCTCACAAGCCCTCCTCCTCTCTTCAGCCTGTACTCGCTATGATACCACTTTATCCTGATACTTTTCCAGCAGTCCCACATATTTCTGGGCGATGGGCGAGAGCGGCATGCGGGCGATCTTGATGTAGCCGATCGTCATCGTCTCGTCCGTGTCCAGGGGGATCGCCGTGTATTCCTCGCCGTTGAGCTCCTCGCAGATGAGTCCGGAGCACAGCGTGTAGGCATGCAGTCCGACCATGAAATTCAGGAACGTTGCCCGGTCGTCAGCCTTGAGCATCTTCTTGTAGTCATACGTCGGCATGACTTCTTCCGAAAAGTAGAAGGAATTGTTGTCCCCCTGCTCAAAGGAACAGCACGGATAGTCCTCCAGCTGCTCCATCCGGATCTTCTTCTGTCCCGCCAGCGGGTGATCCTTGGTCAGGAATACGCAGATGTGGCAGTCAAACAGCGGCACGAATTCCAGCTCGTCTCTCCGGAAGATCTTCTCCAGCACCGCCCGGTTGAAGTCGTTCTCATAGAGCACTCCGACCTCGCTTCTGAGCGTCTTCACGTTATCAATCACCTCGCCCGTCCTGGTCTCATGCATGGCGAACTCATACTTGCCGAATCCATACTCCCGCACCAGCTTGATGAATGCCTCCACGGCAAAGGAATAATGCTGTGCCGAGACAGAGAACTTCTCCTTCGAGTCCGACTTGCTCACGAACCGGTCCGTAATAAGCCGGTAGTGTTCCATCATCTGTCTGGCATAGCCCAGAAACTCCTCCCCGTCCGGCGTCAGGGTGACTCCACGGTTGGAACGGATGAATATCTCAATTCCCAGCTCACTCTCCAGTTCCCGGATGGAGTTGGACAGACTCGGCTGTGTGATGAACAGTCTCTCCGCCGCCTTGTTCATGGAGTGCTGGTCCGCCACCATGATCGCATATCGAAGCTGCTGCAGTGTCATGCATTTTCTCCTTTGCTCTCAGGCGCCGCTCCTCTGCCCGGCTCATCCCGGTCATAACTATCCAGGAAGGAGTGCGTCACGCCGTCCTTCTTGTACGCCAGAACGGTGGAGAGGTTTACATTGGTCATGGAGTTGAAGATGTTACTCTCGACAAAGGGATTGTCCTTCTTCATCTGGCGGATTAGTTTCTTGACCGCTAGTCTTGCCGAGTTGGTCGTGCCGTCGGAAGCGCAGGTCGTGCAGGTCTCGGTGAAATGGCAGGCGCACTGCAGAAAATGCAGATTGTTCTCATCGCGCCAGCGCTTGATGGACTCCTCCCGCACCAGATACAGCGGGCGGATGAGCTCCATGCCGGGGAAATTCGTGCTGTGAAGCTTGGGCATCATGGTCTGAACCTGCGCGCCGTAGAGCATGCCCATCAGCGTCGTCTCGATCACGTCGTCGTAGTGATGGCCGAGCGCGATCTTGTTGCAGCCAAGTTCCTGCGCTTTGCTGTACAGATACCCCCGGCGCATTCGCGCGCACAGATAGCAGGGTGATTTCGGTACCTTGTCCACCGTGTCGAAGATATCGGATGTAAAAAAGGTGATCGGAATTCCGAGAATTTTAGCGTTCTGCTCGATGATGTGCCGGTTCGCCGCGTTGTACCCGGGATCCATGCACAGATACAGCACCTGGAAGTCAAACTTGTTCTGGCGCTTCAGCTCCTGAAAGCACTTCGCCATCAGCATCGAGTCCTTGCCACCCGAGATGCACACAGCAATCCTGTCGCCCGGCTTCACCAGCTCGTACTGACGCACCGCCTTTGTGAATTTCGAGAGAATGGACTTGTGGAATTCCTTTCGGATACTCTGCTCGATCTGTTTTGTGCGCAGCTGCCTGGCCGCCTCGCTGTGTTTTTCTTCCGTCGAGAGCGCATGGATAACCCACGCGTCATATCCGCCTTCCATGTCATACACCGTCAGGCCGCCCTTTTCCCTGAGCCACCTGACCGCTACCCCGGAGCGCACGCCGGACTTGCAGAACACTGCGACCGGGCGTCCGGACGCCGCGTGGATGACCTTGTCAAGAATCCGCGCCTCCTGCGCTGCATTGTCCTCATAGCCGCCCGCCGCGACCGGGAAGCTGCTCTGCGGCTCATGATAAGCCTCCGGCACCACGCCGTAGTGCAGCTGGTCATCCTCGCGGATATCCAGCAGCACATAGGAAGTCTCCGGCACCATATCCAGCTGTTCCCATGTCCTTGTGAAGCTGTCCTTCGAAATCTCTGTCAGTTCCATCCGAACATCTCTCCTGCTTTCTGCCCTGTCCGTCCCGTCAGAGGCACACGACTCCTGCGGGCGATTATTGCGACTATACTACAGATGACTCGTTTGTTCAAGTTACACGCTATAGCCGCCGTCTGATCCCGGAATAATCAAAACCACCAGCTCAGCTGG
>DGVL01000056.1:0-7694 GCA_002394965.1 Lachnospira sp. UBA4285
TTTATCGATGAGATCGACGCCATCGGCAAGTCCCGTGATTCCCGCTACGGCGGAAATGACGAGAGAGAGCAGACATTGAACCAGCTGCTCGCGGAGATGGACGGCTTTGACTCCTCCAAGGGTCTCTTTATTCTGGCAGCGACGAACCGCCCGGAGATTCTGGACAAGGCGTTGCTGCGGCCGGGACGTTTTGACCGCCGGATCATCGTGGACAAGCCGGACCTGAAGGGACGCGTTGCAATTCTGAAGGTGCATGCCAAGGATGTGCGCATGGACGATACGGTCGACCTGAATGCCATCGCACTGGCTACCAGCGGTGCGGTCGGATCGGACCTCGCCAACATCATCAACGAAGGCGCCATCGCAGCTGTCGAGGCGGGCCGCAGGGCTGTCAGCCAGAAAGATCTGATGGACGCCGTCGAAGTCGTGATCGCGGGCAAGGAGAAGAAGGACCGCATCATGAATGACCAGGAGAAGCGGACTGTCGCGTACCATGAGGTCGGCCATGCCCTGATTGCAGCTCTCAAAAAGCACTCCGAGCCGGTGCAGAAGATCACCATCGTGCCGAGAACCATGGGAGCGCTGGGATATGTGCTGCAGACTCCGGAGGAAGAACGGTACCTTCTGAGCAAGGACGAGCTTCTGACGCGCCTTGTCACATTCATGGGCGGCCGCGCGGCGGAGGAGATTGTGTTTAACACGGTTACGACCGGCGCCAGCAACGACATCGAGCAGGCCACGAAGGTGGCCCGGGCCATGATCACTCAGTATGGCATGAGCGAGAAGTTCGGTCTGATGGCCCTTGAGACAGTGGAGGACCAGTACCTGTCCGGACGGACTGTCATGAACTGCTCAGACGCGACGGCTGCGCAGATTGACGAAGAGGTGAAGACGGTACTTAAGCAGGCGTATGACGAAGCGAAGCGGATCCTCTCCGAGAACCGCGATATCCTCGACAAGATCGCCGAGTATCTGTACGAAAAGGAAACCATCACCGGCGAGGAGTTCATGAACATTCTTCATCTGGTGGAGACCGAGAGGGCGCAGGCAGAAGAAGCTGCCATTGAAGAAAAGGAGCAGAGCGCACCGGAGCGTCAGGAGCCACAGGATGCGGGGCCGGGCAGCACAAGCGAGGATGAAAGCCCTTCTGCAGACTGACAGAAGCCTCACGCCACAGCGACAGACACATCAAAGTTTACAGGTGAAATCCTTTTGCGCCGGGAGACGAACATTCGTTTCCCGGCGCATTTTTCTGGTATGATACAGAAAGGATATCGTACGAAAGGGAGAAGTGGGTAATGGCGTTCACGCATCTTCATGTACATACGGCCTATTCTCTTCTGGACGGCGCATGCCGCCCTGACGAGCTGGCGAAACGGGCAAAAGAACTGGGATTTACATCGCTGGCGGTCACTGATCACGGCGTCATGTACGGTGTGATCGAATTCTATGAGGCGTGCCGAAAAGAAGGGATAAAGCCGATCTTAGGCTGCGAAGTCTATGTGGCGCCTCTCTCCCGGTTCGACAAGAAACCGGGAGACAACGAGGCGCGGTACTACCATCTGGTGCTTCTCGCACAGAACAACCAGGGATATGAGAATCTGATGAAGATCGTATCCAGAGGTTTCACGGAGGGCTATTACTACAAACCGCGCGTTGACCTGGAACTTCTGAGACAGTATCATGAAGGACTTATAGCGACATCTGCGTGCCTGGCAGGTGAGGTGAGCCGGCACCTCTCTGTACGGGACTTTGAGGGGGCGAAGGAAGCCGCCCTGCGCTACGAGGAAATCTTCGGAAAGGACAATTTCTTCCTGGAACTGCAGGATCACGGCATGACAGAGCAGAAGGGCGTGAACCAGCAGATGATCCGCCTCGCAAGGCAGACCGGAATCGGACTTGTCGCCACCAATGATGTCCACTACATCTACCAGGAAGACGCCAGCGCCCACGACATCCTGCTGTGCATCCAGACGGGGAAAAAGCTCTCGGATCCGGACCGGCTGCGCTATGAAGGCGGACAGTACTATCTGAAATCCGAGCAGGAGATGCGGGAATTGTTTGCGTATGCGCCGGAAGCCCTCGACAATACCGAAAGAATCGCACAGCGCTGCAATGTGACGATTGATTTCGGGCACACGAAGGTGCCGCGCTTTGCGGTCCCGCCGCAGTTTTCCGATTCGTACGCCTATCTGCGCAGCCTGTGTCTTGCCGGGCTTGCAAAGCGCTATCCTGCCGCCGGACGGGAGGTGCAGGAGCGCTTTGAATACGAGCTCTCTGTGATACAGAAGATGGGATATGTCGATTATTTCCTCATCGTCTGGGACTACATCAATTTCGCCAGGACGCATGGTATATCCGTGGGACCGGGGCGCGGCAGCGCGGCTGGCAGCATCGTCGCGTACTGTCTGGGCATCACGGACATCGATCCGCTGAAGTACAATCTTATCTTCGAACGCTTCCTGAACCCCGAGCGCGTGTCCATGCCGGATATCGATGTGGATTTCGAGTACGAGAGGCGCCAGGAAGTCATCGACTATGTTGTCAGAAAGTACGGCAAGGATCACGTCTCCCAGATCATCACCTTCGGGACGCTTGCGGCGAGGGCAGTGATCAAGGATGTCGGCCGCGTCATGGACATGCCCTACAGCAAGGTGGACGCCATCGCCAAGATGGTACCCGGACTGCCGAAGATGACGATCCAGAAGGCGATGGACCAGAATCCGGATTTCAAGCGGGCGTACGACGAGCAGCCGGAGGTGCACACGCTCATCGACCGCTGCCGCAGGCTGGAAGGATTGCCGCGCCACGCCTCCATTCATGCGGCGGGTATTCTTATCTGCGACAGGCCGGTTGAAAATTACGTGCCGCTTGCTGTCGGAGCGGACGGGGAGACGGTCGCGCAGTTCGAGGCGACGACGCTGGAGCGCCTGGGACTCCTGAAGATGGATTTTCTGGGGCTTCGGACCTTGACGGTCATTCAGGATGCGGAGCGTTTTGCTAAAAAGAAGGATCCTTCATTTTCTATGGATCAGATCAGCTATACCGATCCGGAGACCTACGCGCTGATTGCATCGGGTAGGGACGAAGGGATCTTCCAGCTCGAGAATCAGGGCATGCAGGGATTCATGCGGGAACTCAAGGCCAGCTGTCTGGAGGATCTTATCGC
Source organism: Lachnospira sp. UBA4285 (assembly GCA_002394965.1). Classification (GTDB taxonomy): domain Bacteria; phylum Bacillota; class Clostridia; order Lachnospirales; family Lachnospiraceae; genus UBA4285. The sequence goes on from DGVL01000056.1 coordinate 3,170, forward strand.
GGGGATTTCCCTGTACCGGCCGGGGCCAATGGACTTTATTCCGAAGTATATCGAGGGCAAGACGCACCCGGAGACGATCACATACCGGACGCCGCAGCTGGAGCCGATTCTGAAGCCGACCTACGGTTGTATCGTCTACCAGGAACAGGTCATGCAGATCGTACGCGATCTTGCCGGGTATTCCTGGGGCCGCTCGGACCTGGTGCGGCGCGCCATGAGCAAGAAGAAACACGATGTCATGCAGAAAGAGCGGGAGAATTTCATCCGCGGCAATCCGGAAGAAGGTGTAGCCGGCTGCGTGGCCAATGGAATAAGCGAAGAAGTCGCCGGCGAGATCTTTGACGAGATGAGCGACTTCGCGAATTATGCATTCAATAAATCGCATGCGGCCTGCTACGCCGTTGTCACATATCGGACTGCATGGCTCAAGGCTCACTATCCGGTCGAATTCTGGGCGGCGCAGATGACAAGTGTCGTGGAGAACACAGGCAAGACGGCCGGGTACATCTACGCCTGCCGACAGATGAACATTCACCTCCTGGCTCCGGACGTGAACCGATCGGAATACGGATTCGTCCCGGAGGGCGGCTCGATCCGATTCGGCTTTTCGGCGATCCGCGGTATGGGGCGGCCGACAATCCGTGCGCTCATGCAGGAGAGACAGCTGCGCGGGCCGTTCCGATCCCTGCAGGACTTCGTGGACCGCATGGTGCGGCAGATCAACCGGCGGACGCTGGAGAACATGATTTTTGCGGGCGCATTCGACAGCCTGGGCGGCAAGAGGGAACAGATGATCCGCGGCTGTGCTGTCATTTTTGACAGTGCGTCACGTAAAGAGAAGGACGCTGTTGAGGGACAGATGAGTCTGTTCGATATGGACAGCGTCGACCGGAGGGAATTCGAGGAGGATTACAGCAGAGGAGAGGAGTATCCGAAGGCAGAGCTTCTGGCTCACGAGAAGGAAGTGCTCGGTGTCTATGTCTCCGGTCATCCGCTGGATGAAGACGCTCTCATGTGGAAGAAGCACATCACAGCGAAGACGACTGATTTTGCGGCGCCAAAGGAAGGCGAAGATCCCGTGCTTTCCGACGGGCAGCGCGCCGTGATCGGCGGCGTGGTGACGGGCCGGACGGTGAAGCTGACGAAGAACAACACACAGATGTGCTATCTGACCATCGAGGACCTGGTCGGCACGGCTGAGGTAATCGTCTTCTCCAGAGACTATGCCCGGTATCGCAGCATCATCGACACGGCGGACAAGCTCTTCGTAGAGGGCAGCGTGTCGCTGAACGCGGACGGAGAGGCAAAATTGCGGCTTTCCCGCGCGGTTCCGTTTGAGAATGTGCCGAAGATACTCTGGATTCAGCTGCCTGATGAGGCTGCGTACCAAAGGGAGAAAGAGACAATCTCGGGAATGATCCCGCGGGGCGGCAGCGACAGCGTCCGTGTCTACTGCCGCCTTGAGAAGCACACAGTAAAGTGGCCGGACAGCGCAAAAACGAACGTCACTCCGGTGCTCATCGCAAGCCTCTCGGCGCGGTACGGCGAGGAAAACGTAAAATACACGTAAGCGGTCTGTGAAAAAATTATCAGGCTCTTGAAAGCCGCCATGAACTGTAATAAAATCAAAAAGACGCAGAGATTAGAGCTTGGGAAGGCGGTCTGATTATGGCGAAAACGATTAAAACAATCGGGGTACTGACTAGCGGTGGTGATGCGCCGGGCATGAACGCGGCGATCCGTGCGGTTGTGCGGACCGGCATCGCAAGAGGCCTCAAGGTCAAGGGCATTCTTCAGGGCTACAATGGCCTGATCAATGATGAAGTCCGTGACATGGAGCGCAGCGATGTGTCGGATATCATCCAGCGCGGCGGTACCATTCTGTATACAGCGCGCAGCTTGGAATTCATGACGGAGGAAGGCCAGAAGAAGGCGGCGGATGTCTGCCATAAGGAAGGCATCGACGGCATGATCGTCATCGGCGGCGACGGGTCCTTCCGCGGCGCCCAGAAGCTCTCGCACTACGGGATCAACACCATCGGACTTCCGGGGACCATCGACCTGGATATCGCCTGCACCGACTATACCATCGGGTTTGACACGGCGGTCAACACAGCTCTTCAGGCTGTCGACAAGATCCGTGACACCTCCACGTCTCACGAGCGCTGCTCTATCGTCGAGGTCATGGGCCGGAACGCCGGCTATATTGCACTCTGGTGCGGCCTCGCGTCCGGCGCGGAGGATATTCTCCTTCCGGAGAAGTATGACAACAATGAGCAGGTGCTCATCGATCACATCATCGAGGGCAGAAAGCGCGGCAAGAAGCATCATCTGATCATCAACGCCGAGGGCATCGGCCACTCCAGCGGCATGGCAAGAAGAATCGAAGCGGCGACCGGCATCGAGACCCGCGCCACAATCCTGGGCTACATGCAGCGCGGCGGCTCGCCGACCTGTCTTGACAGAGTCCGCGCGTCCATGATGGGCGCCTTTGCAGTCGACAGACTGCTTCAGGGCGTGACGGACCGCGTCGTCGGTTTCAAGGAAGGCCGGATTGTCGATTATGACATCGACGAGGCGCTGGCTATGACCAAGACCATCGACGAGTACATGTTCGAGATCAGCAAGGTCCTCTCTCAGTGAGGGAAAGAGGAAACCGAAACACTCAGGGAATCCGGCGTGTCCACTGGATTCCCTTTTTTTCATGAAAGGAGCTGTCATGATTTCCTCAGCGAATGGCAGACAAGTCCGCTTGGTGGAAAAACTGAACCGGCAGGCAAAAGCCAGAAGAGAGAGCGGTCTCTTCGTGGCGGAAGGCCGGAAGGAAGTCCTGGAGGCTCCCATCTCCCGCATCCAGTCTGTATACTACACGGCGTCGGCAGGTGATGCAGCGGCAGCGCTTGCGAAAAAAGGGATGAATCCGGCCGATCTGTGGGAAGTCAGCCCGCAGGTCTTCCGGAAGATGGCGGATACACAGACTCCCCAGGGAATCCTGGCGCTGGTGAAGATTCAACGATCCTCTGTGGCCGAACTTCTGAAGACTTCTTCTGATACGCCGCCGCTGCTTCTTATCCTCGAGGACCTTCAGGATCCGGGTAATGTCGGGACGATCCTGAGAATGTCCGAGGCAGCGGGTGTCACAGGCGTCATTGTCAGCCGGAACACGGCGGATATCTACAGCCCCAAGACTGTGCGGGCGACCATGGGAGCCGTCTACCGGGTGAAAAGCGCCGAGACATCCGACGTGGCGGAGACCGTGCGGAAACTGAACAGGCTCGGCATACAGACTTGTGCCGCGTGGCTTCCCGGGAGCGTCCCATATACAGAACCGGACTACCGGAAGGCGACGGCATTTATCATAGGTAATGAGGGAAACGGACTCACACAGGAGACGGCAGATGCTGCCAGGAAAAGAATCCGGATTCCGATGCAGGGCGGTGTGGAGTCACTGAATGCGGCGATCGCCGCGACTGTTCTCGCGTACGAGGCGTCGAGACAGCGTTTACTTTCCTGAGAAAATGACTTATTATTCTTTGTATTGAGAATCAGAAGGAGGACGGCGGTATGGTTGACCTTAAAGGAAGAGACTTTTTGACACTGCAGGATTTCACGCAGGAAGAGATTGCGTATCTCCTGGACTTTTCAGCGAAGCTTAAAAGTATGAAGAAAAAGGGGGAGATATGGCAGCCGCTCATCGGGCGCAACGCCGCCCTGATCTTCGAGAAGACCAGCACGCGCACCCGCTGTTCGTTTGAAGTGGCGGCGCACGACATGGGCATGGCGACGACGTATCTGGCGGGAACCTCGCAGATCGGAAAGAAGGAGTCCATCGCCGACACAGCCTGTGTGCTCACGACAATGTTTGACGGTATCGAGTACCGCGGTTACGGCCAGGAGATTGTCGAGGAGCTGGCGAAGTACGCGACGGTTCCGGTCTGGAACGGGCTGACCAATGAATTCCATCCGACCCAGCTGCTGGCGGACATGCTGACCATTCGGGAAAAACTGGGACGCCTCGCCGGTGTGAATGTCACATATTTCGGCGATGCACGCTATAACATGGGCAATTCGTGGATGGTCGCAGCCTCGAAGATGGGACTGAACTTCACGGCGTGCGCGCCGAAGAAGTACTTCCCGGACGAGGCGCTTGTGAAGAAGTGCGAGAACTGGGCGAAAATGAGCGGTGGTTCTGTCCGGCTGACTGAAAGTGTTTCGGAGGCCGTGAAGGACTGCGATGTTCTGTACACGGACGTCTGGGTTTCCATGGGCGAGCCGGACGAGATCTGGGCGGAGCGCATTCACGACCTGAAGCCTTATCAGGTGACGAAGGAGATGCTCGACGCTTCCGCCTCCGATGCGATCTTTATGCACTGCCTGCCGGCATTCCATGACCGCCACACGAAGATCGGCGAGCAGATGTACGAGAAGTTCGGCATCAGCGAGATGGAAGTCACCGACGAGGCATTTACGGACCCCCGCTCGGTTGTCTTTGACGAGGCGGAGAACCGCATGCACACGATCAAGG
>DGVL01000056.1:7746-11726 GCA_002394965.1 Lachnospira sp. UBA4285
AACCGCATGCACACGATCAAGGCGGTCATGGCTGCTACGCTCGGTGTATACCCGGATAACCGGTAAAAAGAAGTTCCATGAGAAGGAATACATATTACAATTCCAGAAAATACCGCAGGCTTGTCCGGGCATTCTCCATCGCCCGGATAATCCTGATGCTGCTGATTGTCGCGGGGTTCATCGCCATCATTGTGACAAAGGGTACGGTCGGTCTGCTCTTCACGGCGGTCTTCGCCCTCGGTTCCCTGGAAAATGTTCTTGCCGGCATCTACTCGATGATCGATGAGAACGGACGGTTCTCGGCGTGGACGTTTCTGTCTGCTGCTGTCTTTGCCCTGATGGCGTTTCTTTCCATCGGTTTCTTTCGCAGCGGCGGGTGGATCTGAAGAGGAGCAGCGAGGCAGACATGGCAGAAGACACGATAATCCGGCGCATTGTGCGCTTTGACGAGACCGACTCCACCAACACGCGGGCGGCTGAGGCAGCGGAAAAAGGTGAGCCGTCCGGCACGCTGTTCACGGCACAGCTGCAGACAGCCGGGAAGGGACGGCGCGGCAGGTCCTGGGTCGTGAAGAAAGGTACGGCGATCACGATGTCGCTTCTTCTGCGCCCGATATTCGCTGCGGAAAAGGCGTCACAGCTCACACTTCTGGCGGCGATGGCAATCGCCGAAAGCGTGCAGATGATCCTGCGGGAACAGTGCCCGGACAACGCGCCAGTCTGTCTCATCAAGTGGCCGAACGATTGTCTGATCGGGAGCAGGAAGATTTGCGGCATTCTCACGGAGATGCACTCGCATCCGGACGGCTCATACTATGTCATCATCGGCATAGGAATAAATGTGAACACGATGGAATTTCCGCCGGAACTCGCGGACCGGGCGACGTCGCTTGCACTTGCGACGGGTAAGATTTTCGACCGCGAGAGGCTTGTGGATCTTTTTGGCAGGAGCTTTTTCAAATATTACCGGGCATATGAGCAGAAAAATGATCTTTCGGACATCATCGCGGATTATGACCGGATGCTGGTGAACCGTGGCCGAAAGGTCCGGATCGAGGGAACACAAGAGAAACTGACCGGCACAGCGCTGGGAATCAATAAGGACGGAGAACTCCTGGTCAGGACGCAGGACGGAAATATCCGGGCGGTGCGCTCCGGTGAGGTCTCTGTCAGAGGAATCTACGGGTATGTTTGACGAAAAGGCGGGGAGTGAGATCATCGACGGCAAGGAGTATGTCGTGCTGTGCGTCTCCAACTCCTACGAGAAAAAGTTTTATCTGAATCCGAATTTTGACAATCTTCCGAAAAAGGTGAAGCAGGAGCTCAAGGCGGTCTGCGTGATCGCAACAACGGAGAGCGGCGGTATTCTTCTGATGGAATATGATCCGGAGGGCAACCTGCTCATCCGCACGGAGGCCGACGAGGGGGACATCCTGTTTGATGAGATCAGCGCCGGGCTGTACGTGTCAAAGATTCAGCATGAGAACCGAGAACTGCTGGAAGAACTGGAACTGTATTATAAAGTGTTCTTCCTGCATCAGGAGATCGATCCGTGAAGCCGGTAGTGCTTGGCGGCAGTCTGAAACTGGATGTCCCGATCGGGCTGGGGCCGATGGCCGGAGTGACGGACTCGGTGTTTCGTCGCCTCTGCCGCCGGCAGGGATGCGGGTTTCTGTACACGGAGATGGTGAGCGCGAAAGCGGTTCTGTATGGCAACCGCGGCACCGAAGCTCTCCTTGCTTTCCAGCCTGAAGAGCAGCCACTGGGAGTCCAGCTCTTTGGCCGCGATCCGCAGATCATGGCGGAAATTGCAAAACGCATGGAAGCGAGGGGCTTCTCTTTTATTGATGTCAATATGGGCTGCCCTGTCCCCAAAATCGTGAAGAACGGCGAAGGCTCCGCCTTGATGAAAGACCCTGCCCTTGTCGGAAGGATAATAGAGAAGATGGCCGGATCCGTGAAAATTCCGGTGAGCGTCAAGATCCGAGCCGGCTTCTCCCCGGAGTGCCTCAATGCCCCGGAGATCGCGTATGTGGCGCAGGAGTCAGGAGCGGCGGCGGTTGCTGTGCACGGGCGGACGCGCGAACAGTACTACTCCGGAAAGGCGGATCATCAGGTGATCCGCCGGGTGAAGGAGCGCGTGAGCATCCCGGTGTTCGGGAACGGAGACGTGACGGACGGTCCATCTGCGGTCAGACTGCTTGAAGATACCGGGTGCGACGGAATTCTGATCGCAAGGGCGGCCAGAGGCAATCCGTGGATCTTCCGCGAGATTCTGGAATACCTTGAGACGGGGAGGCTCCCGGAAAAGCCATCTGCTCAGGAGCGTTGCCACATGTTGCTGGAACACGCGAGGATGCTGACAGAGGAAAAGGGAGAGTACATCGGGATCCGCGAGATGCGGAAACATTTCGGGTGGTACACCGCCGGAATACGGGGAGCCTCCCGTCTGCGCGCCGCAGTCAATCAGATCGATACTCTGGAACAGATGGAAGAAATGGTGGATAAGCTCCTGTTGTGACAGGCAGATTGACAGGATGTGTCTTTTGCTGTAAACTTTCTTAAATATGGGTGTTTATGCCCGGTGACGCCGGAATCACCCGTATGCACAATGCACGGATAAACCGTTCATGCGGTATGGAGGAAGAATCAGGTATGGAAGAGAATCAAACCGAAAAGCATATGCTGACACAAGCCGGCTACGATAAGAAACAGAAGGAGCTGGAGTGGCGCAAAGTCGAATACCGCAAGGAAATCGCCAATAAACTGAAGGAAGCCAGAGAGCAGGGAGACCTTTCCGAGAACGCCGAGTACGATGCCGCCAAGGACGAGCAGCGCGACAACGAGGCGATGATCGCGCAGCTGGAGGAAGAACTCGCCAACAGCGTTGTCATAAAGGAAGACACCCGTACCGGCAAGAAGACCGTTCACATGCAGAGCCGCGTTCAGATCCTGGATGTCGAGCTTGACGAGGAACTGGACTATACGCTGGTAGGTTCCGCAGAGGCGGATATCATGAACAACCTGATCTCCAATGAATCGCCGCTGGGCGCCGCGATTCTCGGCCACAAGGCAGGTGATACGGTTATTGTGGATGCGCCGGCAGGACAGCTTCCGTATAAGATCCTTGCAGTGTACAACGAGTAAGACAGGATACGAAGAGACCGAAGGCAGCTTCAGAGTTATGGAATGCTGCCTTTTTACATGGCAGACTGATCTTGGCCGGCTGATGAAACCGGCAGGTACGAGGAAACTATGGCAGAACAAAAGGCGAATGAAAAAAAGCAGCAAGTCGATGAGAACGAGCAGATCCGCAATCGCGTGGAGAAGTTCAAGGCGCTGCAGGCGGAGGGGAAGGATCCCTTCGTCATCACAAAGTATGACGTGACGCACCACACCACGGATATCACCGGGAACTTCGATGCGATGGAGGGCAAAGAAGTCAGCCTGGCCGGCCGTCTGATGCAGAAGCGTGTAATGGGAAAGGCATCTTTCGGCAATATCGCCGATCTGAAGGGCAGCATCCAGATCTATGCTTCCCGGGACAGCCTGGGCGATGAGCCGTACAAGGCTTTCAAGAAACTCGACATCGGCGATGTTGTCGGCATAAAGGGCACCGTGTTCCGGACTCAGAGAGGGGAGATTTCCATCCACTGTTCGCAGGTGACACTCCTGGCGAAGTGCTTCCGCGTGCTGCCGGAGAAGTTCCATGGCCTGAAGGACACAGATCTTCGCTATCGTCAGAGATATGTGGATCTGATGATGAATCAGGATGTGAAGGAGACATTTGTCAAGAGAAGTGCGATCATCCGTGAGATCAGACGGTTCCTTGACGACAGAGGATTCATGGAAGTCGAGACGCCGATGCTCGTGGAGAATGCAGGCGGCGCCGCGGCAAGACCCTTCATCACACATTACAATGCGCTGGACGAAGACAGAAAACTGCGCATCTCGCTGGAGCTGTATCTGAAGCGCCTGAT
>DGVL01000094.1 GCA_002394965.1 Lachnospira sp. UBA4285
ACTCCTTGAACAGGTTGCCCAGCATCAGCATACCGATCAGCGGCGCCGTGGTCGGAAGAATCATTACGACCACAATCGTCACGATGATCGGGAAGAGAATCTTCTCCAGCTGGCTGACCGGACGGAGCTGATCCATGCGGATCTTTCTCTCTTCTTCCGTCGTGAACAGCTTCATGATCGGCGGCTGAATGATCGGCACGAGTGACATGTAGGAATATGCCGCCACGGCGATCGGGCCGAGGTATTTGGTCTGTCCAAGCTTGCCTGCCAGGAAGATCGATGTCGGGCCGTCCGCACCGCCGATGATGGAGATGGCCGCGGCAGCCTTGTCCGGGAATCCCATCAGAACTGCCATGATGTACGCGATGTAGATACCGAACTGCGCGGCTGCGCCCATCAGGAAACTGATCGGATTGGCGATCAGCGGCGAGAAGTCTGTCATGGCTCCGACGCCCAGGAAGATGAGGGACGGAAGGATAGACCAGTCATCCAGCAGATAGAAATATGACAGAAGACCGCCGACTCCGTTGCTGGAATCCTCGATCTTGAGCATGATGTCCGGATACATATTGACCAGGAGCATGCCGAATGAGATCGGGATGAGAAGCAGCGGTTCATAGCCCTTCTTGATCGCCAGGTACATGAACACGAGCGCGATCGCGATCATCAGGTAATTGCCCCAGGAGAGTCCGAAGAATGCTGTCTGCTGGACGAGGTTTGTTAAAGTAGATGCCAAGTAGCTCATTATAAACCTCCGTTAAAACGATTGTCTGTCTTTGATCAGTTGAGCGTTACCATAACCTGGCCGGTCTCAACCATATCGCCGACGGCAACGTCAACGGAAACGACAGTTGCGTCCTGTCCTGCCTGGATCTCGTTCTCCATCTTCATGGCTTCAAGCACTACGAGAACATCGCCCTTCTTCACAGCCTGTCCCGGCTTTACCGGAATTCTGAGGACCTTGCCCTGCATCGGGGCTGTCGTCTTGATGGAACCCGCGCCGCCCTTCTTTGCTGCCGGCTTGGCGGCCGGCTTCTTTGCGGCGGGAGCAGGGGCCGCAGCCGCTGCTGCGCCGGATGCGCCTTCTTCTACGGTTACATCATAAACTGTGCCATTCACAGTGATCGTATAATTCTTCATAGTTAGCTTCTCCTTCTGATTTTCTTAATCGAACGTACGACCAGATCATTCGGCTCTGCCGTACCTTCCGCAGCTGCGATCGCCGCTGCAATGACTGCCACAAGTTCTGTATCGTCCGTCAGATCTTCTTCCTCTTCCTGCTGCTCTTCGATCACCGGTGCCGGCGCTGCCGCCTCCGGTGCCTTCTTCTGCCCGAAGCGGTTTACGTGCTTCAGAAGAGAGATGACCCAGCTGATGAAGATCAGAACGATGAATACAAAGCCAAGACCGATGAGTGTGTTCATGCCCGCCTTGGACATCTTTTCGCCCAGCGTGAACGCCGGATTGATCGCAGCGCCTTCGATCTCATTGCTGGTGTTGATCGTGAATTCGAACGTGCACTTTCTGAGCTCGTACGTTGCATCCACTGTGATGACGCACAGAGTCGAGGTGTCAGTGCCCTCCGTGATGCTCATGTTGTCGATGGACTTGAGCTGTCCCAGATCCTGTCTGGTCTTGATCCAGCTGTTGTACATCTCCACGGTGTGGATCTCAATGCCGTTCGGGTCAACCGGATAGTTCTTGTTCGTGTAATCCGCTATGGAAATTGCCGCTTCCGCATCAGAGCGGATCTGCTCGTCCGGAACCGCGTTGAGGTAAGCGATCATATCGATCGCCCAGTCCTCCATCGCAGAAGCCTCCTGATAGACTTCAGCCTGCTTCTTCGCGGTCTTGTAGGAGCTCTTGTCTATAGAAGTGCTTTCGCAGCCGGCAAGAGCGAACACGCAGATCACCATGAGCAGAAGAGAGAGCAGTTTCGCGGAAATCCTGCCATGTCTCCTATTCATTTATGTCCTCCCCCTTCAGACCGTTCCGTGCTTCTTGACCGGACGGTCCTCAGCCTTTGAATACAGCATCTCGAATGCGGCAGCCGCATACTTCCTCGTCTCCTCGGGAGCAATGACAGCGTCCACAAATCCTCTCGCGGCAGCCTCGCCTACGCCGGACTGCAGCTTTGCGTACTCAGAAGCCTTCTCGGAGATCTCAGCCTGAACATCTGCCGCGGAGTCGATGGCATCTGCATAGATGATCTTTGCCGCTTCGGCAGCATCCATCATGCCGATCTGCGCATCGTCCCATGCATATGTCATATCCGCGCCCAGCGCCTGGGAATTCATGACCGTGTAAGCCGTTCCGAACGACTTGCCGGTCACAATGTTCACCTTCGGAACACTTGCGTTGGCGAAGGCGAATGCAAGCTTTGCCGCGGCACGCGCCATCTTCTTCTCGGAAGCGACGCTCGCATCAAAGCCTTCCAGTGCAGAAAGCGTGAGGACCGGAATTTCAAAAGAGTCACAGAAGTTGACGAAATCAGCTGCCTTCGCTGCGCCGTCAACTGTGAGAACCGGTGCAAACTTCTCGGCTTCCTTTCCGTCTTCACCGAAGATGGCCGTGCGATTTGCAACCGCTCCGACGGTCGCGCCGTCGATCTTCAGGAATCCTGTCACCATTTCCTTCGCGTAGGCGGACTTCACTTCAACAAAAAGACCGCTGTCGGCGATATCCGTCAGAGCAAGGACCGGGTCAGCAATTTCAGCGCTCATGTCCGGGCATGCGCGGTTCAGGTCATCCTGAGAATCCGCATAATCCGCTTCCGCATCGTTGTTAGCCGGGAGCAGCGAAACGAGCTGTCTCACACCGGCAGCCAGAGCCGCCTCGTCCCCGGTGAAATCAACAGCACCGCAGCTGGCCTGGAACTTCGCCGAGGCTGTATCCAGCTTGTCCTCGAAATTGCCCGCGAGAGCATTCGGGCTGTTCACGAAGAGCTTTGCACCGTCCGCCATAAACGTGAAATCAGCCATCGCTGCAAGAAGTGCAAGACCGCCGCCGCACTTGCCGTACACGGCGACAATCTGCGGAATCACGCCAGACGCAAGATTCTCCTTCTCATAGATCGAGGCAAATGCGTTCAGCGCATCCGTCCCCTCCTGAAGGCGAAGACCCGTGCTGTCCAGAAGCCCGATCACCGGAGCTCCCATTTTCATGGCCAGATCGTAGATTCTGACAATCTTTCTGGCATGCATCTCCCCTACAGAGCCATTCAGAACCGAAGCATCCTGGCTGTAAATGTAGACAAGGCCGCCATTGATGGTGCCGTAACCGGTAATTACGCCATCAGACGGGGCTGCCTTCTCCGGCAGGTTGAAATTCGTCGCCCGTGCGGTGACCTGAGCGCCGATTTCAACAAAGCTGTTGTCATCCAGGATTGCATGTATGCGATCCAGAGCTGACATCTGTGTCGAATTGCTCATTACAAAACCTCCTGAAAAATGATTATAACCTACTGTATCTTATAACAGTTCCATAAAATTGACAAGAAAATTTGTAAGCGTTTTCTTACGCGGAAATAAACATAAAATCCGCATATATCCGCTTTTTCAGTCCCTTGTCTCAAGCACGAGAACCGCGCCGGAGAGTACCTCGATAATCCCCTCCGCATCGGCGATCTCATTGCTGACCGTAAGAGATGCCCCTCTTCGTATCAGTCCGCGCGTGAGCGGGTACTTCATTCCAAAGAGGCTCACCCGGGCCGTATCGGTGAAGGGCAGAATGCTGACATACTTCCCGTATTGCTGATCTTTTCTTATATGAAGTTCCCGGCTGCAGAACCGGATCCGGTTGTTGGCGTCCAGAAGCGTTACCGGAACCCCCGTCCTTTCGCCCATGCTCAGCAGGTCAATGTTGGTGAGAGTGTGATCCAGTCTGGTTCCCGTGGCTCCAAGGCAGTCAATGCGCTGTGCCCCCCGCTTCGCGGCCTCCTCAAGTGCCAGGTGCAGGTCTGTGTAATCCTTTTCCGGCGGAAATGTGATTCTTTCCACATCGGAATACTTCTTCAGGAGCTCCTCCGGTGCCGAGTCAAAGTCCCCGAGCAGAATATCGGGTTTGATTCCGAGCCGGCATGCGTGAATTACCCCGCCGTCGGCGCATATGACCGGTGCATATTCCCTGGATTTCAGGAACCCGAGAGCCCAGCTGACATTCACACTGCCACCGCCGAGCACAAGTGCCGCCTTTTGCATTCTGCGTTTCCTCCTTTAAATAAGCCGCACCGGGGAGACCCCCGGCGCGGCTTTCATCTCATGTTCTATCACTGTGGGCGGCTCCCACAAGTCAGCCGTCCTGCTAATCTGCTGAATTCATTCCTTTCCGGACAGATACTCGTCAATCCCCCTGGCTGCCGCCTTGCCGGCACCCATGGCCAGAATTACTGTCGCTGCACCTGTCACGGCGTCGCCACCGGCATACACGCCTTCCCTTGATGTCTTTCCGATGCTCTCCTCCGCGACAATGCATCCGCGCTTATTCACATCCAGCCCCTTCGTGGTGGAGTGAATCAGAGGATTCGGGCTCGTTCCCAGAGCCATGATCACGGCGTCGACCTCCGTATCAAATTCCGAACCTTCAATGGCGACCGGTCTTCTTCTGCCAGAGGCATCCGGCTCACCTAGCTTCATCTTCACACAGCGGATCCCTGTGACATTGCCCTGTTCATCTTCCAGAATAGCAACCGGATTGGTGAGAAGATCGAAGATGATCCCCTCCTCTTTCGCATGGTGCACTTCCTCGGCACGGGCCGGAAGTTCCGCCTCACTTCTGCGGTACACGATATGCACTTGTGCACCGAGCCGCAGAGCCGTTCTGGCTGCGTCCATCGCCACATTGCCGCCGCCGACGACGGCCACTTTCCTGAAGCGGGCGATCGGCGTGTCATAGTCGTCCCGGAAAGCCTTCATCAGATTGCTGCGGGTGAGATATTCATTGGCCGAGAAAACGCCGTTGGCGTTCTCGCCCGGAATTCCCATGAAGCGCGGAAGTCCGGCGCCGGATCCTATGAACACCGCATCAAACCCTTCATCGCTCATCAGCTGGTCGATCGTAATGGACTTGCCGACAATGACATTGGTCTCGATCTTCACACCCAGCCTGCGCACATTCTCCACCTCGTGCGCGACAACCGTGTCCTTCGGAAGACGGAATTCCGGAATTCCATATACGAGAACGCCGCCCGGCTGATGCAGCGCCTCGAAGATCGTCACATCGTAGCCCTTCCTGGCCAGGTCGCCGGCGCAGGTGAGGCCGGATGGCCCGGAGCCGATGACGGCCACCTTCTTTCCGTTCCTGCTCTGTGGCTTTTCCGGTTTAATGCCGTTCTCACGGGCCCAGTCAGCCGTGAAACGCTCGAGCTTACCTATAGATACCGGCTCGCCTTTGATTCCCCGGATACAGCGGCCCTCGCACTGGGTCTCCTGCGGGCACACACGTCCGCAGACAGCCGGAAGCGCGCTGGACTCGCTGATGATGCGGTATGCTTCCTTTACATCGCCCTGTGTGAGCTGATGAATAAACGCCGGGATATTGATCGAAACCGGGCATCCTTCGATACAGCGGGCATTCTTGCAGTTCAGGCAGCGCTTTGCCTCGTCCGATGCCTCCTGCGCGTTATATCCATAGCAGACTTCTTCAAAATTTTTATTTCTGACATCCGGCGCCTGCTCTCTGACCGGCACTTTATGCATAACGTCCATTTATCTGTCCTTTCGCAAATACTCTTATCAGCACTGGCCGCAGCCACCCTTGTGTTCGTCGCCCTCAATTTCTCTAAGAAACGCACGGCCTTCCTCGGTCTTGTAAATTCTCTGGCGCATCATCGCCTGATCAAAATCCACGAGATGTCCGTCAAACTCCGGTCCGTCGACACACGCAAACTTCGTCTCGCCGCCGACCTTGATGCGGCAGGCACCGCACATACCGGTGCCGTCCACCATGATCGGGTTCATCGAGACGATGGTCGGTATATCAAGCTGCTGTGTAAGCTTATCTACGAATTTCATCATGATCAGCGGGCCGATCGCAATGCACAGATCATATGTCTTTCCCTGATTCATGACGAGATCCTTCAGGACATCGGTGCCCATGCCCTTTCTGACATAGCTCCCGTCATCCGTCGTCACATACAGGTTGCCGGCAACCGCGCGCATCGGCTCTTCCAGAATGATCAGATCCTTTGTCTTCGCTCCGATGATGACATCACAGCTGCAGCCCTGCTCGTGAAGCCACTTGACCTGCGGATAGACCGGAGCTGTTCCGACGCCGCCGGCAACATAGACGATCCGTTTCTTCCTGAGCTCCTCCGGTGAAAGCTCTGTCAGCTCTGACGGGCGGCCGAGAGGTCCTACAAAATCTTCATATCCATCGCCCGCCTGCAGCTTCGCCATCCGGTAAGTCGATGCACCGACGACCTGGAACACAATTGTGATCGTGCCGGCCTGCCGGTCATAATCGCAGATGGTGAATGGGATGCGCTCGCCTTTGTCGTCGATCTTGGCGATGACGAATTGTCCCGGCAGACAGTGCTCAGACACTCTCGGAGCTTCTACCACCTGAAGATAAATCTTCTCGGCGATATTCTCCGCCCGTAAAATCCTGTACATACTGTTTCTCCTTTCAGACCGCCGCGCCCACATATCAAAAGCTGCGCAAACTACTCCTCTGTCCGCGGTCCACGGTTTAATTATTATTTTTATTTTAGAAGATTATCAGTCCGTTGGCAACCGGTATTCGATCATATTATATATAAAATAAATATTGTTATTCTCAATCGCTTTTGCTAAACTAATTGTAGAAAATATTGACCGTGAAAATTTAATATCTAGGGGGGACAAGCCAATGTATAATTAAAATAATATCATGCTCAATATTGAATATTATTTATATATTTATGGAGGATTAATATGAAAAAATTCATATCTTTTGTTTCGGCAATAATAATTTGTTTGTTTTCAACAACTACTGTATTTGCAAATACCTCAAGTTACATATCAAAAAGCACCGATAATTTCGCTTCAACTTGGAAATATCTAAAAGAAGAGGGGTATTTATCAGTTAATGAAGCTGGGTTTATCGAGCTTTCTTCCGATTATTTATCGCAGCAACCATCAAAGAATAATTATTTTGTTGAAATAATTAATGTATGTAATGAATCCATCCGACTAGGAATACTAACAATCTGTAAGGATGATTTTATTATTTCAAGTACAATTCATCCGCAAAGCGAACCCAAACTAAAAAGTAATTACATATCGCCCCCAATTTTGAGAAGAAACGGGGCTCATGGTTGCTCATATCAGTCTCTCGATCTAATCAGTATGTGTTCTAACAATTACAATAAAATTATAAGCTATTACAATACAATGGAGGAATTATCAAAAGCAGAACCGGATATCAGTCCGTGGGGCGCCACCGCAGCATTTTGGATACATAAAGTGAAAGAACACGGTGAATGGGATTATAAAGAAAGAGAAGAATTTAAGGACGGAACATTTTGTAGCTATTTTGATGGCAATTTTCAACACATTTCAGCTGAGTATATAGGAAATTTCAATTATGGATATACCGGATCTTTTCTATTCTCCATTAACACTTTGCTTGCAGGAAGCTTTACTGTAGGCGGCTTTAGCCCCGCTGATTTTGACGACTGGCCCGCTATTCGTTCAGGATACGAGAACGCTCCATAATTGATGAACGAAGTATTGTCCCAAACACTTGTAGTAAGTGTTTGGGACTGTCTGTCAGGAGAAGACAACCCCTATGAAAACACGAAAATCCAAACGGAAAATTATTATTATTGCTGCAGCATGCATACTTTTCGCTACGCTTTTCATTCTCTTCGTCCGCTTTCAATATTCAATTTCGAAAGGCGGAATATCCAGGTACGTCAAAACACATCAGACAGAACTTACTGCCTATATAAATCAACTGGATCGCAACGTAGTTGTTAAAGAGGATAACTGGAACGGAATGCGTGTCACCTGGTCTTTTGAAGAGCAGAGCAAAATGATCATGTTCGAGGTTTATTATTTCGGATTTCCATCCACCTTCAACGCACGGGGCTTCTATTATTCTCCCGACGATGAGCCACTGCCCTACTCTGCAGGCAGTCCGGCTGACTATCCGCTTGAAAGCAAGGGCAGTGAATGGGTCTGGAATGAACCGGACGGAGACAACTGGTATAAAACGGAAAAGATCATGGACTGCTGGTACTATTACCAGATGCACTGGTAAGGACCCGGAAACTTTCCACTGAAGACTTCTGACTGCTTAATACGCCGTTGCATTTCCTGCCGCATCGATTTTATACACATTGCCATCGGCGGTTCCTACAGCATACAAACCATATTCGGAGGTCTTGTTGTTCTGCGTCTGGGTCACCCGGATCACAACGGCCTCCGCATTGTTTACAATCCGCGTTGCCTCCTGTGTGAAGGTGAGAACCGCGCCCTTAGGCGACTGTCCCGAGGCCGTCAGTTCTCCTTTTGCCGTCATGTGCTGTTTCAAAAGGGCCAGGCTCTCATCATACGAGAACTTTTTCGGCATACTCACCACATAACTGCGAGTCGTGACACTGCTTTTCACGCCATACCGGCTCACAGCGACAGCTTTAAATGTAACATTCCCAAGTGGAATCAATACCGGAGAAGTATAACGGGCTGATTCCGATGTGGGATCTGATCCATCCAGAGTGTAATAAATGCTGGCGCCCTCTTCCGCTGATACAGTAATCCTTCTCCCGTAGGAATATTCACCGGAATCCGGTGTCACTGCCGGTGCCTCCGGTGCCAGATAGGTGATGGAATAGTTCAGATCCAGCACTTCACTCACCACGCCGATTCCGTTCATCGCAACTGCTTTTATCTGCGTGTCGCCCTTGCCCAGAGAGATCGGGTCCGTATAAACCTTGCTGTCCTTATCAGGATCAGATCCGTCCGTAGTATAGTAGATCCAGCAGTCATCCCCTGCCTGCAGAGTCAGCGTAATAGGATTGTTGTATGTTCCGGACGCATAGTTGGCGACCGGCTTTTCAACTTCATAGGGAACAAGGTAGGCTTCCGCGTCTTTCCCCTTATAGGCGGCGATCATTTCGTTTAAAGCCGTTCCACTCTTATCATCGCTGTAAATCTTTGCCAGCAGCTCAATCCCGCGGCTGTAATCCTCCTGCTGTCCGAGAAGCTTCGTCAGCGTGTCGACCGCCTTTTCCTGATCACCTGTCTGATACTGTGTATCCGCCAGCATATAGAGAAGCTCAACATTGCTCTTTCCTTCGGCTGTCGCTGCCGCGTTGGTCAGATAGGGAAGTGCATCTGTGTAGCTTGCTTCCTCATACAGCTCTTTTCCTTTTCTCAGCTGCATTTCATAGCTTGTTCCGTTCCAGACGGCAAAATAGACCGCCGCTGCAAGAATTGCCAGCGCAGCTACAATCAGCGCGACGGCCTTTCCGACGGTGAACTTCTTCTTCGGCTTTTTCGTCTTCTGCCCGGATACCGCCTGCAGATCAGCCGTCTTCCGCACAGCCGGTGCTTTCATTCCGTCAGTGGAATCACCACTGACGTGTTCACCGCGGGCCTGAGCAGCACCTTTCGCCTTGAATTCCTCTTCCTGCATCATCTGCCGGATCGAGACTTCCATCTCGCGGTCAAAATCGGCTTCTTTTCCGCTTGTCTGCGCGTCAGCCGTGACAGGTGCGCTCACTTTTTCCGGCGGACTGACCGGTGGTTCGTCCAGGTCCGGGATTTCAACAGACATATCCCGCACTGCACTTTTTCTGTTTTCTTTTTCTTCTGGTATGGTAAAGCTTTTCGTGTTGTCCCTAAACTCTGTCTCGTCCGTCCACGCGGCAAATCCTGTGTTGTCGGCGAGCATCTGGGTGTCCGATCCCTTGTCGATCGGAACAAATGAAGCTTCTGTCTTTCCGGCTGCAGCCGCTTTACCATTTGTTTTCGTTTTGTTGTCCGGCGTGTCGGGTGCCTTTCCATTGTCCCGAAACACCGGTATGACGCGTGTGAGATCTCTCGTCACGTCTTCGGGGGTCTTTTCATCCGGCATAGTCATTCCTCAAAATCTGAAATTTTCAACAAAGTTATTCTATCACTTTTATGTATTTTGCAAAAGAGGGCCGGACAGGACTGCGCACATAGGCCACGCGCCGCTTCGCACTTCGTGCTCCCGCGAATTTCCGTTGCCGTGCCAAGAGCATGGCGCTGGCCGTTTAGCCACGCGCTTAAAAAAGAGCGGGGAAGCTTTTTACGCCTCTCCGCTCTTTCTGTTTTGATGGAAATTTTTTTATCTCTGAACGCGGCCGCTTGCGTCTCCGCCCGCCAGAGTTTCAACTTCCTTGCGGGATACCTGGTTGAAGTCTCCCGGAATCGTGTGCTTCAGAGCTGATGCCGCAACGCCGAACTCCAGAGCGTCCTTGAAGTTCTTGCCGTCAAGGAAGCCGCAGATTGTGCCGGCAGCAAAGCTGTCACCGCCGCCTACGCGGTCAACAATCGGATGAATTTCGTACTGCTTGGAATGATAGAATTCCTTTGTGGCAGCGTCATAGATGCATGCAGACCAGCCATTGTCAGATGCGCTGTGGCTCACACGGAGGGAGCTGATGCAGTACTTGAAGCCGAACTTGTCGACCATCTGCTCGAATATGCTCTTATAGCCGGCCAGATTCAGCTCGCCTTTCGTGACATCGGTGTTCTCCGGCTTGAAGCCGAGAACGAGCTGAGCATCTTCCTCATTGCCGATGCACACGTCAACATACTGCATGAAGTTCGTCATGACCTTCTGAGCTTTCTCGGAAGTCCAGAGCTTCTTGCGGAAGTTAAGGTCACAGGAAACCGTAACACCATGAGCCTTGGCAGCCTTCAGAGCAGCCTCTGTCAGCGCAATGGCGCTGTCCGAAACAGCCGGTGTGATACCGGTGAAGTGGAACCAGGAAGCGCCGTCAAAAATCTTGTCCCAGTCAAACTCATCCGGTGTTGCCGTTGCAATAGAGGAATGTGCGCGGTCATATACAACCTTGGACGGACGCATGGAGCATCCGGATTCAAGATAGTAGATACCGAGTCTCTCACCGCTTCTTGCGATGTAGTCTGTCTTCACGCCATACTTCTTCAGAGCAGCGACAGCGCAGTCACCGATCTCATTGGCCGGAACAGCTGTCACAAAGTGCGTGTCGTGGCCGAAGTTGGAGAGAGAAACCGCAACATTGGCCTCGCCCCCGCCGTAATGAACGTCAAACTCATCAGCCTGAATGAATCTCTCAAAATTCGGTGTAGAGAGGCGGAGCATAATCTCGCCCATGGTAACTACTTTTGCCATTGTGATCTCCTTTTCTTTTTCCTTAAATAACCGGAAGACAGCACATGTCTGCCTTCCGGAACCGGACAACGTATAACAGCTCAGAAATTACTTCTGTACAAGATGGATGGCGAAGCCGCCGAACTCACCCTTGAGATAGATCGCCTTGAGCTTGCCGTCCTTGATATTGGCGGAATCCTGATCGAACTCAAAGCCCCTCTTCTGCAGATGATATACCGCTCTGTCGATGTAGTTCGTGGCAATGGCGACATGTCCGCAGGTTCCTCTGCCCGGCTTCTTCATGAGTTCAAAGCCAGTGCCGGCGAATACGGAGCTGTTTCCGACCTTCTTCTCGAATGAGAACGCCTTCTGGAGCTGATCGGCAAGACCGATTGCATCCTCTTCACTCGTCATGTTAATGCCGACATGGCGGACTTCAAATCCGAGCATGGTGTCAACGGCGCCTCTGGTGATCTCCTCGATCTTGTCGAACTGGCCGGCATTGATCAGATCCTTCTTGACCATCCAGGAGCCGCCTGCACAGAATACCTTGCTGAATCCGAGGTAATCGTTGACATTCTGGGTGTTCACACCGCCGGTCGGCATAACCTTGATATTGGTGTAAGGACCTGTCAGAGCCTTGATGTAGGCAACGCCGCCCGCCTGCTCGGCCGGGAAGAACTTGATGTATTCAAGGCCCAGATCGATGGCAATCGCGACATCCGATGCGTTCGCGGTTCCCGGAACGACCGGATACCCTTTTTCAACGCAGTGCTTAACGACGGTCGGATCAAGGCCCGGGCTCACGATGCACTTCGCGCCCGCCGCCCATGCGCGGTCAGCCTGCTCCGTCGTGAGAACGGTGCCGGCGCAGATAACCATCTCCGGGAATTTCTTCGAGATGATCTTGATCGCTTCCTCAGCAGCTGCGGTGCGGAACGTAATCTCAGCAGCCGGCAGTCCGCCCCTGATCAGAGCCTCGGCGAGCGGCTCAGCGTCCTTGGGATCATCCAGCGCAACGACCGGAATGATACCAATTTTACTCATCTCTTCGATAACGTTCATAAGTATATCTCCTTTTCACTTGATACTCTGATTATAAGTTGCCGTCTCTTTGAAGTCAATAAACCGATTCGGCGCCAATCTTACATTGTAACGCCCTGCTTGAAAATTGCAAAGTCGTGGAAACCCTCTTCCTCCGCCTTCACCTTTTCGCCGGACGCCACAGCGATCACCTTGTCATACAGTCTGCGCGCCATCTCCGGCAGCGGAACATCATCGGTGACGATGGCTCCGGCGTTGAAGTCGATCCAGTCCTTCTTCTTCTCCGAGAGTCTGGTGTTGGAGGCAATCTTCACTGTCGGAACCGGACTGGCAAATGGTGTCCCGCGCCCCGTCGTAAAGAGAACGATCTGTGCGCCGGCAGCTGCCAGAGCCGTCGAGGCAACCAGGTCATTGCCCGGCGCGGACAGCAGGTTCAGTCCGTGATTCTTCACGCACTGTCCATACTTCAGCACGCCGCGGACGAGAGAAGATCCGGATTTCTGCGTGCAGCCGAGCGACTTGTCCTCCAGCGTCGAGATTCCTCCGTCCTTGTTGCCCGGCGACGGGTTCTCATAAATCTCCTGACCGTTGCGGATAAAGTATTCCTTGAAGTTGTTGATCAGATCCACCGTCTCATGAAAGAGCGTCTCATCCGCGCAGCGGTTCATGAGCAGCGTCTCGGCGCCGAACATCTCCGGCACCTCCGTCAGGATTGTCGTCCCGCCCCGCGCAACCAGGAGATCTGAGAATCCTCCTACCGTTGGATTTGCCGTGATGCCGGACAGGCCGTCAGAGCCGCCGCACTTGAGCCCGATGACCAGTTTCTCCGTGGAGACCTTCTCCCTCTTGAATGTGGATGCATACGCCATCAGCTCATCGAGGATTTTTACGCCCTCTTCCTGCTCGTCCTCCACATCCTGACACTGCAGGAACCGGACGCGCTGCGGGTCATATTCGCCGATATAATCCCTGAGCACAGAAATCCGGCTGTTCTCACAGCCCAGCCCCAGAACCAGCACACCGCCGGCATTCGGGTGGCGGATGAGGTCAGCCAGAATGTGCCGGGTGTTCTCCTGATCCTCCGTCATCTGCGAGCACCCGTAGGGGTGTGTGAACGCCACGACTTCGTCCACCCCTTCCGGCTTTCTCTTTCTTGCAGCAGCCTCAAGACTGCGGGCGATGGAATTGACGCAGCCGACCGTGCAGATGATCCACACTTCGTTGCGCACGCCGGCGCTGCCGTCTTTGCGCACATAACCGCTGAAGTAACCCGGCTTTTCCCTTGCGACGTCCTTTCCGACCGGATTGTACGTGTACGAATTCAGATCGCCCAGGGCTGTCTTCACATTGTGCGTGTGCACCCAGGCTCCGGCCGGAATGTCCTGCCTGGCGCAGCCGATCCGGAATCCGTATTTGATCACGTCCTCGCCCTTGTTTATCGCCCGGAGAGCAAATTTATGGCCCTGCGGAATGTCCTCTGTCAGCTTCACGCTGCTCCCGTCCTCAAAAGCGGGCTCTTCGCCAGCTTTCAGCTGTGTCAGGGCGACCGCAACATTATCCGCCCCGTTGATTCGAATATATCTCTTCATGCCACTTCCCCTGCGCGCTCTGTAAGCGCTTTCATTTGTTTCTAATCTATACCAGCCGCGGCGGGTTGTCAATATAAATCATGCTTGTTTTACCTGCTGCCCGATAGTATAATGGCGATAGTGTAAGTGCTTACATGTTCAAGTGAGCGTGACCCGGAAAGGCTGGCTATCAGCGGGAATGAATATATATGATGTTTCACAGAAGGCGGGTGTCTCCATCGCAACCGTCTCAAGAGTCATAAACGGTAACCGCAGCGTGGCCGACAGCACGCGCAGACGGGTGGAGGCCGCCATCAAGGAACTTGGCTACGAGCCGAACGTCTTCGCCCGCGGCCTGGGTCTCAACACCATGCAGACGATCGGAATTCTCTGCAATGATTCTTCCGATATTTACATAGCCAATGCGGTCTATTATCTCCAGCATTTTCTGTCGGAGCATCACTATGACTCGATTCTGTGCTGCACCGGCAACAACCCGGACGATTTCCGGAAATACACGAAGATGATCCTCAGCAAAAGAGTCGACGCGGTCATCTACACCGGTTCTCAGTTCATCCTCAACCACCCGGAGGACCACGACAACAACTATATTGTGGATGCTTCTAAGGAAGTCCCGATCTTCCTGCTGAACGGAATGCTTGAGGGCGAAAACATCTACTGTGTCGTCAATGACGATCATCTCGCGGTTCACGACGCGGCCATGAAACTCATCCGGCATGGAAGGCGCCACATCGTGTACCTGTACTCTGGAACGACACTCAGCAGCCAGAACAAGCTGTCAGGATTCACGGACGCACTGAACGAGGCGGGGATTCCAAACCGGATCGCCTATACGCATCTGGGCCCGAAAGATATCTACGCGGCGAAGTCGTATCTGGAGTCTCTGTACGATCAGAACCTGCCGATGGACGCCGTCATGGCAAGCGAAGACACGCTGGCCGTCGGCGCCGTGAAATTCGCAGAGGAACACGGCATCCGGATCCCGGAAGATCTCGAGATCATCGGGTACAACAACTCCATCCTTGCAGAATGCACAGAGCCGGAACTCACTTCCATCGACAATCATGTTGAGAAAGTCTGCCGCACACTTACAGACAACTGCCTGAAGGTCCTCGCCGGCGAAGATGCGCCGCACAAAGTCATCCGCACAGCGGATCTGATCAGCCGCGAAACAACCGTAAACTAAACAGACTCCCTGTCCGGAGCCTGTATTAGGATTCATACTCTATGGAGGTATTACGAATTATGAAGAAGTTCATGGACAAAGACTTCATGCTGTCGACCCCGACAGCACAGCATCTCTTCCACGATTATGCCGAGAAGATGCCGATTCTGGACTATCACTGCCACATCAACCCGCAGGAAATCGCCGAGGACAGAAAGTTCGACAACATCACGCAGGTATGGCTCGGCGGCGACCATTATAAATGGAGACAGATGCGCACCAACGGCATCGATGAGAAGTACATCACCGGAGATGCTCCGGACCGCGAAAAGTTCCAGAAGTACGCTGAGACTCTTGAGATGGCTATCGGCAACCCGCTGTACCACTGGTCGCACCTCGAACTTCAGAGATACTTCGGCTACTACGGCACACTGAGCGGCGCCACCGCCGGAGAAGTCTGGGACCTTGCCAACAGCAAACTGCATGAGGACTCCATGACTGTCCGCAACCTGATCCGCCAGTCCAACGTGACGCTGATTTGCACGACCGATGATCCGGCCGACTCCCTGGAGTGGCATCAGAAGATCAAGGATGACCCGTCCTTTGACGTACAGGTGCTTCCGGCATGGCGCCCTGACAAGATCATGAACGTCGAGAAGCCGACATTTGCCCCGTATATCGCAAAGCTCTCCAAGGTCTCCGGTATTGATGTCAACTCGTATGATTCCATGATGAAGGCGCTGCGCGCGCGCATGGACTTCTTCGACACACTCGGCTGCAAGGTCTCTGACCACGCTCTGGAGTATGTAATGTACAAGCCGGCTTCAAAGGACGAGATCGAGAAGATCTTTGAAAAGGCCCTCAGCGGCAAGTCTGTAACAAAGGAAGAAGCCGACAAGTTCCGGACCGCATTCCTGCAGGAGATCGCGGGCGATTATGTGAAGCACGGCTGGGTGATGCAGCTGCACTACGGCGCGATCCGCGACCAGAACACCGATATGTTCGAGAAGCTCGGACCGGATACCGGTTACGATGCCATCAATGCGTATGACAGCTCCATCGAGATGGGCCAGTTCCTGAATGCTCTCAGGAAGTCCGGCAATCTTCCGAAGACCATCATCTATTCTCTCAATCCTTCCGCTAACGCTACCATCGGCGCGCTGATCGGATGCTTCCAGGATTCCGACGCTGTGATGAAGATTCAGCAGGGCAGCGCATGGTGGTTCAACGATCACAACCAGGGCATGCGCGCGCAGATGACCTCCCTCGCGAACCTGAGCCTGCTGGGCAACTTCAACGGCATGCTCACCGACTCCCGCTCGTTCCTGTCGTATCCGCGCCACGAATATTTCCGCCGCATTCTCTGCGACCTCATCGGCGGATGGGTCGAAAACGGTGAATACCCGGACGACGAGAAGGCTCTCAAGAAGATCGTGCAGGGAATCAGCTACAACAACGCTGTGCGCTACTTCGGATTTGACCTGAAGCCGGTCGAAGTATGACAGAATTACCTTGATGCAAAAAGGCCGTCACCCTTGTGGTGACGGCCTTTTTAAAGTTCTGACCGGATCCCGGCGCCCTTTCACGGCCTGGTGCCATACACAATTGTCCCTGTGTACAGATCCCCCGTCTTCTTCACGCCGATCACGAATGGGAATCTCCCGAATTTTGTGCACAGTTCATAGTCAGGCTCCTGATACTGCGGGAGCGCCGGATCAAAGAAATGTGCGCCGGCCGCCCGCAGCCTCTTTCGCGCCTGTTCCATGTCAAAAGGTTTCCCGAGCACCTTCGACTCAATATACTCGGCACAGATCCTGTCCTCATCCGCCGGCTCCAGGCCCGCCTTTCCCATCGCCACCGCCGTCACAATATCCGGGTCTCTGCGGCGGATATACGCCGCGATGGCATCGGCATTGACCAGACTCCCGGTTATGATCTCATCCGCGTTCACGGCGTTCACGATGCCCTGGGTCCCGGCGCTCGTGGAGTGAATGACCGTCTTTCCCAGCAGATCGGCGCCTTCCATCTCGCACGGAGAATTTCCGTAATCACACCCGGAGACCTTCGCTCCGCCTCTCTCGCCGAACAGAATCCAGTCCGGATGCTGCTTCTTCAGAGCGAATGCGGCCTCCATACTGCCGATGGGATGGGTCTGTCTCACCCCCGCCGCGAACATATATGCCTCCAGCGAGAAGGCACGGAACACATCGATAATGATGGTGAGGCCTTCCGCTTCCTTAGCTCCCTCGATCAGCTCCCGTTTCATGAATTTCATATCGCAGCTCCTCCCGGATTTCTATCCGTTTCTGACACTCACCGCCACCCGGTCAGCAGAACGGATCCAGTCTGGCGTCAATCGCAGCTTTCCTGTGAATTTTCGGTGCCCGGATCAGTTTTCCACCGGCCATGACCATTCTGACATTGCCGAGCACATGCAGATCCTCAAGCGGGCTGCCCTCCGTCACGATCAGATCTGCCTCCTTGCCCTCCTCGATCGAACCGGTAAGATCCCCGATTCCGGCCAGCGTGGCGGCGCGCAGGGTCGCCAGATAGAGAACATCTCTTCTCGTGACATCCACATACTTGTGAAAGTACACGAGCTCCCGCCAGAAATCATACTGTGTGATCCACGGGCAGCCGACATCGTTGCCAAGGCACACAGGGATGTCATACTTCACCGCGGCTCTGGCCATGTCCCGGATTCCTTCAAACACAATTCTTCCGTTATACTGCTGGATTTCCGTGGCTCCGGAAACCGGGCGGTCAAACAGCGCATACGGGAGAGCCGGGCTGAGCGTTGTCGTGAGTGATGCACCTGTCTTCTTGAACAGCCGGATCGTCTCCTCATCCGGCTTCGCGCCGTGCTCGATGGAATCCACGCCGCTGCTGAGCGCCACTTTCATGCCTTCCTGCGATTCCACATGGGCAGCCACGCGCAAACCGCACGAGTGGGCCTTGTCGCACACCGCCTTTACCATCTCCGTGCTCATCTTCAGCTGTCCTGGTGCGCCCTTCTTCACGGCATCCATGACACCGCCCGTAATCATCAGTTTGATCAGATCCACGTTCTGGGAACGTGCGATGTCTACCTGGGCCAGCGCCTCATCGATACTGTGAGCCGCCACGGCCACAGACCCGGCCATGTGTCCGCCGGGGACGCTGATTCCCTCGTTGGCCGCGAGAATGCGCGGCCCCAGGCGTTTCCCGCTGCTAATCTCATCCCTGACTCTTGTGTCAAGATCGCGCAGTCCCCCGACAGTCCGGATAGTCGTCACACCGCTGAAGAGTTCGATTTTCGCGTAATCCGCCACCATCTTGTGAACAGCCGCGGCCGTCAGCGGGTTGGAGAACAGCCTGTCAACCACTCTTTTGTAATCCTTCTGCTTCTGCGGCTTCCCGTTTCCGCCATTGCCGGCAAGGTGCACATGCATGTTGATGAGTCCCGGCATAATATATCGGCCCTTCAGGTCGATCACATCGTACCCGGAGAGGTCAGGCAGATTCCCCGTTATTCCGGCGATCTTCCTCCCGTCGGTCAGCAGTGCCTTTCCGCGCAAAGGTTCCATGTCCTTCGTGCCGTCCAGAATCACACCATTGACAAATGCATACTTCATCCCAGTTCCTCCTGCCGTCATCCGCCGCACACGGTTCGGGTCATGCCGACCGCACAAGTTTCCTGTATCATATTACTCTTATGTCATTCTTCAGGCAACGACCGGCTGCACACAAAAATATGCCCCGCCGCCTCATTTCGAGGAGCGGGGCGTCTGCCCTGTCATGCGCCCGTATGGAAAGGCCGGGGATCCCGCGGATGGATTACAGGTGCATCACTCTGTCCTTGATCTCCTGCGTTCTGCCCTGGTTCCAGAACTGTGTGCCGATGTAACCGCACGTGCGTCTCGCGACGTTCATCTTTGACTGGTCGCGGTTTCCGCAGTTCGGGCACTCCCAGACGAGCTTTCCGTTTTTGTCGGTCACGATCTGAATCTGGCCGTCATACCCGCACACCTGGCAGTAGTCGCTCTTTGTGTTGAGCTCTGCATACATGATGTTGTCGTAGATGAACTGCATCACGGAGAGCACCGCCTCGATGTTGTTCTGAAGGTTCGGAACCTCCACATAGGATACCGCGCCGCCCGGGGAGAGCTTCTGGAATTCGGACTCGAACTTGAGCTTTGAGAAAGCGTCGATATGCTCGCGGACATTCACGTGGTAACTGTTGGTGATATAGTTGTGATCGGTCACATCCTTGATGATGCCGAAACGCTTCTGCAGGCACTTTGCAAACTTGTACGTCGTGGATTCCAGCGGTGTCCCGTAGATGGAGTAGTCGATATTCTCGGCCGCCTTCCACTTCGCACAGGCATCGTTCAGCCGCTTCATAACAGCCAGTGCGAACGGCTTCGCGGCCGGATCCGTGTGGCTCTTGCCGGTCATGTACTTGCACATCTCATACAGCCCGGCGTAGCCCAGTGAAATCGTGGAATAACCGCCGTAGAGAAGCTTGTCGATTTTCTCGCCCTTCTTCAGTCTTGCCAGCGCGCCGTACTGCCAGAGGATCGGCGCCACATCCGACGGCGTCCCCAGAAGTCTCTCGTGGCGGCAGCGGAGTGCCTTGTGGCACAGCTCCAGTCTCTCGTCCAGGATCTCCCAGAAACGGTCCATGTCGCGCTCCGACGAGCACGCCACGTCGACCAGGTTGATGGTCACGACGCCCTGATTGAAGCGGCCGTAGTACTTTGGCTTTGACGGGTCATAATCGAGAGCTCCCGCCACATTGTCATACCCGTTTCCGGAGCGGTCCGGAGTCAGGAAGCTGCGGCACCCCATGCACGGATACACATCGCCGTTCCCTTCCGTCTCACCTTTCGAGAGCTTGTATTCGCGCATCTTCTTCTCGGAGATGTAATCCGGGACCATCCGCTTGGCCGTGCATTCCGCCGCCAGCTTCGTGAGATACCAGTATTTGGAATCCGGATGGATGTTGTCCTCCTCCAGAACATAAATGAGCTTCGGGAATGCCGGCGTGATCCAAACGCCTTTTTCATTCTTGACGCCCTGCATCCTCTGGCGGAGCACCTCCTCGATGACAAGCGCCAGATCCGATCTGGTCTGCCCGTCCGGCACTTCGTCCAGATACATGAACACCGTTACAAAGGGCGCCTGCCCATTTGTCGTCATGAGGGTGATGACCTGATACTGAATAGTCTGAACGCCGCGCTTAATCTCCTCGCGCACACGCATCTCCGCGACCTTGCGGATCTCCTCGTCTGTCGCCATGATCCCGCTCGCGCGGAAGTCCTCTCTCACCTCGCGTATGAACTTCTCACGGCTGACCTGGACAAATGGCGCCAGGTGCGACAGCGTGATACTCTGTCCGCCGTACTGGCTGCTGGCGATCTGCGCGATGGCCTGCGTGGCGATGTTGCAGGCGGTCGAGAAACTGTGCGGCTTCTCGATGAGCGTTCCGGAAATCACGGTGCCGTTCTGAAGCATATCCTCAAGATTGACCAGGCAGCAGTTGTGCATATGCTGTGCGAAGTAGTCGGCATCGTGGAAATGGATGATCCCCTGCTCGTGTGCCTCGACGATATCGTCCGGGAGAAGAAATCTCTTCGTGATGTCCTTGCTGACCTCGCCGGCCATGTAGTCGCGCTGAACGCTGCTGACTGTCGGGTTCTTGTTGGAGTTTTCCTGCTTTACTTCCTCGTTGTTGCTCTCCAGAAGACTCAGGATTCTCTGGTCCGTCGTGTTGGACTTGCGGACCAGCGCCCGCTTGTAACGGTATGTGATGTACTTCCTTGCGACCGAGAACGCCTGGTCCTTCATGATCTGGTCCTCGACCAGATCCTGAATCTCCTCGACGGAAAGCGCCCGCGTCGTCTTTTTCGCCTGTTCCTCGACAAAGCTGCCGACCGCCTGGATCTGATCTTCGCTCAGACGCTCCTGCTCCGGCACTTCCCGGTTCGCCTTCTGAACGGCGACAATGATCTTGCTGATATCGAACTCAACTTCTTCGCCGCTTCTCTTGATAATATTCATTCTCTGCCCTCTGCTGTGTGTGACGGTTGATATTTTAGCGAGTTTACGGATTTCACGTATTCCCGGCTGTCTGCGTAAAAAACAAAAAGTCCCGCGCGTGATCGCTCACGTGCAGGACTCATGTTACTACATATTGTGGTTTAGGTCAAGCGAGTAATACTATATATAGTTTTTACCATACCGCGCCGCCAGGGCGCTCTCTCACAGGGTTTACGGCATCCGGCTGCTCTGACAGGTCAGATAAATAATCTGCCTTCCACCTGACTGATTGAGCAGAAATGAGAGAACCTTCTCCATGTGACTGTCATCCAGATTAACAAAAGGATCGTCAAGAATCAACACCGGATGATCCTGCGGGTACAGTCCGTCGAGCAGAGCCAGGCGCTCCGCAAAGCGGAACAGATCCTGCGAGCCGCTGCTGTAATAGCCGAGCTGTCTCTCACGCCCGTTCTCGACGACGCTCAGGCGGAAATTCTCATCCACCTTCACTTCCATGGCGCTGCCATCTGTGAACAGTTCCAGGTACGCATTGATATGCTGGCTCACAAGCCTCCTCGCGCCCTCTGCGGCCGTTTTTGCGGCTTCCTGAAGCAGTCTGTCCGCCTGCGTGTAAACTTCCGCCCGCCGGCTCTCCTCGTCGATCTGCGCGGTCAGCTCCTCGACGCGTCTCTTCTTCCCGGCGTACTGCGCCTTGAGTTTTCCTTTCTGCTCAGCGTACATCTGCTGGGCCCGCTCGTTCTCCTCCTGGCGCGAGCGCATCATCTGTTCCCGGCTGATGCCTTCCGCCCGCTTCACCGTGTGCGACGTCACCGCCGAGAGAATCAGCACCGCCAGAATCATCATGCCGATACCTGCGGCAATGACAAAGGGAGGTCTCGCCGCCGGCACATATATGCTCCCCGCGATCCCGACAATGAGCAGCAGAATGGCGATGGCAATCAGCCTGCCGTGGCTCTTCTTTTCCGGAGGCTGGGTCAGTTTGCGCATCAGTTTCGAGTCATTCAGATCCTCCTCTGTCAGATGCACATCGTCAAGATCCTGCGTGTCTGACAGGATTCTCGTGTAATCCTTGATATCCGCCGTGCTGTCCGCGTCCGCCTCCAGGTAATTGAAATCACTCCCCTCTTTCTCGACGAACCCTTCGCCCGACTGTTCCCGCGCAAGATCCTGAGTCTCTTTCTGTTTCAAATCGTGGTACTGCGCGCGGATCGTCCGCATATCGGCGGCAAGCTGCGTTCTCTCGTCGCGCAGCTGCGCCAGATGCCCGCGGCCGCCCTGTCGGTTGTAGTAACGCACGGCATCCTGCAGCCGCTTCAGGGCGCCCGGAAGCTTCTTCATGTCCGGGTCCGGATCCACACTGCCAAGCTCCGCCTGGAGAGGCGCCTCAACGTCAAGCCCATCCGCCACCGGGGCCGTCGATTCACTTGTCAGAAGCAGCGTAGAGGCAAAGGCGTCCCGGCTGATCCCAAAGATCGTCTCCCCCGGCACGTCGCCCAGCGCTTCTGTCACCCTGCCGGTCGCTGTATCTGTGACGATGAGCGTGTCATCCTTCTCCCGGTTCCCGAATGTCCGCTCGATCCTGTAATGCCGGCCTTTCCACTCGATCTGCAGTCCGCCGCCCATCCGGGCGTTGTTCCAGGGCGCGTATTTCGTCCGCTCCTCGTCGCGCAGGTCCTTTCTGGGACGTGCAGGTGGCATTCCGTAGAACATCGCCCGCAGGAACGCCGCCAGTGTGCTCTTTCCGAAACCGTTGTCGGCCAGTATGCTGTTGAGCCCGGGATCTAATTCTTTCTGAAAGCCTTCCAGTTTTCCGAAGGCGTCAATGCGAATCTTCTCAATCTTCACAGTGGCAGCTCCTCTCCGTCCAGAGCGGCATATCCGGCTTTCAGGACTTCATCCGCCGTCTCCGGTGCGAGTCCTGCGTCCCTGACGAGTTCCCGGAAGATTTCCCGCAGAGCGATCTGCGACCCCGCCTCATCTTCCGCCTGCTCTGTAATCTTCCTCGCAAGCGGGCGCTCTTCTCTGGTCCAGTCGTCTGCGTCTGCGGCTATCTGCGCTTCCTCCTGCGGATTCCAGATCCGGGTCGCATCTTCATCTGGTTCCGGGGAGGCCACGCGCGACGTGTTCATCTGCTGTCCCCGCCCGAGTATTGTGAGGGATGACGTATCGATCCGCACGCCGAAATACTCCTGCAGCAGCATCTTCTGAAGACTCGCCGGGTTGAATTCCTCTTCTTTTGCCGCACCGTCCAGATGCAGATATACCAGATTTTCCTCGGCGACATCCTGAAGGGACTGGTGAATTTTATTCAGAATGTCACCCTCGGTGTCCGCTCTGTCCAGTGTGCAGGTCACGGCGGCGCACTCCCGCAGGGCCGCCCGCACAAACCGCCGGCTCCCATTTTCCGTGTTGACCACGATGAAGCCCTTCCTGCCAGGTTCATCGTAACCCCGTGCCTCGAGACATCCCGGCCAGCACAGTGTCAGTCTGGCATCGACCTGCGCAGCTCCGGCCGCGTGCACATGACCGAGCGCCCCGTAATCCAGATTCCGGTTCTTCAGCGCTGAAAAGGGCACTACCGTCCCGTCAGCGAATGTGAAGCTCTGCCCAGACACTGTCCCGTGCATCATGACGATGTTGAACAGCTGGATATCTGCCTTGATGTAGCGGATGTCATCCGCCGTCTCCGCCGCGAAGACGCGCGTGGCGCCCATGCGGACAGAGTGCCCGCCCGTCAGTATTTTAACGTTGCTCGGAAGCCGGTCCGCAGGATCGCCGGAACTTGCCCGCTGCTCTCTCGCGTGAAGAAAACGCCCGTCGTGATTGCCGGGCAGAATCAGGAACCGCACCGGCGTGGCAGACGCCATCGCTGCCAGGCAGCGCTTCCATGTCTCCGGTGTCACATAATCGGTGTCAAAAAGATCGCCGGCAATCAGGCACGCGTCAATCCGGTGGCGCCTCGCCATGGCCGCGATACGTGACAGCGAGTCATTGATCTCCCTGCGCCGTAAAGCCGCCCTGTCAGGCAAAAGCCCGCTCTCCAGAGACGACCCGATATGAAGATCCGCACAGTGAAGTATTCGCATAGATTCTCACCTCAGACAAACTGCAAAAGTCCGGCCGGACTGTCGATGATGCCGGCCGCGCCAAGTCCTTCCAGCCTTTCTCTCTCCCGGCAGCCCCAGCTGACGAGCACAAACGGTACACCTGCCGCCTCTGAGAACTCCGCATCGACCTCCGTATCGCCGACATATAAAACCTCCTCCGGCTTCATGCCAAGAGAATGCAGGCACCGCATGAACATATCCGGATCGGGTTTGCGCTCATATCCTTCCTGCCAGCCGCACACACATTCAAAGCGCTCTCCGAAGAACTTCCGGATGAGAGGGAGTGCAACGCCGGAGTCTTTGTTGGTTATCACCCCAAGCTTCACTCCCCTCCCCGCAAGGGCCGTCAGAGTTCCGCGGATCCCGGGGTACACCCTCGTCTTATCACTGGGGTGCTGCGCGTAGCAGCTCCGGAAGACATCAAACACGGCGGCCTCCGCAGCCGGGGCTGTCCCCTGCGGCACGGAGCGGTGGACGAGCATCTTCGTACCGTTTCCGATATCTGTCCTCGTCTTCTCAATACTTCTTGTCGGCAGGCCATATGCAGCAAGTCCTGCATTGACCGCTGCATTCAGATCCGCTGCCGTGTCAAGCAGTGTTCCGTCAAGGTCAAAGATGACCGCTCTGAAGCGGCTGCCTTGTCCGCAGCATCCGCTCTTGCCGGAATTTCCGCAGGTATCCTGACTGGCGCACCCGCCGCAGGAAAGCCGGGTCTCCTTCCCTCCATGCTGTCTCACATAGGCTGTATGGACGGCCATGAAGACAGCCATGATCCCCGCGAGTATAAGTGCTCCATACAGAATGTTTTGCATCGTTTCACCTGTCCTGTCTGCTCTTCACCAGCTCGCTGATGTCCATTATGCGGCGGTTGCGGCGCTCCTTGAAATACTCCGCATACAGCGAGGCAAAGGTCGTGAGCACACTCCGCTTCTTGTCAGGACTCAAATCCGCCAGTTTCCGGAAAGACGCGCCCGCGCTCTTGAAAAATGCGGTGTTGATGTCCGTGAGCGTCGACGCTCCGGATGCAGTCACCAGTTCAAAGACCGCATCCACAAATTTCTGCCTCTCGGACCGGTCATAAGAATAACACCATTTATTGATCGCTGCATTCCATATTTTTGCATTTTCATCCAGATCATCCGCATATTGAAAATCGGTGCCCATGACCTGCCAGGTCGTGGCGTCATGCTGCATGATGCGTACGCCGGAGCTTTTCACGATCCGGCAGCTTCCCGTATTCTCCATAAGAAAGCCGATGATCGAGTACTGCGGCACGATCTTGATGATCCGGCCGGCTATTTTTTCCGCCGCCTTCGCAGATTCCGCCTGGTTTTCAAATCCGGGGCCGTCGTTGTCATAGATGTGCACAATCCTGTCCCGGACTCTCTCCTGAGCGTGCAGGGCACCGTAGCAAGCCAGATTCCCGCCCTTGGAATGGCCGCCGACGCGCAGCCGCACTGTTTCCGGGATCACAAGGCTGTCCAGGTATTCCGCAGCTTTTTTCTGGGCCGGAACGGGTGTCAGGAAACTCATGTTGAAATTCTCCTTCCATCCGATGATCGTGTCGTCAGTGCCCTGAAACGCAGCGTACCATGTACCGTCCGGCAGAAGGAATGTCACAGCGGCAAACTGTGTCTGCCTTTCCTCGTCATAGACCTTCTGCCAGGAGCCAAGCCGGATATGCCGGAAACGCGGCTGCTTCGCGCACTCCCGGAGAACATAGGGAGCGGACGAGACGAAGGACTTGTCAGCGGAAAGCTGCTCCTCATCATGAAGCCTGAAAAATGTCTCACAGGCCTGTCCCAGCGTGACAGTCCCCGCATCGCCAAGAAGCGGGACACAGTCCGTGAAGTCCACATAGGCAAGCCACGAGAAGATCAGATTGTCCACCAGATTAAAAGGGTCTCGCCCGAACGTAAGGTCCCCTCTCCAGCGTATGTAATCCCGAAGATCTGCCACCTGCACTTCCTCCGTTTCCTTTAACGCCTTGACGCGCGGTACTTTGCCAGAAGCGCAGACTTTTCTCTTTCCGTAAGGTGATGCGGTTTCCCGGTCAGCTGCGCTATCGAGAGAATCTTTGCGAGTTTTTCCGCCGCCTCCGCCTTGGCGAAGGCCTGCTCGACCGATCCGGCGCCGGCGACCAGCCCGTGATTGGCCAGCAGCACGGTATCCTTGTCCTCATTGACGAAGTAGCGTCCGAAGTCGGTGAAAACCTGATCTGTGCCGGGCGTCCCGTATCCGCACACCGGAATCTCGCCGCCGAAGAACATATACACCTCGGCCAGATCTCCCCGGATGGCTCTCCCGTTGAGAGCCCAGGCGGTCGCAAAGGGACTGTGGACATGGACGACCGCCTGTATGTCCGGGCGGAGGCGGTACAGCGCCAGGTGCATCCGGTACTCACTGCTCGGCCGGCTGCCGGTATCACTCAGGATTTCTCCTTCCAGGGACAGCTCCGATAGCATGTCCGGCGTGACCTGCTCCTTGTTCTTCTGAGACGGAGTGATCAGCACCCGGTCACCGACGCGGGCCGACAGATTCCCCTCAAACATGTTGACGAATCCAAGTTCATAACTCTTTTTGAAATACCGGATGATTTCTTCCCGGATCTGCTCCTCGTTCATGCTCTTCTCTCCGCTTCTCATCACTTATTCTTCCAGGCGTCCTCAGGCTTCAGCCCCAGCGCCTCGTTCATACTCCCGGTTCTGTAGCCGGACAGGTCCATTGTAACATAACTGAATCCGATTTTATGAAGCGCCTCTGCCGCCTCTTTCCGGATACTCATCAGAAGTTCCTGTTCCGGCGGCAGGACTTCGATCCGGGCAAGTGCTCCCTTCCCATCCGGGCCGCCGCCGTGCACACGGACGCGGATCTGGGAGAATCCACGATCCCGGAGCCATTGTTCGGCAAGCCCCACCATGGCAAGTTTCCTGGCTGTGATGGTCTCCCCGTACACGAACCGCGAAGCCAGGCAGGCAGCAGACGGCTTGGACCAGGTCGGAAGGCCGAGAGTCCTCGAGATCTCACGAATATCCGCTTTGGTCAGCCCGGCTTCCCGCAGCGGACTCTTCACCCCCAGCTCCCGGATGGCGGCCAGGCCCGGCCGGTAGTCGTTAAGATCGTCCATGTTGGAGCCTTCCGCGACATACGCGATGCCCAGTTCCTCCGTTCTCGCAAGAAGGTGCGTGAACAGGCCCTTTTTGCACAGATAGCAGCGGTTGACCGGATTGTCCTTGAAGCCCGGAATGTCAAGCTCCTCCAGTCTGAGAATCTCATGGCGTATGCCGTGCTCCCGGCAGAAGTCTGCCGCGGCCCTGGACTCGGACTCCGGCAGGGAAGCGGACAGCGCCGTCACGGCAATACAGTTTTCTTTTAACATCTTGTGCGCTTCCATCAGGAGAAGCGATGAGTCAACGCCCCCGGAATAGGCGACAGCGACACTGCCAAGAGACGCAAG
Source organism: Lachnospira sp. UBA4285 (assembly GCA_002394965.1). Taxonomy (GTDB): domain Bacteria; phylum Bacillota; class Clostridia; order Lachnospirales; family Lachnospiraceae; genus UBA4285. The sequence continues at coordinate 27,712 of DGVL01000094.1, forward strand.
ATATGCCTCCAGTTTCTGCTGTTTTTCCTGAATGGTCATGATTGTCATTTCCTTCCTGGCTGTAAACGCCTGATACAATAAAAAAACCGATGTCCCACAACAGACATCGGTCTAGCGAGCGCGAGACGGGATTCGGACCCGCGACCCCCTCCTTGGCAAGGAGGTGCTCTACCTCTGAGCCACTCGCGCACAGATATGAACCGGAAGCTCTTCTCTCTTAAAAAGAAGAGCGCGAGACGGGATTCGGACCCGCGACCCCCTCCTTGGCAAGGAGGTGCTCTACCTCTGAGCCACTCGCGCATTCCAGTGCGTTTTTTCGAACGCAAGTAATATATTACATGAAACAGGGATGTCTGTCAAGCATAATTTTGAATCTATCCGAGCTTTCGGACAGCCCGCCCGCCTGCCATCACGTATCACGGTCCGGAAGGAAGCTCGAGACCGTCACGGCAAGCGAGCCATGGCCTATGTGACAGCCGATGGAAACCGGCAGCGGGTCAAAGTGAACCGGGTACTGCGGGAACTCGTCCTGTACCTGCCTGATCCAGCTTTCGGTCGTCTCCCTGTCGGCCGTGTAAGCGCCGGCGATGTGAATGCGCCCCGCCTTGTCCGCCTCCGGAAAACGATTCTTCAGATCCAGATGAATGGCCTTGAGCATGATCTTCCTGGCGGACACCATGCCGCGGGACTTCGCGTAGGAGTCGAGCTTTTCACCCTGGATCTGCAGGACCGGCTTGATGTTGAGCAGCGTTCCGATTGCAGCGGCAGCCGGTGTGATCCGGCCTCCCTTTTTCAGATACTTCAGTGTCTCGACGGTGATGTAGATGCTGGCGTTCCCGGCATCTGCCTCCAGTTTTTCCCGGATCTCTCTCGCGTCAGCCCCCTTCTCGGCGAGAAGCTTCGCGTCGAGCGCCGACTGGCGCTGCGTCACGGAGATCCGGTGGTTGTCCACGACCTGAACCTTTCCGTCATAATCCTGTGCAAGCATCGACGCCGTCTGGCAGGTGCCGGACAGTCCGGATGACATGGGGATGAAGACAATGCTGTCGTACGACTTCAGAAGGCGGTCAAATGTCTCCTGCATCTCTCCCACGCTCGGCTGGGAAGTGGAGACATTGGCATCCTGGCGGAGACACTCGTAGAACTGTTCCTGTGTGATATCCACGTTCTCCATGTAGGACTTGCCGTTTATAAAGACTGGCATACTCATGAGTTCGATTCCGTTCTCGCGGGCATCTTCAGGCTTCATTCCGCTGTTGGAGTCGGTCAGTACTGCTACTCTCATAAGTCCTCCTTGAATAAGACACTTTGCTTAATTGTACTCTAAAGGCTGTGCTGATACAATCATTTTGTCACAAGGATTGCCGGGGGCAGGACACGGAACAGTCCGGTCCGATTCGGAGGGCACTGCGGCAGACAAGATGGAGCAGCCTTGAACATACAGATCACACAGACAAAAAAAATGAGCAGAAGCCAGCAGCGTGCCCAGGCACGAATCTGCAGCCTCTGCGGCGGATATGACGCCTATGGTGACGACACCGGTTTTCCGGTATTCTTCGCACATCTGCCGGGAAGACCATTCCCCGCCGGATTTCTTTCCGGCTGTCACATCCCGGCTGATCCGCAGAACCCGGAGACCGTTGAGGTATCCGCCGCCGTCATGCCGGAGATGCGCCGCAAGGGCGTATTCAAATCACTTCTTGAAAAGGCGGCCCGGGAAGCCGCAGAGCTTTTCCCGGCCGCCACGCTCACCGGTCCGCTCCCTGATTACCTGAGCGACTCGCAGCTTTCCAGAGACTATCTGTACGACGAGCTTCTGATGCGCTGCGTGTCCCCCGGTATTCTGCCAGACAATGCGCTTCCGGAAGGTGTGTCGTTCTGCAAAGTAAGACAGCCGGGTGAGTCCGGCTCCATTGACACTGAAACCGCCTGGTCTTTGCTGTCCGGCAGCCAGACAGCCGCCCGCCTGGCGCTGACCGGAGGCGGAAAGTTTTACTGCGTCAGCCACGTTGAAGTCCCGGAAGCGCTGCGCCGCAGGGGCTACGGCACGGTACTGCTCACCCATGTGCTGTGCTCTCTTCCTGCCGGCTCTGACGTCGTTCTCCAGGTCCGCTCCGTCAATAAGCCCGCCCTCCGGCTGTACCAGAAGACGGGCTTTGAAATCACAGATAAACTCTCCTTTTACCGTTTTGACCGCCTGATGGCGCCTGCTGTCATGACGCCGCGATGACGTCCTGCATATTGTACAGACCCGGTCCTTTGTCCTTCAGGAATCTGGCCGCCAGAATCGCGCCCTTGGCGAATATCGCGCGGGAAGAGGCGGTGTGGCGGATCTCAATGACCTCATCCTCTCCGCAGAAGATACAGTCGTGGACACCGGCAATCGTGCCGCCGCGCACGGAGGAGATGCCGATTTCCTTCGGATCTCTCGCCTGATGCTGATCGTGCCTGCCGTAATTGTACGTGTAGCCGCCGCCGAGCGCTTCACTTACCGCATCCGCAATCATCAGAGCCGTCCCGGACGGAGCGTCCAGTTTGCGGCGGTGATGGGCTTCCACAATCTCCGTGTCAAAGCCCGCCTTGCCGAGAGCCTTCGCAGCCTGTGCGACCAGAGTGAGGAGCACATTGACACCGAGGGACATATTCGCAGAGCGCAGGACCGGTATTTTCTCAGCGGCCTCCTGCGCGTGCCTGATCTGATCCGGGGAGAGGCCCGTCGTGCACAGAACCAGCGGGAGCTTCTTTGACACGCAGCTCTCAATCAGCTCATCCACAGCCGCGGCTGTGCTGAAGTCGATGACGACATCCGCTTCTTCCCTGACGTCTCTTACAGACGGGTACACCGGAAAATGGCAGCCGGCCGGGGCATGCACATCCACGCCGGCAACGCAGACCGCGTCATCACTGGTTTCGATCAGGTCTGACAGGACGGCCCCCATATGGCCGCCACAGCCGTTAATGATGATGTTCATCTTCTCTTCCTTTCAATTCAATCAGGCTTTCAGAAGGCCATAGCCTTCCATAGCTTTCTTAAGCTGCTCCCTGTGCTCCGGTTCGAGCGGTGTGAGCGGCAGACGCAGTGGTCCGACTTCCATTCCCATCATGTTCATGGCTTCCTTGACCGGAATCGGGTTCACCTCGCAGAAGAGCGCGTCGATCAGCGGAAGTGCTCTCTTCTGCTCCGCAAGACTTCCCTGTGTGTCGCCGGCGAACCACTTCGCGCAGATGTCATGCGTCTGCCTGGGAGCCACGTTGCTGAGCACGGAGATAACACCCTTCGCGCCGATGGAAAGAAGCGGAACGATGAGCCCGTCCTCGCCGGAATACATATCCAGGCGTCCCTCCGAGAGTTCCATCGTGTGAAGTTCCTGGGAGACATTGGCTGTCGCCGCCTTGATGGCGACGATATTGTCGACATCCTTTGCGAGTCTTGCCGCTGTCTCCGGTGCGATATTGCACCCTGTGCGGCCGGGAACATTGTACATGATGATCGGAAGATCGACGGAGGCGGCAACGGTCCTGTAGTGCTCGTACAACCCCTTCTGGGTCGCCTTGTTGTAATACGGCGTCACGACGAGACAGGCATCCGCGCCGGCTCTCTGCGCCGCCTGCGAGAGAATGATCGCAGCGCTGGTCGCGTTTGAACCGGTCCCGGCGATGACCGGAACCCTGTGCTTCACGTAAGAGCAGACGAACTCCAGTGCCTCCTGATGCTCCTCCATCGTCAGCGTAGATCCCTCGCCGGTGGTGCCGATGGCGACGATCGCATCTGTCGAATTATTTATCTGCCAGTCGAGGATCTCTTCGAATTTATCGTAATTTACCGTTCCGTCCTCATGCATCGGCGTTACGATCGCGACGCCTGCACCTGTGAAAATTGACATAGTGGAAACCTCCTTTTGTCTCTGGTAAAGCCACAGAACGCTTGAGTTTGCGCCCGCTCTGAAAGGCAGGCTTCATGCCCGGGACATAAAAACGCCTGCTCACTTCAGAACGTGAGCAGGCTTGATTGTCATGCATAGAGGCCGGTATGGCCGCAGACAAGTAGCTCTCCATCATGTTCTGATGACAGTTGCACGGCTGTTGACCGTGCACCCAGCGGCAGAAGCGCCGGTACGCTCCTTCGCTTCGGCGCTTTTTCCTTTCCTCTGCCCTCGTATCTGCCACCGGAGCATCCGGCAGCGTACTCATAAAAAGCGCGACCTCTACTTACCATATTAAGTTTATCTGAATCTTACTCTTCCCGCGCTGTACTGTCAACAGCATCCACCCGCATCAGGGAAACTTCATACGCCGTTCGCACTTCGCTTCCACCGCCCGGGAAGCGCTTCGTGTACGCGCGGCTCTGCATCCGGCCTGTTCCCTTTATCCGGGTTCCCACGGACAGAGCTGCAGCCGCCTCCGCCGTCTTCCCCCAGGCAATGGCAGGAAGATAGTCAGACCGGCCGTAGCTTCTGGCGACCGCAACGAGAAGATCACAGGCCCTGCGGCCAAGCGGAGTCTTTCTGAGCACCGGCGGCTTGCAGATATATCCTGTGAGGGACAGCTCATTGGCGTCCGGCGCATCTTCTGACGCCTCGGCCATCTCTTCGACATAGACCGAGAGTATCAGATGATTGTGCTCCCCCACATGGTGGTTGTAGGACCGCAGCTGACCGCGCACCGAGACTCTCTTCCCTTCCCGGATTCCGGAAATGTCCAGCTGCCCTTCCGGCAGTGTGAGCGGAAGCGTGTCCACGGTTCCCGAGAGCCGCTTCACTTCCAGCGTCGACTTGTAAAATGAACGCTCCCCCACACTGTGACTGAAAAGGACCGGACTGCTGATCATTCCAGTAAGTCCTACACAATTATTTTCCGCACTGTTTTCTCTCATTTTCTAACGCCGGGATTTTTCTGTTTCCGGCCGGCAGATAAAGCAAGTATGCAGTTTTCAGACAGGTTTATATTTTAACCAATATTCCGGCGCAGTTCAAGGAATAATGGCGTAAATACGCCATTTTCCGTGGAAATCCATCCACTGATTTTACTATTGATTTTCATGTATCCTGTGTTAGAATACTTAAGTTGCAAACAAACAGAGTATAAAAAATATGAGAAAGGAAAAGCAATGAGAATCAAACGCGAAGATATCCGGAATATCGCAATCATTGCTCACGTCGATCACGGCAAGACCACGCTGGTTGATCAGCTTCTCAGGCAGAGCGGAACATTCCGCGCCAATCAGGAAGTCGAAGACAGAGTTATGGATTCCAATGCCATCGAGCGCGAACGAGGCATTACAATTCTTTCGAAGAACACAGCCGTCACGTACAACAATGTGAAGATCAACATCATCGACACTCCCGGCCACGCGGACTTCGGCGGTGAGGTCGAGCGTGTCCTGAAGATGGTCAACGGCGTTGTTCTCGTGGTTGACGCCTATGAGGGCGTGATGCCCCAGACGAAATTCGTCCTGGAGAAGGCGCTGGCGCTGAATCTGAAGGTCATTGTCTACATCAACAAGATCGACCGCCCGGATGCCCGTCCGGCTGAGGTCGAGGACGAGACCCTCGAGCTGATGATGGACCTGGACGCAAACGACGACCAGCTGGACTGCCCGTTCGTATACGGTTCGGCCAGAGACGGCTACGCGATCGCGAATCTGGACGATACCCCGAAGGACATGAAGCCGCTGTTTGACGCGATCCTCCGCTACATCCCGGAGCCGGAAGGCGACCCGGATGCCAGCACGCAGATGCTGATCTCCACTATCGACTACAACGAGTTCGTCGGACGGATCGGCATCGGTAAGATCGACAACGGCAGCATTCACATCAATGAAGACGTGATGATCGTGAACCACCACGACAAGAGCGTCCACAAGAAGATCCGCATCACGAAGCTCTATACATTCGACGGACTGAAGAAAATTCCTGCGGATTCTGCCACCGTCGGTGAGATCGTCGCCGTCTCCGGCATTGATGATCTGCACATCGGCGACACGCTCTGCGACATTGAGAACCCGGTCGCGATCCCGTTCCAGAAAATATCCGAGCCGACGATCTCCATGTATTTCCTGGTCAACGACTCTCCGCTGGCCGGTCAGGACGGCAAGTACGTCACCTCCCGCCATCTTCGCGACAGACTCTTCCGCGAACTGAACACCGACGTCAGCCTGCGCGTCGAGGCGACGCCCGGCGTGGAGAATGCCTTCAAAGTCTCCGGGCGCGGCGAGCTGCATCTGTCTGTTCTTGTCGAGGAGATGCGCCGCGAGGGCTATGAGTTCGCCGTCAGCAAAGCGGAAGTCATCTATCATTATGACGAGCGCGGCCGCAAGCTGGAACCGATGGAGACGGCATTCATTGACGTTCCGGATGACTGCAGCGGTTCCGTCATCCAGAAGCTCTCCCAGCGCAAGGGCGAACTCATCGGAATGGCTCCGATCAACAACGGCTACACCAGACTGCAGTTCAAGATCCCATCCCGCGGGCTCATCGGATACCGCGGCGAGTTCATGACCGACACGCGCGGAAGCGGTATCATCAACACGTCCTTTGACGGATATGAGGAGTACCGCGGCGACATCAGTTACCGCCAGACCGGCTCTCTCATCGCGTATGAAAGCGGTGTGGCCGTCACCTATGGCCTTTACAACGCACAGGAGCGCGGAACTCTGTTCATCGGTCCCGGCGAACAGGTGTACAACGGCATGATCGTGGGCGAGAATCCGCGGTCCAACGACATTGAAGTCAATGTCTGCAAGACCAAACATCTTACGAACACGCGTTCTTCCAGCGCCGATGAAGCGCTCCGTCTGACGCCGCCGAAGATCCTCAGTCTTGAGGAAGCCATGGACTACATCGACACAGATGAGCTTGTGGAAGTGACGCCGAATCACATCCGCCTGCGTAAAAAGATACTTGACAACAAAGAACGTTACAGAGCCTCAAAGCGATAACAAGCGGGAAAGGAAAGAAAATGGACAACATCGACAAGAATTACCTCGGTGCCAAAGTTAAGAAACTTCGCATCAGCAAGGGACTTACGCAGGAAGATGTAGCCAAGGCGCTCAACGTGACGCCGGGATACATCAGCAACGTGGAGAACGGCCGCAACCTGATGACTCTGCGGATGCTCTCCTACTATGCAGATCTGACGGGCGTGTCACTGGATTACCTGGCCGGAAGCATCGACAAGAACTATGAGAAGACTGCACTTGACAATGAGATTCTCAAACTTGTCTCCCGCCTGACGCCGGATGAGAAGGAAAAACTCATCTCGACGCTGCGCATCTGGACGAAAGACACCAGAAAAAGCAAATAAGAAGACCGCATTCTGATATTTACAAAAAAAGGACTTCCGCTGCCGGAAGTCCTTTTTTGTTTATAAGATCCGATCCTGAGACTGTCCGGGACGGGCAGACTGCCCAGCTCACGTCCGCGCGACAGAATCGACATCATCGACCACCAGAGGTTCGCCCTTGCAGCCGTTCACCGTGACATCCCGAAGCGTCAGGTTCTTCACCCCGCTTATGATGAGCCCGGCAGCGGATTCTTTTCCGCACCTTTCCATCATGGCGGGCTGACCGGATCCGGGATTCTGCGCATAGGATACGGAGACATGATCAAAGACAAGCTCCTCGATTTTTTTCTCCGGCAGCCCGGCGATCCAAGCCGCCGCATACTCGCAGCCGGTGGCCTCGATGTCGCGGAAGATGAGCTTCCCGACAGAAGGTGTGCGCTCATCGACCGGAAGCGTGCGCTTTGTGCCGACATAATCCGAGTGCCCGTCCGGGTCACAGAAATAGAAGCTGTTGACGACCAGTGGCGTCTTCACATGATCCATCCGGATATTTTCAAACCGGATATCCGTCAGGACCGAGAGCTGTCCCCTGCCGCGCCGGGTCTTCACGCGGAGTCCTCTGTCGGTGTTGGAGAACTCGCAGTTTTTCACACGGATATTCCGCACACCGGCTGCAATCTCCGATCCGATCGTCACGGCGCCGTGCCCGTCCTGCATGAAGCAGTTCTCGACCCGCATGTCACAGGTCGGCGTGCGGTACTTCACAGCCTGATAGATCTTCCCCGACTTTACGGCAATGCAGTCGTCCCCGACCGATATCTTCGTGCCGATGACCGATATCCGGCTGCAGCTCTCCGGATCAAGACCATCTGTGTTCGGGCTGTCGGCCGGATTGTGAATGTTCAGATCCAGGAACTGCAGATCCCGCGAAAAATACGGGTGCAGTGTCCAGGACGGTGAGTTCTGAAGGGTGATTCCCTGAAGAACGATCCGGCTGCAGTCTTCCAGAAAGATCAGTCTCGGCCGCCAGGCGACATTCCTCGTGCGGAAGTCCTTCCACCAGGTATTCTTTCCCGCACCGCCGTCAATCGTTCCCTGACCGCTGATGGTCACGTCCGACACATGCAGACCGGTGATGATGCCCGCGAACATATCCAGGGGATTGCCTTCCCAGGTCCCGAAATTCTTCTCGTCCTTCCCGTCTGTCGTCGGGATCGTCCCGGGCAGGATGGGGCAGCGGTCGCGGTCGGGAATTCCTCTGATCACTGCACCTTTCTCCAGATACAGGTGCAGATGACTCTTCAGGAAGATGCTGCTCACGCGGAATACTCCCTTAGGGACCAGAACCCGGCTCCGCTTGCGACTCGCCATGATGGCGCACTGGATCGCCGCCGTGTCATCGTGCTTTCCGTCCCCGAAAGCGCCGAAGTCGCGTACATTTAACGTCACGCTCTCCCTTCCGGTGACAAATGCAGCAGAGCCGACTTCCTGTCCGCCCTGATAGGCTGTTATCTCATACGCCTGCCCCGGCACAAGCCCGTAGACAGATGTCACCACCGTGTCGGTCCTGATGCGCTGACCGTCCGATAAAACCAGCTCATACGGCGTCCTGGCGTGATACAGGCCGGAGCCGGCCAGCCGGACCACCGCGCTGCGCATGCCCGCCCAGAGAAGCTTCAGCTCCACAGCACACCTCCGTTCTTTCTTCCGTAATCCCGGTAATCCCGGTTGCGGATCCCTTCTGCGTAGACAAGGGCCGATGCGGCGTAGATCAGCGGATCTGTAGATTCGTCCGCCCGCTTGAGTACCCTGGCACATGTTTTCTCGGCCGGCTCTGCATATTCTGACGTCAGGACGGCGCCAAGCCGGCACGCCCTGAGCAGGGCGCAGGATGAAAAAAGCACGGACGCATCCGACTGCAGTGCCTCTGTCTCCGGGCCCCGCATCCGCGACAGCCTGGCAAGGCAGTTCTCAAAGACGGCCTGGAACCCGCGGTACACCTCGTACACAGCCTGATCCATCCATTCCATGCACTCGACAGCCGTTTCCATCACAAGCGCCAGATCTTCTTCCGATACCGCCGGCACATCCTGCAAAGCTTTCAGATAATCAAAATATTTCCCGCGTGTCCCGGTTTTCGTCTCCGACAGGACCAGTCCCGGAAGGTAGATATAGGCGTCCTGCGGCGTGCTGACTTTTATGTGTTGCCAGCAGCTTTGCGCCTTCCGGGCTGCCAGCAGGGTATTCTTCTCATCCCCGCTCAGAATGAGCGCCGCAATGCCGCACCAGGACGTCTGCTGATCTGCGCCCTGCGCGGCAAAGTCCGCCAGCACATTCATCCAGGAGTCACCGCCCGGATAGTGCGCGAGTGCTGCTGCCGCCCTTGAGGCCGTCTCGCCGGCAAGTGCTCCGTCTTCCTGCACCATGTCCGACAGCCCAAGAAGCAGAGAACTCTCCGCCTGTCTGTTTCTCTTCAAGTTGCTCCTCCTCCGGCAAAATGAATCCGCCCGGTTTCGTCCGTGAAATATGACCGTTCCCCCAGATCCTCCGGGATCACCTTTCCGGCAGATGCGTCCGCCGTCCGCTTCAGGAACGCCGGGGCGGATCCTGATGGTATGAGAATCAGAGCCTCCACCTTTTCGCCGTATTTCGTGTCCAGCAGCAGACCTCCGGTATTTTTCACGAGCCACGCCAGCCTTCCGGCCTGCTGATAGGAAAGTGTCAGACGGTACATTCTTCCCGGGACAAGCTGCGCCAGGCAGGCCCTGGAAAGTGCCGCCTCAGCCGCCGCCGCATACGCGCGGGTCAGGCCGCCGGTACCAAGCAGTATACCGCCGAAATAGCGGGTCACGACCAGAAGTGCGCCGGTCAAATCCGCCCTCTGCAGGCACTCCATGACCGGCTTCCCTCCGGTGCCGCCCGGCTCACCGTCATCGGAAAAGTGACGGATTCTGCCAAGATCCGTCACATATGCATACACATGATGCCTGGCATCCCAGTATTTCTTCCGGATGTCCTCCAGTACAGACAGCGCCTCATCCTCGGAGCTTACCGGATACAAAGAGGACAGAAACCGGGATTTCTTCTCGGTTATCGCACCGCTCTCCGGGCGCAGAACAACATTCATGCTTCCCCCGCTGCGCTCTGGCGCGCTTCTGCTGTCTCCGGTGCCTGGGCAGTCTGCGCCTGCACAGTCTGTGGTACCACCGTCTGCGATTCCTGAGGAGCTTCTGTCTGAGAAGCCGCAGTAGTGGACTGCGCCCCGGCCGTCGTGCTCTTATCTGACGCTGCAGTCTGGCCCGCCAGGTATCCTCTCGCCTCCGTCGCATACTCCGATGTCGGGAAACGGTCGACTACCATCTGATAATACTTGGCAGCACTGGTCATATCACCGGCCGCCGCATAGGCTCTCGCCGCATAGTATACATACTCCGCATTCGACGTGTCCGCCCGCGACGCGCGCACAAATGCCAATATAGCCGTCTGGTAGTTTCCGGCGTCAAACGCCTTCTTGCCGGAATCATAGATGTCCGGCGCAAAGCTCTTCATGTTTTCAGAGAGCATCTGATAGAGCGCCGCCGCTTCGGTCTGCGTCAGAGCGGAAGGATCCCCGATATCGGCCAGGCTCTCCGCCGACTCCAGCATCCGGCCCGACAGATAGTTCTGCGCCGAGGCTATCAGCGACTGGGCGTCCTGCGAGTCCCCTCCTGTTGTCTGAAGATTCGTGTACTGCCTCTGGACCTCCTCGAGCTGGGACTGCAGCGATGTGATCTGCGCATCCTGGGACGCGATCTGCTCAGTGAGCTGCGAACTGCCTGCCTGGCCATCTGTGAACGCGCTCCGACGGATCGCCGGTGACAGAAGAAGGAAGAAAAGAAGTATGCCAATCCCCGCGCCGATCAGGATGTGAACCGCCGTAGCCGCTCCGTCTCCGGGCATCCGAAAGCTGCTGTGCGGAATGATCACATCATTGCCGGACAGCGGCTCCTTTCCCTCTTCCTCCGTGTGCGGCAGAAATCCGGACGGAGAATTCCTGCGCTTTTCCCGCAGTCTCTCGCGGATCTCCTGCAGGTAGCGCTGCGCGAGCGTATTGCTCCGGTCCACATGCAGGACTGTGTTGAGGCATCGGCGCGCCCGGTTGTACTCTCCGTTCTGAATGTAGAGAAGAGCCAGAAGCTGCTGCGCCTTCAGCAGGTTCGGGTGAGCTGCGGTGACCTTCTTGAGCTGGATCATCGCCATGTCCGTGTTGCCCTGTCTGGCGCCCCGCAGCGCGAGATTGTACTGACTGATGGCCTCCGTGACGGAGTCGAACGCCTCCTTGTCCTTCTGCGCCTCCTGAATATAGCGCGAAGCCAGATTGTCCGTGGGCATAATGCTTCGGCTTATGACCCACTGGCTCAGTCCCTCGACGATATCGCCGCGCTCCGTATACACGAGGCCGAGCAGATTCCTTGCCTGGATATTTCTCTTGTCGATCGTCAGCGCCGTACGCAGACTCTCCACGGCGCCGGTCAGATTGCGGACCTGTGCCTTGGCGAGACCAAGATTGTAATAGGCATTCGACGCCCTCGCGATCCGCTTGTAGATATGAACGTCGGCGCCGCAGTTCGGACAGATATCCGACGCATTCAGCAGCGCCCCGCAACGGTTACACCTCATGATTCCCTGCCTTTCAGCGCCTGTTCCTGTTTCCGGAGGCAGCGGCCTCCTGCATCAGCTGGCTTATAAGATCCGAAATGTCAGGGACATCATTGTTGTATATCGTATCCTCCGCATCCTCAACCTCGAGACTGCGCTGGAACTTCTTGATTTCTTCGTCAAAATTCAGCATAATCCATCCTTCTTCACCGCTCTGTGACAAAATCAGTATCATTCTAACTTCTGCGCCCTTAAAAATCAACTTGCGGGCCGGCGCTCTCCGTACCAGAAAAAAGGAGCTGTCACAACTCCACTGTAAAGCGGAATTGCGACAGCCCCTCATATCTGTCTGTATCGGTACCGGATGCGCCGGATGTCTGTATCAGTATACGCCCTGCGCGATCATCGCCTCGGCGACTTTCTCGAAGCCCGCGATATTGGCGCCGACCACATAGTTGCCTTCAAAGCCGTACTTCTTCGCCGCATCGGACATGTTGTGCGCGATGTTGACCATGATGTCCTTGAGTTTCGCATCAACTTCCGCCGCTGTCCAGGAAAGGCGCTCGGCATTCTGGCTCATCTCAAGAGCAGAGGTCGCAACGCCGCCCGCATTGGACGCCTTGCCCGGTGTGAACAGAAGACCGCTCTTCTGAATGAACTGCGTCGCCTCAAGCGTTGTCGGCATGTTGGCGCCTTCGAATACGCCCTGGCATCCGTTCTTGACGAGTGTCCTTGCGTCCTCAAGTCCGAGTTCGTTCTGCGTTGCGCATGGGAACGCGTAGTCGCAGGGAACCGTCCAGACGCCCTTGCCTTCGTGATATTCGGCATTCGGGCGGGCTTCTTTATAAGCCGTAAGTCTGGCTCTCTTCACTTCCTTAACGTCCTTGAGAACTGCCACGTCGATGCCGTCCGGATCGTAGATCCAGCCGGTGGAATCGCAGCACGTCACGACCTTCGCGCCGAGCTGCTCAGCCTTCTCAATCGCATAGATCGCAACATTGCCGGATCCGGATACGACACAGGTCTTGCCTTCCAGGCTCTTCCCGTTCATCTTCAGGATCTCCTCGGCGCAGTACAGAAGACCGTAGCCTGTCGCCTCCGTGCGGATGAGAGAGCCGCCGAACGTCAGGCCCTTGCCCGTGAGAATGCTGTCATACCGGCCGGTCAGTCTCTTGTACTGGCCGTAGAGATATCCAACCTCACGGCCGCCGACGCCTATATCACCGGCCGGAACATCGGTGTTCTCGCCGATATACTTGTAGAGCTCACTCATGAATGACTGGCAGAAACGCATGACCTCAGCGTCCGACTTGCCATGCGGATCAAAGTCAGAGCCGCCCTTGCCGCCGCCGATCGGCAGACCGGTGAGGGAATTCTTGAATACCTGCTCGAATCCGAGGAACTTCAGGATGCCGACATATACTGACGGATGGAAACGAAGTCCGCCCTTGTACGGTCCGATGGCATCATTGAACTGAACGCGGTATCCTCTCTGGATATGCACCTTCCCATTGTCATCCGTCCACGGAACGCGGAAAGTAATGATGCGATCCGGCTCTACCAGTCTCTCAAGAAGTGCATTCTTTCTGTAGAGTTCTTCGTTGCGATCGACAACCGGTCTGATCGAATCCAGAACTTCTGTCACTGCCTGAAGAAACTCCGGCTCGTTCGCGTTCTTTTTCTTCACGTCTGCAAGAACTTCGTCAACGTACCCCATGTCTGGCTCTCCTTCTTTCGGAAACGAAAATCGTATCCTCTGTTGATTTTTCAATAAGTATACCCGTCTGCCTTGATAAACGCAAGTTTTATCTTGCAATATTTGATTTATTTAGTCTCCCGTCACTTCGCATTCCCGTCAGACAGAGCGTGTTCCCGGGCACCTGTTCCGGTTATTCCATCCTCCCGCATCCGGATCACGGGCGCCCCCTTCCCGCGTATGTAGTCGCCGGTGATTGTCACATGCCCGATATTCCTGTCCTTTGGCACTTCGTACATGATATCCATCATTCTGCTCTCCAGCACGGAACGAAGTGCTCTGGCCCCGGTCTCCTTTTCAAGAGCCAGATCCGCGATGGCCCCCAGAGCTTCATCGGTGAATTCCAGGTCCACGCCGTCCAGCGCCAGAAGCTTCTGATACTGGGCAATGATCGCATTCTTCGGATCGCGCAGAATCCGGATCAGGGCGCCTTTGTCCAGCGCCTCCAGTGAGAACACGACCGGAAGACGTCCGAGGAATTCCGATATCATGCCGTACTGCTTCAAATCCTCGATGGTCGTGCGGCTGAAGATGTTCTTTACGGAATCGTACTGGTCCCTGAGTTCTGCGGTAAAACCGATTCCTGACGTCTTGTTCAGACGATTGCGGATAATGTCCTCCAGCCCCGGAAACGCTCCTCCGCAGATGAACAGAATATTGCGCGTATTCATGCGGGTCAGAGGCACCATGGCGCTCTTGCTCGTCGCGCCGACCGGGACCTCAACCGTCGTGCCCTCCAGAATCTTGAGCAGAGACTGCTGCACGGATTCACCGGACACATCCCGGCTGTGCATGTCCTGCTTCTTGGCAATCTTGTCGATCTCATCGATGAATACGATCCCGCGCTCCGCGCGTTTTACACTGTTGCCGGCATCAGCAAGGAGCTTTGAGAGCACGCTCTCCACATCATCCCCGATATACCCGGCCTCTGTCAGCGATGTGGCATCTGCGATGGCAAGCGGAACTTTCAGGAGTCTCGCGATCGTCTGCACCAGGTACGTCTTGCCCGACCCGGTCGGCCCGATCATGAGCATGTTGGACTTTTCAATCTTTATGTCATCCATCGTGCCGGTGGCGACCCGCTTGTAGTGATTGTACACGGCGACAGACATGACTTTCTTCGCCTCTTCCTGTCCGATCACATACTCGTCCAGCATCCGTTTGATCTCGTGCGGTGCCGGGACATCTGACAGTTCAAGCGGCGGCTCATCGTCTTCCTTCAGCTGCTTTCCTGCACTCTGTCCGGTCCTGAGTTTAAAAAAGGAGAACGGGTCAAAGCCATTCTGTCTTTCGGCTTCGTCTTCCGTCTTATTCTTCCCGGCATCCTGTCCGTCTTTCTTGCCGTCACTGTCACTTCCGCCGCCAGTTCCCGGCGTGCCGGAAGTCAGGCCATCAACCATCACCGGCGGCATGTTGTTCATCATGTTGGTGAGATTGAAGCCGTTGCTGCTCATCACGTCGATTGTGCGCTGCATACAGTCCATGCATATATACATCCCACCCATATTAAGCTGCCTTCCGGTCACACTCTCCGGGCGGTGACACACCGAGCAGTAATGCTCCTGCGTTTCATTCATATTCTGACCTCGATTCCTGCAGTACTGTGTTAAATTATACCCGCTCCCGCGCTTCGCGCAATAAACGCCGCATTGTTATTTTCTAAAAAAAACAAAAAAGACGGCTTTCTCTCACGAGAAAGCCGCCCTGTTCACACGTCTGTGCGATTCTGCCCGCTTTTTGTTCACTTGGAATCTGCCGGTCTGCTGCCGAGCGTCACGTCGACAGTTTTCTCCACATACTGGTTATTGTCCAGATGATAATAGGTAATCGTTACCGTCTCACCGGCTTTATAGTATTTCAACAGAGAACTCAGACTGCTCTGGGAGGTCACGGTCTGGTTGTCAAGCGCCGTGATGACATCGTACTCGGCAAGCCCTGCAGCATCCGCTGCCGATCCCTCCTGGACATAGCGGATCATCAGTCCCTGCGGATAACCGTAGGTGCTGGAGATGTCCGACGTTATGTCCACGCCGCTTACACCAAGGAATCCCTGCTGCCCGTCCGGAACCGCCTCACGGCTGGAATTTGTGCTCATGCTCTGCACGAGATCAATCACATCGCCCACCGGTATCGAGTACGCCATGTTCTGCACTCCGTCATCGCTGGACTTCGCGAAGTTAATGCCGATGACCTCCCCTTCCGAATTGAGAAGAGCACCGCCGGAGTTGCCGGAGTTGATAGCCGCATCCGTCATGATCAGGTCATCATAAGTGTAGTTGTTAACAGTGATGGAACGGCCTGTCGCGGAGATAATGCCGCTCGTCACGGACTGACCTTCGCCGAGGGCATTGCCGATGGCGACAACCGGTTCTCCGACTTTCAGAGCCGCTGTGTCGGTGTTCAGCGTAGCGACCGCGATCTGGCTGAGCGTGGAGTCGGAAAGATCCGAGATCTTCACCTTCACAACCGCAACATCCTTGTCCGAGCGGGATCCCACGACGCTTGCGGACGCTGTCGAAGTGTCATTGAACGTCGCCGTGAGGTCGCTCACATCGGTCACGACGTGCGCGTTGGTCATAATGATGATGGAATCATCGCTCTGACCGATGATGATGCCGGTCCCTGCCGTCGTATACACCTGCGTGTTTCCGCCGAACCAGTACATGTTGTTCGAGGTCGCGGTATACGTCCCGGACAGCTCAACCATAGCCGGGAGCACGGACGAAGCAATGGACTCCACATCCAGCTCGCTCACGGATGAAACCGTGTCGCCGGTTCCCGTGGTGCTGCTCACCGAAGCGGTTGTCGGGATCGTCACATTACCTGAGCTTCTCGTCCCGGCAAGCTTCTGTACCCCGACCATCACGCCGCCGGCGATACCGCCGAACAGAACCGCCGAGAGCAGCAGTGCTCCGATCTTTTTCGCTGTCGGATGGCTCCTGTGCGGCCTGTCTGGTTTCCGGTTCTGATTCTCCGTGTTCTGGTAGAAACCGTTCTGGTAATATCCGGTGCCGCTGCTGCTCTGATAATAACCACCACCCGACTCACTCTGGCGGCTCTCATTCTGCCAGTTCCCGTTCTCACGCGACTCGTTGTGCCAGCCGTCCGAATCTGCCGCAGTATTCTGCGCGCTGCCATATGTATTTCCTGACGTGCCCGTGTTTTCGCTCCCCGGATTCTGGCTGCCAGTCTGTCCGGAATTGCGGGAGTCTTCATTCTCGAATTCGTTATTGCCATACTCTTCCATAGATGTCTCGTCTCCTCAGTATAATTCAGGCTTGCGCCCGTATTTTCTTTTGACAAATTAAACTATATCAGCGCTTTGTGAACGAATTGTGTTCGTTCTATGATATAAATTTGTCATTTCTAAAGAATCACGGATGAATCCAAGGCACGGGGCCAGGGACCGGTTTCTTTCAAAGAATGCCGCAGCCTGTCCGGAAACTCAGGCATCTACATGTTCGAGGACAGCCTTTGTGAGCTGTTCAAGCTGGGACGCCGAATCCTCCAGGCTGCTGCCGCGCACGCCCATGTAGAACTTGATCTTCGGCTCCGTGCCGGACGGCCTCGCGCAGCACCACGCGCCGTCGGAGAGGTCATAGTACAGGACATTGCTCTCCGGAAGGTCTGTCTTACCCTGCTCTCCGGTCCTGGTGTCAAGCGTCGTTCCCTTCTTGTAGTCGCGGAATTCCAGGACATCCCAGCGTCCGATCTTCTTCGGAGGATTGCTCCGCAGCTTCTCCATGAGCGCGTCGATCTCCTTTGCGCCCTCGGATCCCTTCATCGTGATGGACTTCTGTCCCTCGCGGTAATATCCGTATTTCTCGTAGATGTTCAACATCTGATCCCAGAGCGTAAGTCCCTTGCTCTTGTAATAAGCCGCCGCCTCGCAGAGAGCCATGACGGCAGACGGCGCATCCTTGTCTCTGGCGTGCGTGCCGACCAGACACCCGTAGGATTCCTCAAAGCCAAACTCGTAAACCCAGTCATTATTCTGCTCAAAGAACTTGATCTGCTCGCCGATGTACTTGAACCCGGTGAGAACCTCGACAAGGTGAAGGCCGTATTCCCTCGCAACCGGGACGGCCATGTTGGTTGAAACAATCGTCGTCACCAGTGCGCCGTTCTTATGCAGCAGCCCCTTCTCTTTCCGCTGGGAGAGAAGATACTCCGCGATCAGAATCGCTGACATATTGCCGGTGAAGGACTTGTACTCCCCGGTCCTGCTGTCCTTGGCCATGACGCCGAGGCGATCCGCATCCGGGTCCGTGGCGAGGATGATGTCCGCGTCCACTTTTCTGGCAAGTGCGAGCGCATATGTGAAGGACTTCGGGTCCTCGGGGTTTGGATATGCGAGCGTCGTGAACTCAGAATCCGGCTTCTCCTGCTCCGGAACAACATACACGTGTGTGAAACCCAGATCATGCAGAACCCGTCTGACCGGAACATTGCCGGTCCCGTGGAACGGCGTGTAGACGATCTTCAGATCGTCCTGGACCTTGCGGATCAGTGCCTCGTTCAGACAGTTCCCATGGAGTGCTGCCACGTACGCATCGTCCATGTCATATCCGATGATCCGGTAGAGGTTCCTCACCATCGCCTCTTCCCTGTCCATCATCTTCACATCCGCAAAGTCTCTGACCGCCTGCACTTCGGAGATGATCTCCCGGTCCTTCGGAGCCGTGATCTGTGCGCCGTCCTCCCAGTACACCTTGTAGCCGTTGTATTCCGGCGGATTGTGGCTGGCTGTGATCATGATCCCGGCGATGCAGTGAAGCTTTCTGACAGCAAAGGAAAGCTCCGGCGTCGGCTTCAGATACGGGAAGATGTAAGCGACGATACCATTGGCGGCAAGGCAGCACGCCGCCTCATTGGCGAATTCCGGGCTCATCCGCCGGCAGTCAAAGGAGATGGCAACGCCGCGGCTCTGTCCTCCCTCTTTTATGATAAAGTTGGCCAGGCCTTGTGTCGCTTTGCGGACCGTATAGATGTTCATGCGGTTCGTGCCCATGCCGACGATCCCCCGGAGTCCGCCGGTCCCGAACGCGAGATCCCGGTAAAAACGGTCCTCGATCTCAGCCGGGTCATTCTCTATGCTCCTGAGTTCCTGCCGCGCCGCATCGCTGAAATACGGATTGCGCATCCATTCGCGGTATGTTTCCATGTATCCCATTCTGATATCCTCCTTAATAATCCTTCAGGTATCTTCGCTTACTTCAGGCAGGCGGAAGTGTCCCTCCGCTCTCCTGTCCTGGTTTCAGTGACGCAAGAAGAACCCGCACCACCGACTTCAGTGCCTTCTCCTCATCGGGGCCTTCCGCTGTGAATTCCACTACACCTCCATCCCCGACACCACAGGCCAGAACCGAGAGGACACTCTTGGCATTGGCTGACTTTCCCTCGTACAACATCCGGACAGTGCTCTCATATTTCTGCGCTTCCGTGCACATGGCTGTCGCGGGGCGCAGATGAAGCCCGCTTTTACAGTCAACCGTCACCTGCATTCTGACCATCCTTCCTCTCCTTTCTTCAGTTTCCCGGCGCATCAGTGTCATCTTCCGCGCCCGTCCGGGCAGTACTGCTTTCTGTACTCTGCCGGAATTCCTGGGCAGAAGAAGAGGTAGACTGGCTTTCCCTGGTGAGCGTCAGCGTCATCTTGTACTCACCCGTCACAATGACACCGGATGGCGGTGAAAAGGTGACATCGACCGTATACGTCCCCGCCGCAAGCCCTGCGGCGCTCACTCTGGCCGCAAGGCCTTCCGCCGTCAGGGAATTGATCGCAGCCTGTGAGCCTTCCACCTGAACTCTCAGGTCTTTCCCGCTCACCTGCGCGCTCAGGCCATCGGAAGCGCCCACGGGTGCGATGGCAGAGGCGGAAAGTGTGATCGCGCCGGAGGCTTCCGGTCCGATCTCGACCCGCACCGAAATCATGCTGTCGCTGACCAGCGCAATATCCGAAGGCAGATAATCCTCAACCCAGAGCCGGAAGGTAGTGGAATCCGAGAGGCCTTCGACGTTCAGTGCATTCGAAGGGATCGGGATCTCGCTGATCCGGCTGATGACCTCTGAATCTCCGGATATTGTGATCGTATCCGAATCCGGTGTGATCTGCATCACCTTGTACCCGGCAGCCGGTTTTCCGGACGTCGTCAGAACCAGCGGAACTTCTCTGCTCAGGGACACATCCGCGGTGTAGTGCACCTCTC
This sequence comes from Lachnospira sp. UBA4285, assembly GCA_002394965.1. Classification (GTDB taxonomy): domain Bacteria; phylum Bacillota; class Clostridia; order Lachnospirales; family Lachnospiraceae; genus UBA4285. Next base: position 47,596 of record DGVL01000094.1, read on the forward strand.
TCGTAGACAGACTCAGGTTGTCCGTGCTGATCGTATTGCCGGAGGAATCGTACAGCACGATCGGCGCCGTGCCGTCGATATCGTGGTCCAGACCGCTCACGTCATACACAGCACCAGCCAGCGCTATATTCCCGATGTCACTGGAAGCTCCGGAGACCGTAACCGTTGACGGCGTGATACTGCCGTTCAAGATCGCATAATTGCTCTCCGGTTCGCCTACGGTTGTCAGTTGAATGTCAAATGTCTGCGAACTGCGGTTCTCGATGTTCAGGCGCACAGAGGTCTGACTCGGTGTCGCCGTCACATCCTCGACCGCGCGCCCGTTTTTCACGACCCGCACGGTGATGTCCACGTAGTCTGAGTTGTCCTGCAGCGTGGAGAGATCCGCCGTCGCCGTCACATTGGACGAGTTGAGCGATGTCACCCTGCTGGAAGGTCCGGAGAGTGTCACGGAGATCCGGCTTCCGTCCAGCACGGAATAGGAATATCCCTTCTCTGTGAGAGCGTCATCATTCTCCAGCGTCACGCTGATTCCGCTGAACGTCACGGAAGTATACGGATCATACGAGTTGACAATCAGGATCCAGATAACGATGGAAAAGATGACAGCCAGCAACTTTAGTGTTAAGTTGTTAAGAATCTTTTCCTTCATTGGCCGCCTTTTTCCTGTTTTTAAATAGTCCGAGCGATCTGATCGTGAAACCGCTGTGATAGCGGATCGCCTCAAGCCGGCGCCTGAGCGCTTCCCGGGAGACATTGTAATCCAGCCGGCCTCTCTCTGCCACCGACACCACACCGGTCTCCTCCGATACGATGATGGTCAGCGAATCGGTCACTTCCGATATGCCGACGCCGGCCCGGTGTCTGGTGCCGAGTGCCTTGCTGATATTGACGTTCTCCGTGAGGGGAAGGTAACAGGTCGCCGAGACCACACGGTCACCGCGCACGATGACAGCGCCGTCGTGAAGCGGCGTGTTGTGCTCGAAAATATT
>DGVL01000173.1 GCA_002394965.1 Lachnospira sp. UBA4285
CGGTCAGATAGCTGCACAGGACACAGGGGATCAGGAGCGGATTCATATCACCCATCCTCTGCTCGAGAAGTCGATCGGCCAGCCGAGCCACTCTGCGGATGAAATTTTCACCTATTCCGTCTCCTTTACTGTTCCCGGAGATCCTTCGTATCCCTGTCTTGGCGCATCCCTTGTCGACACACTACCCTCCGGCCTGCAGCTTGCTTCCGGTACTGCCGTACTCTCTGAGAACGGAGCTGTGCTTGCGTCTGATCTCTACACTGTAACAGAAGAGACCGGTGATTCCGACCGTCTCCTGATTTCTCTGTCGGAAAAAGCCCTGAGCCTGTATTCCGGGCGGCAGCTCACACTCGTATACGGAGCAAGGTTCCTGATCAGTACCCCGGCTGCAACGCCCCAGGTCAATCACGTCGCGTACACAGCCTCCACGCCCGGTTTCATCCGGACTCTTACCGATGAAGTCAGCGTGTACACCGGATCGGCCACATTCATCAAGCAAAGCGGCAGCAGCACCCCGGTTGCCGGTGCCGTATTCCGGCTGCTTGGCGCAGACGGAACCCCCTACCGGCTTCACAGAACCGGCGCGCCAGACGGCAGCGAATACACCGCCGTATCCGGGGACGACGGCCGCTTCACATTCACCGGCCTGTCTGACGGAACGTACAGAATCCAGGAAATACAAGCGCCGGACGGCCACAGCCTGCTCACCTCTGACTTCTCCATCCAGATAGCAGACGGCGCGCTTTCCGCAGACTCTCCGGAGATAATAGAAAACCCGGAGTCGCTGACACTGCATGCCGGCGGTCCGGGTATCACACCTGTTCTGTTTGTTTCAGTCGTACCGGCTGCTGCTCTTGCCTTCAGCTTCATGAAGCGGCGAAAAAAGAGCTGACGCGCGTCACCACAGCCGTTACTTCTGCCCAGGAATCTTCACGACTATCCCGAGATCTTTTCTTCCGGTAAGCTCTTCGCTGCGGCGGCCCGGTGCCTGAAGTCCGACAAAGATTTCAGCCTGCGACCCGTCATACACCCGTTTTCCCTCGTCATTGACAACCTGAAACGCCTCATACGGAATATCAATCCGGATATCCATGCTTTCATTGCGCCTGAGATGGAATCTCGAGAAGTCGATCAGCGACGGATTTGGCGGCGCGAGCGGACTGTCGGGCTTCATGTACACCTGGAGCACATCGTCGGTCTCCCCTCCGCGGTTCATGGCGAAGGCGGACAGAACATACGCCTGGTGCTCTCTGTCATCTTCAACAAAACGCAGCCCTTTGAGCTCAATATCGCCATATGTGAGTCCGTAACCGAACGGATATGCCGGTTCTTTCTCCATGTACCGGTATGTCCTTCCCTTCATCGAATAATCGGTAAATGGCGGCAGATCATCCAGACTCTTCGGGAATGTGACCGGAAGTTTTCCGCCCGGCGAAACTTTTCCGAACAGAATGTCGCCGATGGCGCGCCCGCCCTGAGCGCCCGGATACCAGCACTGCAGGATGGCCGAGACGCCCGGCTCAAATTCCGAAAAGTCCATGGGGCTTCCGGAGAAGTTCAGGATGATGATCGGCCTTCCGACTTTGACAAGAGCGCGCAGCAGTCTCTGCTGGGATTCCGGAAGGCCAAGGCTTACCCGGTCACCGTCGTCAGACACTCCGCCCGCCAGATAGCTGTCATTGCCGACATCCTTCTGTTCCCCTTCGATCGTCTCGTCAAGCCCCGTGCACACGATCACGACCTGAGCCTGCTCGGCCCTGATCACGGCCTCCGTGATCTTGTCATCCGCAGCCGCACAGCTCTCCACGGTGTCCTTGTACAGATGAGCTCCCAGGGCATAGCTGATTCTTGCCGCCGGACTGGCCGCTTCCCGGATTCCCTGCAGAGCGGTCACATACTCCGATGAAGTTCCATGGTAGTTCCCGGCGAGCGCCTCACGGCTGTCTGCATTCGGGCCTACCACCGCAATCTTCATCGTCTTGACGCGGGACAGCGGCAGGATCCCGTTGTTCTTGAGCAGAACGATGGATTCCTCTGCCATCTTCCGCGACGTGGCTGTGTTTCTGTCCGATTCGATTTCCGATACGGGCACGTCATCGTATGGTGTATGCTCGAACAGCCCGAGGAGGTAGCGCGTCGTGAACAGATGAACCGCCGCCCTGCGGACTTCCTCATCTGTCACAAGATGTTTCCGGTACGCCTCCTTCAGAGAAAGATATGTGCAGCCGCAGTTCAGGTCGCAGCCGGCTTTTAGTGCCATGGCCGCTGCCTGCTCCGGCGTCTTTGTGACTCTGTGCGATTCATAGAAATCCCGTATTGCCCAGCAGTCCGAGGTAAAATAGCCTTCAAAGCGCCAGTCCGTGCGAAGGATCCGCATGAGCGTCCGGGAGGCACATGCCGGTTCGCCGTTCACGCGATTATAAGCCCCCATGAATCCTTCCACTCCGGCATCTGCCAGAGCTTTGAAGGCGGGCAGATATGTCTCCGCCATATCCTTTTTCGATGCCACGGCATTAAATTCGTGGCGCAGCTTCTCCGGACCGGAATGAACCGCAAAATGCTTGGCGCAGGCAGCTGCCTGAAGATACTTTCCTTCTCCCTGCATTCCCTTTACGAATGCAGCCCCGAGCCTCCCGGAAAGAACCGGATCCTCTCCGTACGTCTCTTGTCCGCGTCCCCATCTCGGATCGCGGAAGATATTGACATTCGGACTCCAGAACGTAAGACCTTTGTAGATTCCCCGGTCACCGTGCGAGCGGTAGGCGTTGTACATGGCGCGTCCCTCCCGTCCGATCACGGCTCCGGTCTTCTCAATCAGGCTTTCATCAAACGATGCGGCCATCCCGATCGCCTGCGGAAACATCGTCGCGCAGCCGCTCCTTGCCACACCGTGCAGTCCCTCATTCCACCAGTTGTACTCCGGCACATGCAGTCTGGGAATTGCCGGGGAATTATACATCAGCTGCCCAATAGCCTCATCGGTAGTCATACACCTCACGAGAGCCACTGCCTGTCTGACAGCCCACGTCCGGTCTCTCTTTTCCATTGTTTCTCTCCTGTTTTATGTGCTGATC
>DGVL01000142.1 GCA_002394965.1 Lachnospira sp. UBA4285
CGAAAAGATCGGTCTCGGTCTCGGTGCGGAATGTCGTCTCCAGAAGTCCGGCTCTTGCGCCGCCGATCGCTGCGCCATAAGCCAGTGCCATGTCAAGTGCCTTGCCGGTCGCATCCTGCTGAACAGCCACCAGCATCGGTGTGCCCTTGCCAGCCTGATACTCGCTTCTTACCGTGTGGCCCGGAGCCTTCGGAGCGATCATCGTCACATCGACATCCTTCGGCGGAACAATGAGGCCGTAGTGGATGTTGAAACCATGCGCGAACATAAGCATATCGCCGGCCTTGAGGTTCGGTGCGATATCCTTCTCATACATAGCCTTCTGCTTCTCATCGTTGATGAGGATCATTATAATATCAGCCTGCTTTGCAGCTTCTGCCGCAGTGTAGACCTTGAGCCCCTGATCTTCAGCCTTCTTCCAGGACTTGGAGCCCTCGTACAGACCTACGATTACGTCGCATCCGGAATCCTTGAGATTCAGCGCATGCGCGTGGCCCTGGCTGCCGTAACCGATGATGGCGATCTTCTTGCCCTCAAGTAAGGATACGTTGCAGTCCTGCTGATAAAAAATTCTTGCCTGCTGTGCCATTGATAAATACCTCCTGATCCCTTACCTTTATTATTTTAAAACCGAAGCGCCCCGCTCCAGAGCCGTGATCCCGGTTCTCGCGATCTCTTCGATCTTAAAATCCCTGAGAAGCTCGATAAATGCGTGAAGCTTGTCCTGTTCACCGGTGATCTCAATGATCATGGATTCCGGCCCGGCATCGACAATATTCGCGCGGAAGATGTCTACAATAGAAAGTATGTCCTTGCGGGTAGCTGCATCACATCTGACCTTGATCAGCATCAGTTCCCGGATGACAGAAGAGTCCGACGGAAGTTCCCTGATCTCCTTTACGTCAATCAGTTTGGCCAGCTGCTTCTGTATCTGTTCAAGCACGGCATCGTCGCCGCTCGTGGCGATGGTGATGCGGGTCAGTCCCTCATCCAGCAGGTATCCGGCAGTGATGCTCTCGATATTATATCCTCTGCGGGTGAAAAGTCCCGAAACCCGGCTGAGGACTCCTGTCGAATTTTCAACAAGTATGGAAAATACTGCATTTCTCAAGCTGTTACCTGCCTGCCTTTCTGCTTTGAAATTATCGCAATTATAGTAAGCCCGGTTTAAACTGTCAACTAAAAATCAGCTTTCCTTTGATTTTCTAGCTTTTACTCGCCGGATCACCCGGTCTTTCACAAGAAGAACGCTGAAATTCCAACCACCGCATTCGGTTTCAAACGTATCGCCCTCCTCGGGTATCCGTCCCATCCGATCCGTCATGAACCCGTTGATGGTGGTGATGTCTTCGGGGACAGAGAAGTGAACGCCGAGTTTTTCCTCAACGTCGCTCAGCTGTGCCTGTCCGCTTATTATCCACGATCCGTCCGTGTCCGGGATGATGTCCCGGTCCTCCTCATCATGCTCGTCCTCGATGTCGCCGACGAGTTCCTCCAGGATATCCTCCATGGTGACGATGCCGGCTGTCTGACCATACTCGTCGATCACAACCGCCATGTGAATCTTGCGGTGCTGCATGTTGCGGAAGAGCTTGTTGATGTTCTGTGTCTCCGGGACAAAATATGGCGGTATCAGCAGGTCGTCGCCCAGTTCCGAGAGCTGGCACCTGCGGATCTCCGGTTTGAGATACCCGCCCGCCAGATCTTTCAGGTGCATGATACCGATTACGTTATCTATATCTCCGTTGATCACCGGGTGCCTTGAATAGCGATCCTCGACCGCTCTCTCAAGCGCCTCTCCGACGGTCATGCTCCCGCTGAAGCTGTCGATTTCCGCTGTGTGCGTCATAATCTCGTGCACCTGCGTGCCCGAGAAATTCAGCACATTCCCGATCATCTCGGCCTCGCTGTCCCGTAGTGCTCCGCTCTCCTGTCCCTCATTCACCAGATCGAGGATCTCTTCCTCCGTCACCTTGTCCGCCTTTTTTCTGCGAAAGAGTCCGGAAAAAAAAGTATCCTTTCGGTCCCCAGGATCATCCCCGTTCATGTATGTCCCCTGTTCCTTTCAAATCAGTGTCAATCCCAGTCCGTGTAAAACCAGTCATGGTGCGCAACGACCCTTCCGCCGCGCATGTACACTCTCGGGATCCGCTTCCCGAGATCGCACACAAACTCATAGTTGAATGTCCCTGCCTTTTCCGCAGCTTCCTCGACGGTTATGGCCTCATCGCCCTCCCGTCCGATGAGTGTTACCGGCATGTGCCGCCTGGCACCCGGGATATCTGTCACGTCGACCATGAACTGATCCATGCACACGCGGCCGATGATCGGCGCCCTTTTCCCGTCGATGATGACCTGCCCCCGGTTGGACAGATTTCTCGGATATCCGTCTCCATAGCCAGCTGACACCGTTGCGACGCGTGTTCTTCTCCTCGTGACAAATGTGCCGCCGTACCCGATCGCTGCCCCCTCCGGGACATCCTTGATCATCGCGATCCGGCTGGTGAGAGAGATAACCGGTGTCAGCCGCACGCCATCCCGTTTAACCGCATCAGAAGGATACATTCCGTATAGAGAGATCCCAAGCCGCACGCCGTCCATGTGAAAATGCGGAAGGTCAATGACAGCTGCTGAATTGGAGCAGTTGTACATCGGAATCTCCACACCCTCTCTCCCGACTTCCCTGCGGAACGAGTCAAAGAGCGCATACTGGCGCTGTGCTGAGGTCTTGTCCGTCTCGTCCGCTTTTGCAAAATGCGTAAAAGCTCCGCATATCGTAAGCCGGGGAAGGTCAGCAATCCGCTTTACCGTCCGTGCGCTTTCGACTGTCGGTTCCATCCCGATCCGGCGCATGCCGGTATCAACCGCAATCTGACAGAGCGCCTGGTGTTTTATTCTCACAGCTGTCCCGGATAGTTCGTCAGCCGTGTCAAAATCAAAGACGACCGCCTCGATATCATGCGCAATGAGACTCTCGTACTCCTCTGGTTCCACATATCCAAGCAGCTTGACAGCCTTTTCCTTACCAATGCCATTGCGGCGCAGATTGATGGCCTCCGGAAGCGTCGCAACACAGTACCCGTCCACCAGATCCTCAAGTGCCTTCGCGACGGGAACATCGCCGCAGCCGTACGCATCAGCCTTGACAACCGCATAGATCTTTGTCCCGGGACTCACGTTGGCGATCAGCGCCTTCGCGTTGGCTCTCACCGCATCCAGATCGACAGTCTCGTAAAGCCTCTCATACCCGTCCGTAATACAGTCCCTCCAAACCATGCCTCCCGGGGCATGCAAATTTTGCCATTTATTTTAGCACATCGGCGAGATGTCTAACAATATCTTCCGCAAGCATACTTCTTCCGCCGACGGCCTGTGCCGCTGTGTCGCCGGCCGCCCCGTGAAGATAGACACCGATTGCCGCAAGGCGCACGGCCTCTCCGTCCCTTTCATCTGAGCCTGAATCGACGCAGGCTGGCTCCTTCTGCCCCTGCGCCTTCGCATATGCCTGAGCGAAAAGCCCCGCAAGGATCCCGGTCAGCACATCACCTGACCCTCCGACGGACATGCCGGAATTCCCCGTGCAGTTGAGCCAGGTGTGGTTTCCGTCCGTTATCACTGTACACGCGTCTTTCAGGACGACAATTGTTCCTGTCCTGGCGGCAAAGCCAGACGCTGCAGCAATGATGTCCCTTTTCAACGCTGCCACCGGCTCTCCCATCAGGCGGCTCATCTCCCCCATGTGCGGCGTTATCACCGTGAGGGCTCGCCTGCTTCCCAGAAGTCTGATTCCGGCATCCTTTTCGGCAGCCAGACAGTTGAGTGCGTCCGCGTCAAGAATCAGGGGAAGATTCGTTTCCAGGCATCTGTGAACCAGACAGTGCGCTGCCTGGCTGGTGCCAAGGCCTGGTCCTGCTGCGATGCA
>DGVL01000134.1 GCA_002394965.1 Lachnospira sp. UBA4285
TCAAATCTATTGTCTTCTCATCAGAACTGTGCATCTTGGCTATCTCTCCTTCAACATTCACAATTCAGGTAAACAGAGTTACTTCGAAATGATAACATCATTGACCTGAAAGTGCAAGCAGGTCAGATGTCCGCAAAACAGGTAAAAAAAGATCCTCCGGAAGAGCGATCTTCCGAAGGATCCTGTCCAGTCTTCTGTCGTGCGGTCTGTGCAGTGATCAGCGCTTGGAGAACTGTCGAGGCGAAAAGCAAACGTGCCGTGGCACGTTTGCCGCCGAGACCACAGCAGCTATGCTGCGAGGACCCTCAGGAGGCAAGTGCGTCAGCGCTTGCTGAACTGAGGAGCACGACGTGCGCCTTTGAGACCGTATTTCTTTCTCTCTTTCATACGAGGGTCACGGGTCAGGAATCCGGCCTTCTTGAGAACGGGACGGAAATCAGCGTCAGCCTCGATCAGGGCACGGGAGATGCCGTGGCGGATGGCGCCTGCCTGGCCGGTGGTGCCGCCGCCCTTGACGGTGATCTTGTAGTCGTACTGACCCTGTGTACCGGTCAGGACGATGGGCTGGTTGACGATGACCTTGAGGGTCTCAAGTCCGAAATAATCATCAATGCTTCTGCCGTTGATGGTCATATTGCCGGTGCCGGGTGTAATGAAAACGCGGGCAACAGAGGATTTCCTTCTGCCTGTTCCGTAGTAAGTCGCTTCTTTAGCCATTGTAAATATCTCCTTTCAAACTCCGCCTGGAATCAGAACTTCAGCTCTTCGGGCTTCTGTGCCGCATGCTTGTGCTCGGGGCCTTCATAGACATGAAGCTTTCTGTACATGTCATCGCCAAGTCTTCCCTTGGGAAGCATGCCGCGGACTGCGTGCTCGACAACCTTGACGGGCTTTGTGCGGAGCATCTCACGAAGGGTGGTGTACTTCGCGCTGCCGACGTACTCGGAGTGACGGAAGTAGATCTTCTGATCCAGCTTCTTGCCGGTGACCTTGATCTTCTCTGCATTTACAATGATGACGTAATCGCCTGTATCAATGAAAGGGGTGTAGATGGGTTTGTTCTTGCCGCGCAGGACGTTTGCGACCGCGCTTGCGAGACGGCCGAGGGTCATGTCGGTCGCGTCCACTACATACCATTTCTTCTCAATATCTGCTGCGCCTGGCACATAGGTTTTCATATTGTATGTATCCTCCATTGTTGCCCCCTGAACCTGCCGGTCCCGCCTGCCGCCCGCGCCGATCGATCGGCGGGCCGCCTGCTGTCCCGGGCAGACCGGGTATTCGATTGTTTCAAAAAATGATTGGTGCGAGTCGCAGTGGCAGGGCGCATATCCCAAAACCGGGGAGTCTGGGTCTATAATGCGCGAACAGGCAGTTCCCGCCGCCGGACCTGTCTGGCAGGCCTCTTTGCGCGGCGCCGGATCCGCTTATTGCCGTCGCACCCGTCTATTTTATCCCACTGAAAATATGGTGTCAACTTCGCGTTGTACTATTTTCCGAACATTCCACCCACGTGAAAGTCTCTCGTTGATGTTCCGGCATCACGACAGGCCGGAATCCTACGGAAACTCCATCTCCATCCCGGGCTCCACGATCTCATAGCGGGTGAGTGTCAGCCCGCAGGCCGGCGCCGTCGGACCGGCTGCCCGTCTGTCGCAGGCGGCGAGGATGGCAGGGATGTCTCCGGGGTCTTTCGCCCCCCGCCCGATTTCCATGAGCGTGCCGGCGATGATCCGGACCATATTGTAGAGAAAGCCCCTTCCCCGGACACGGATCACGATCTCGCGCGGCATGACCGGCCTGCCGGGCTGATCCGCCTTCTCCGCAGGCAGGGGGACCACTTCGGTATTTCCGCAGCCGGATCCATCATTCAGAGCGTGTGCTTCCGGCCCCCTGCCGGCCCCGCCGCAGGGAATCTCCTCCACTTCCACGGAGAGGATCTCCCGCACAGTCGTCCTCGCGCTGGTGTAGGTGCTGCAGAAGCTCTTGAAATCGTGCTCGCCGGCCAGGTCCCGCGCTGCCCGCCGCATGGCCTCCACATCGAAGCGGTATCTGGAGAAATAGGTATACAGGCGGCGGAGGGGATCCGGCATCTGGGCATTGTAGATGCGGTACTCATAGGTCTTGACCGTGCTGCAGCGCCTGGGATGGAAATCAGCGGGCACCTCCAGCGACCGGCTGACACAGATCTGGTCCGGCAGCCGCACATTGACCGCGTGGGCAAACTTGTCCGGCGGGATCCGGCTCTGCGTGTCAAAGACAGCCAGATTGCACCTGGCATGTACGCCCGCGTCGGTTCTGCTGGCTCCGATGACCTCCACCGGCGTCCCGGTGAGCTCGGTCAATACCCGGTTGAGCTCTCCCTCGATCGTGGGCACCCCGCTCTTCTGGGCCTGAAAGCCGGCATAACCCGTGCCGTCGTAGGCCGTCACAAGCAGAATCCTTTTGTCCAAACCTTCTCACCTCACAAAAAAAGCACAGGCGGCCGCAGGCAGTTCCTCAAGCCTGCATTTCAGATCAGAAAAGGCGGCCGCAGGCTGATGCGCAGGCCTGCATTTCAGATCAGAAAAGGC
>DGVL01000126.1 GCA_002394965.1 Lachnospira sp. UBA4285
GTGGACGGTCTGCTCAGAGGTGACTACCAGAGCCGCATGAACGGCTATGCGGTCGGACGCCAAAATGGCTGGATGTCCGCTAACGATATCAGGGAGCTTGAAAACCTCGACCGTATTCCGGAGGAGGAAGGCGGCGACCTGTACCTGATCAATGGCAATATGACCAAGCTCAAGGACGCAGGTATTTTTGCGGTCTCGGCACAGACGCAGGAGGAAGCTGATGAAACGAAGGAAACACAAACCGAACCGGAACCCGAAGACGGGCGCACCCGGTTCAGAAAGAAGGAGGCACTATGACCAGAAAGTTTTGGAACTGGGTGCGAAACGAGGAGCCGGACAGCTTTGGCTCCGACCGAACGCTCTACCTCGACGGGGAAATTTCCAATGAGACATGGTTCGGCGACGAAGTAACACCCAAGCTATTTAGTGATGAACTGCATGCAGGCGATGGAAACATCACCCTCTGGATCAACTCTCCGGGCGGTGATGTTTTTGCTGCTGCGCAGATCTACAACATGCTGATGGATTACCCACATGATATGACGGTCAAAATTGATGCTCTTGCTGCTTCGGCGGCATCGGTTATCGCTATGGCCGGAACAAAGGTCTGCATGAGTCCCGTGGCCATGATGATGGTACACAACCCTGCAACCATCGCCATCGGTGATACCGAGGAAATGCAGAAAGCCATCGACATGTTAAACGAAGTCAAGGAATCCATTATGAATGCCTACGAAATCAAGTCCGGGCTCTCCCGTCACAAGATTTCACAGCTCATGGATGCCGAGACATGGATGAACGCCAAAGAAGCCGTGAAGCTCGGCTTCGCTGACGAGATTCTGTTCAGGGATGGAGAAAAATCCGTCCCTGAGGATACGGCTGACGCGGAGATGCTTTTCTCCCGCAAGGCCGTCACTGATTCACTGCTTTCCCGACTGATTCCTAAGAAAAAGCCGGAAGCAAATAAACACATGGTACCAGTAACCGATCTTGAGAAGCGCCTTTCGCTTCTCGCACATTAAAGGAGGATTTTTATTATGACTCAGATTATGGAACTCATGGACAAGAGAGCGAAGGCATGGGAGGCCGCTAAGGCGTTTCTTAATAGCCACTCTCAGAACGGCGGCATGGTTTCTGCGGAGGATGCTGCAACCTACGACAAGATGGAAAAGGAAGTCACCGACCTCACCAAGGATATCGAGCGCCTGCAGCGTCAGGAGCAGATCGACAAGATGATGAGCGCACCGACTTCTACTCCGCTCACCGGAAAGCCCGGTGTAAAGGATGAACCGGAAGATAAGCCCGGCAGAGCTTCTGCAGCCTATAAAAAGACCTTCTGGGACAACATCCGTCATCCCGGCAATCCCGCAATCCGCGATGTGCTTGAGGAAGGAACCGATGCAAACGGCGGATACCTTGTTCCGATTGAATTCGAGCACACCCTTGTTCAGGCGCTCAACGAAAACAATATCATGCGTACTATCGGCTGCAAGGTCATTACCACACAGAACGAGCGCAAGATCCCTGTGGCAAATGGTCACACGCAGGCGGCGTGGACTGCCGAGAACGGTGCCTACACCGAGAGCAATCCGACCTTCGCGCAGACCAGCATTGACGCTTTTAAGCTGACTGACCTCATCAAGGTGTCCGACGAGCTGCTTTCCGACAGCTTCTTTGATATCGAAGGCTACATCTCTGAGGAATTCGGTCGCGCCTTCGGTGAAGCTGAGGAGGATGCCTTCATCAACGGTGCTGTGCAGACCGGCCAGACGGCTATCGACAGACCTACTGGCCTGTTCATTCCTTCTGCCGCTGGTGGTGCTCCTTCCGGCGTAACCGCAGCTTCCGCTACGGCAATTACCGCCGATGAGCTGATCAGCCTTGTGTACTCTCTCAAGGCTCCTTATCGCAGCAAGGCGAAGTTCCTCATGAACGATGCCACTGTCGCAGCTATCAGAAAGCTCAAGGATCTAAACGGCGTCTATGTATGGCAGCCTGCACTTACTGCCGGAGAGCCCGACAGACTGCTTGGCTATCCGCTCTACACCTCTCCGAAGGTACCTACAATGGCCGCAGGTGCAAGAGCCATCGCATTCGGCGACTTCTCCTGCTACTGGATTGCTGATAGAGCCGGTCGCACGATCAAGCGCCTCAACGAGCTTTACGCTACCAACGGTCAGGTCGGCTTTACCTGCACGGAGCGTGTTGACGGCAAGCTGATCCTTTCCGAAGGCATCAAGATTCTTGACATGAAGGCAACTTCCGGTTCTTAAGGCAGGGAGGTGAACGACCGTGGCTTTGATTTCAACTGAAGATGCGAAGGCCTATCTGCGCGTAGATTCGTCGGATGAGGATGCCACGGTCGGTATCCTCTTGGCCTCCGCAATTCGCTTATGTATTGATATTGCAAGACTTACGGATGATCAGTGGGAAGTGATCGACTCCGATGCCGCTTCTTCTGATGAATATACCGAGGCGGAGCTGTCTGCAATCCGGGAAACCATGAAGGTCGCTATCCTCTATACCTGTGCCTATCTCTTTGAGCACAGGGAGGAAGCCGACCACCATGCTCTTACCATGACACTACGCTCACTTCTTTTTGCAATACGGGAAGGAGCATTTTCATGAATATAGCAGCTATGAGGGTGCGCGTCACTTTCCAGAAAAATACGGTCATCGTCGACAAATACGGAAACCACAAAACCGGCTGGGCGGATTATTTCTCCTGCTGGGCGACTGTCGGCACGAGCTCCGGTTCCGAATCTTCCGGTGTAGTCATCAATCCGGAGGAATCGCTGGACTTCACCTGCCGCTACTGCTCTGAGCTTACGGATGTGGAATCGACAAAATACCGGATCATCGCAGAAGGCCGTACCTACAACATCACCTATGTGAATCCGATGGGCTATAAGCATAACAGCCTGAAATTCAACTGCAAGCTGGAGAAGAACGCATGAGTAGAAATGTATCAATAAACGAGATGGGTGAAGCCATTATGGAGGAGCTCGAAAAATATTCAAAACTCGCCACAGATGACTTGAAGGCCGCTGTGAAAGAAACTGCTGCTTCCGTCCGTAAGGATATTCAGGCAGGCGCTCCAGTCGATACCGGCAAATACAAGAAAAGCTGGTCAGTCAAGAATATGCATGAGGATTCACAGAGTATTGACCTCATAGTGCATTCGAGGAACCGCTATCAGCTGGCACACCTTCTGGAGCATGGGCATGTGAAACGTGGCGGCGGACGTGTTCCGGCACAGCCTCATATCGCCTCAGCCGAGGAGCGCGGAAACGAAAAGCTCGTCAATACCATCAAGCAGAAGCTGGGAGGTGGATCATGACATACGACGATGTAATCACCATGTTAGAGGAAGCCGGTCTGCCGCTTGCCTACGACCACTTTGCCGAAGGCGAGTCACCAGACCCACCCTTCCTCGTTTTTCTATATCCGGGCTCTGACAATATGTTCGCGGATGACACCGTGTTCAAGAAAATTGATGAACTGAACATCGAATTATACACGGACGTAAAAGACCCGGAAACAGAAACCCAGATCGAGGACATCTTAATCGCCCACGACCTGCCTTATGAGAAATCTGAGGTATGGATCGAGTCGGAGAAGCTGTACGAGGTCTTATATCAAACACAGATCATAGGAGGTTAAAAACTATGCCTAACACGAGTAACAAGGTCAAGTTCGGCCTTAAAAACTGCCACTACGCCATTGCTACGCTTGCCGCTGACGGAACTGTTACCTTTGGCACGCCTGTAGCAATGCCCGGTGCTGTATCCCTTTCGCTGGATGCTGAGGGAGATAATGATCCATTCTATGCGGACGACTCCGTATATTACATGGTTTCAAACAACAACGGCTATTCCGGCGACTTTGAGCTGGCGCTGATTCCGGAGAGCTTTCTTACGGACATCATGCATGAGACTGAGGATGCAAACGGCGTCATCGTTGAAAACAAGGATGTAGAGCCGGAGCATTTCGCACTGCTCTTTGAATTTTCCGGCGACCAGAGAAAGATCCGCCATTGCATGTATTACTGCAGCGCGACCCGCCCTTCCGTCACCGGCAGCACCAAGGAGGACTCTACCGAGGTGCAGACAGAGACGCTTTCCATTACAGCTTCTCCGCTCCCTTCCGGCATTGTGAAGGTCAAAACCGGTACGAACACTACAAGTGCTGTTTACGACGCTTGGTACAGCTCTGTATATGAGCCGAGTGCTTCAGTAAGTAGTGGTGAATAAGGAGGCGCGATATGGCAGTAACAAAAACAATCGAAGTTGACGGCAAAGAGGTGCAGTTCCGCGCCTCAGCCGCCATTCCTCGCCTTTACAGAAATAAGTTCCACAGGGACATTTATAAGGATTTAAACGAGCTGCAGAAAGGCATCGATGAAAGCGACGCAGAAAGCTCCAATCTGGACACCTTCAGTCTGGAGCTTTTTGAGAACATCGCATGGCTGATGGCAAAGCATCAGAATCCTGATGTCCCGGACACTCCGGAGGACTGGCTCGACCAGTTCAACACCTTCTCCATCTATGAAATCCTGCCTCAGATCATCGAGCTGTGGGGACTCAATGTGGAACAGCAGGTGGAATCTAAAAAAAACATCATCCGACAGAGCGGGAAATGACAACCCCGCTCTTTTTACTCCGGTGTGTGCAGATCGGGCTTTCCATCTCGGAGCTCGACCTGCTCACTATCGGGACTGTCAATGACATGTATGCAGAAATGAGCAACGACGATTACAACTATCCTGCGCTCGCGACACAGGAGCAGATGGATCGATTTTAACAGGAAGGAGGTCATCGCATGGCTGACAGAATAAAAGGCATAACCGTGGAAATCGGCGGCGATACGACCGGCCTTTCCAA
>DGVL01000148.1 GCA_002394965.1 Lachnospira sp. UBA4285
TCCATCTTCTTGTCTGATGGCCGAAATGCACACCCGCTTCCAGCAGCTGTTTCATAGATACTACGCTCATAATGTACCTCCAATAGGTTTTTCTTTTGCGGGTTTCTTTCCTCTGCTTGACCGCCGGCACTCTCCGCGCGGCACCACACAGCGGTCCACCCGCATGCTAAATGCACATACAATCTGAAGTATAGCAAAATGAAAGCTGTGCTGTCAACACCTGACTGACCGCACAGCCTGACACACCTGAATGACCGCCCTGCTTTTCTCTTCGAAAGAATGAGATATCAGTTTCCCTCCGGTCTGTCGTGCAGCACATCATAGATCTTTTCATTGATGACCCGGATCGAGGTTCCGGCGCGCCCTCCTGACTTTGTCTCGAGAATGCCGGCACTGACGCATTTCTTGAGCGCATTGACGACAGAGGCGCGGGCGACGCCGATGGAGTCGGCCAGAGCGGTGCCGACAATAACCTGATTGCCGTCCTTCACGCGGGAAAGAACAGCCCGCAGCGCAGTCATCTCCGAGCGGGAGAGCGTCTCCAGAACCGCCTTCACGTTCTGCTCACTGCGAAGATCTGCAGCCTTTTCTTCTTTCAGAGAACGGAAGATTTCCATTCCGATCACCGTCGCCCCGAACTCGCAGATGATGATGTCATCGATGCTGAGCACCTTGTCCCGGTAGGTGACAAGCAGCGTGCCAAGCCGGCTGCCCGAGAGGATGACCGGGGATATCAGACAGCGGCAGCTGTTCGGATTTTCAATTCCCAGAAGCTGCGGATCTGTGTTCTCACTTGTTGACAGGGTGTTGGCGAGCCGCTGGTTGATCTTCTGATCCAGACGGCTCCCGGTCACAGCCGACGCCAGATCCGGAATCATCGCTTCACCCGGCACGACACCGCTCCCCAGAACCCTTCCTCTCTGACCGATCACATATACATCCGACCGCAGTATATCGCTCATAACACGGCAGATATCGCTAAACTCGATCCTCGGGGCCGAGTACTCGTGGAGAAGCTTTTCGATCCGTCTGGTATTATCCAACAACTCAACGCTCATGCCTTATCCTCTTCCACATATCCACACTCCGGATTGCTGCAGACCTTTTTTCTGCCCCGGAACACCATGTACGAGCCGCAGCGCGGACAGTTCTCTCCGGCAGGGCGGTTCCAGCTCATGAAATCACAGTTCGGATTATCCTCACATCCGTAGTAAATCCGGCCTTTCCGGGTTCGCTTGATCACAACCTCTTTTCCGCACTTCGGGCATCTGACACCGATCTTCTCGAAATATGGCTTCGTGTTGCGGCACTCCGGGAATCCGGAACAGCCGAGGAACTTCCCGTGCGGCCCGTATTTAATCAGCATCGGGCGGCCGCAGATATCACACTTCACATCGGAGACTTCATCAGCGATCTTTACTTCGGCCAGTTCATTCTCAGCCTTCCTGACCGATGCCATGAGGTCCGGATAGAAATTCTCGATGATCGTCTTCCAGTGGACATTCCCCTGCTCCACGCCGTCAAGCAGAGATTCCATGTTCGCCGTGAACTCGACATTGACGATCTCCGGAAATGCCTCGCACATCATCTTGTTCACGGCATCGCCGAGTTCCGATACGAACAGATTCTTTCCTTCCTTTACAATGTAACGCCTTTTGAGGATTGTCGAGATCGTCGGAGCGTAAGTGCTCGGCCGGCCGATTCCTTTTTCTTCCAGAGCGTGCACCAGGCTGGCTTCCGTGTAATGCGCCGGCGGCTGCGTGAAATGTTGTTCCGGGTCCGGCGACAGGAGTGTCAGCTTCGTGTCCGGGCTGATGCCTGCCGGAACGGCCGTCTTTTCTTCCTTGTCCGTGTCGTCCCGATAGACGGAAAGAAAACCGTCAAAAAGTTTCTGGGAACCGGAGACAATGAAGATGTACTCACCTGCCAGAATCCGCACCTGTGTCGCGGCGAACTTAGCCGCGCTCATCTGGCTGGCTGTAAATCGTCTCCAGACCAGACTGTACAGCTTGAACTGCTGCGGCGTCAGCTCATCTTTGACCATCGCGGGCGTCAGCGTAATATCCGTCGGGCGGATCGCCTCATGCGCATCCTGCACATGGTTCTCGCCTGTCGCCTTCACCGCGGAAGCCGGGTGACCGACATAATCGCTTCCATATGTCTTACCGATGTAATCCGCAGCGGCTGCCTGTGCCTCCTGCGCAACACGTGTCGAATCTGTGCGGAGATATGTGATGAGGCCGATAGATCCGCGCCCCTTGATATCGACGCCCTCATACAGCTGCTGGGCGATCTGCATCGTCCGCCCCGTCGGGAAGTTCAGCTGCCTTGCCGCTTCCTGCTGCATCGTCGATGTCGTGAACGGCAGCGGCGGCCGGCGCATCCTGTCACTTGTCTTCACGCTCTCCACGGAGAATTCCGAACTGCTCAGCGCCTGGATGACGCGTTCTGTCTCCTCCCGGCTCTTCAGTTCAATCTTTCCCTTCCTGTCACCGTAGAATCTTGCCGTAAACGGTCTGCGGCTGCCGGAAGCCTGCAGGGAAACTTCCAGCGTCCAGTACTCTTCGGGGATGAACGAGGCGATCTCATTCTCCCGGTCGCAGATGATGCGGAGCGCCACAGACTGCACGCGTCCCGCGGACAGCCCCCTCTTGATCTTCTTCCAGAGGATCGGCGAGATCTCATATCCCACAATGCGGTCGAGCACACGTCTTGCCTGCTGCGCATCCACAAGATTCATGTCGATTTCTCTCGGCTGTTTTAAAGACGCCTGGACCGCCTTTTTGGTGATCTCATTGAATGTGATCCGCTTCATGTTCGAATCATTCAGATCCATAGCCGCTGCCAGGTGCCAGGATATCGCCTCCCCCTCGCGGTCCGGATCGGTAGCCAGGTACACGGTATCTGCTTTCTTCGCGGCTTTCTTGAGGCTTGCCAGCAGCGGCCCCTTGCCGCGAATGGTTATATATTTCGGCTCAAAATCATGATCCACGTCAATACCGAGCTGACTCTTCGGGAGGTCACGGATGTGTCCCTGTGACGCCATGACTTCGTAATTCCTGCCCAAAAACTTCTGAATCGACTTCACCTTGGCCGGTGACTCCACGATTACAAGATTCTTATGCATACTCACTCCGATTCTTTCCGAATAAACAAGCTAAAGCATATTCCTTGGGGTTCAGAATGTCAAATGCCGATTATCTTTCATGATGCTGAAGCTTCTTCTGGATATCCGGATGCCGGACGATATCATACGGATCCTGCAGGATCTGTGCCCCCTGCGCGATGAGGCGGTTGCATCCGAGGCTCATCGCATCACTCATGCGGCCAGGCACCGCCAGGATATCTCTGCCCTGCTCCGCAGCCTGGTCGGCCGTGATGAGCGATCCGGACTTCTCTGCCGCCTCGATCACGACACATACATCAGAGAGGCCGCTGATTATGCGGTTACGTACCGGAAAATGTCCCCGGAGCGGTTCTGTCCCCGGCGGATACTCGGAGAGGATCCCGCCCCCGCTCATGAGGATCGCCTCAAACAAATCGATATTCTCCCGCGGATAACAGATGTCCACACCGCACCCCAGAACAGCCCAGCTTTTTCCGCCGGCGCCAGTCGCTGCTCTTCCGGCGGCCGCATCGACTCCGCATGCCAGGCCGGAGATGACAGAGATGCCGTTGCGGGCACAGATCCGTCCGAGCTGCATGGCCACGGACTTTCCGTACATTGTACAGTTTCTTGCGCCGACAAGCGCAGCCGACGGTGCCGTGTTCTCCGGCAGACAGCCGCGGTAGTACAGGCACAGCGGCCTGCCGGGAATTGTAAGCAGATTCTCAGGGTATCCGGCATCCCCATCGCAGATCATGCGAATGCCGGACTCCTTCATCTTCTGATACTTTCTCACAGCCTGTCCGCTGTCCCGCATCCGGATGAATTCTGATGCCTGCCCCGGCTTCAGGCCTCCAGCTCTTTCAATTTCTTCCCGTCCGGCCCTAAGTATCGTCTCCGGATTCCCGTCAAAATTATTCATCAGCTTCTGGGCCCTGACAGTCCCGACTCCGGGCAGACAGCTGAACAGAAAGTACAAAAATTCCTTCTGATTCATGGCTCTCCTTTTATCTCCAGATCTTCAACTCCGCACCGGTATGACACAGCCTCCAGGAGATGCTCCTCCCGGATATCCTCACTGTCAGCAAGATCAGCTATTGTCCTCGCCGTCTTGAGGACTCTGTGATAGCCCCTTGCACTCACGGAGTGTTCCCGGCAGAATGCTCTCAGAAGCTGTTCTCCCTTTTCACCTGACCGGCAGTAGACTGAAATCTGGCCGGGACTGATCTGTGAATTAAACTTAATCTCGCTTCCGCGGAAGCGGTAAAGCTGCCTCTCTCTCGCCGCCTCTGCCGCCTTCTGCATCGCTTCTGTGCAGTACGCCCCTGAGGCTTCCTGCAGCTGACAGCTGAGTTCTTCGCAGTCCACCGGTCTGAGGCGCACGACAATGTCAAATCTGTCCCACAGAGGTCCGGAGATACGGGTAAGATATTCCTTTGCACCGGCTGCCTGGGTTCTGTCCGGATTCATGCTCGCAGCCAGGAGAACCCTGGCCGGGAACGTGTACGCCGACCGGATGCCGGTGACCCTCACGAACCCGTCCTGCAGAGGCGCCCGCAGCGCCTCCAGAATACGCAGATCAAATTCGGGCATCTCGTCAAGAAACAGGACTCCCTGGTCAGCCAGGGTTATCTCACCGGGCCGGGCATCACTCCCGCCGCCGATCATCGCCGGCATCGTGATTCTCGTTCCAGGCGCCCTGAACGGTCTCTGCCGCAGCAATCCGCTGCCGGTGAGCAGCCCGGCTGATGAGTATATCTTAGTGAGTTCCAGGCTTTCCTCATACGTAAGGGAAGGAAGAATCCCGGACAGCCTCCGCGCGATCATCGTCTTTCCGCTGCCGGGCGGCCCGATGAACGCTATATTGTGCATCCCGCTCGCGGCGACAAGCGCCGCGCGCTTTGCCTTTTCCTGCCCGCACACATCTGCAAAGTCGTCTGACCGCACGGCACGTCTGCTCTCAGCGCTGCCGGCGGTTGCGCCTGCGAATCTGCTGACACCGGTTAGCGTTCCCCTCCCGTTGATGAATTCACAGCACTCCTTGAGAGATGACGCGCCAAACACCTGAACATCCGAGAGCTCCGAACACTCCGCCAGATTGGCCACCGGGACGATGCAGGCAGCCAGTCCTGCCTCTCTAGCCGCGCAGACAGCAGGGAGCACACCCCGAACCGGCAGAATATCCCCGCTCAGGCTCAGTTCGCCCATAAAGAAAAGATATGGAATTCTGTCCTGTTTTATCAGTTCGTTGGCAAGAAGTATGCCGATGGCGATCGGAAGATCCAGCGCGGTCCCATCCTTTCTCACTCCCGCCGGTGACAGATTGATGAGAATTTTCTGCTGTCGGAGCGTATAGCCGGTATTTTTAATGGCGATCCGCACGCGCTCGCGGCTCTCCCGCACTTCACTGCCGGGCACTCCGACCACTTCGATCGAAGGAATTCCAAACGAGGCATCCGTCTCCACGCGCACAATCTGCGCATATATTCCGGCAGACGCACAGCCGGATACAATGCTGAACATAAAATTAATAAGCTGGTGGATTAATAATTGAAGAAAAATGTATTCTCATAATAGCATGAGTCCGTCCAAATCAAAACCACCAGCTCAGCTG
>DGVL01000084.1:0-5119 GCA_002394965.1 Lachnospira sp. UBA4285
TTGGATCCTTGTCTTCAGTATACAGCACATTTTGCAAGATTACAACATCATTAAGCTCTGCAAAACAGAGCGCCGTCTCACTGAAGCGGTGCGAATGAGGCATCGCGCTTCCGGGCTGACTTGCCAAACGCGGTGCCTCTGCCTCAACAGGAAAGCAGCGCAATTCAGATAAGGGTTTCCTCATCTGAATTGCGCTGCAGAGAAGCCTGGAAAAGACTCAATCCTGTACTTTCAGTACTGCCTTGATCACTCGCTGATGCGTCAGGTCATCAATTGCCCGATCCATATCATTAAAGTCATAATAGGTGATCAGCTTGTCCGCAGGAAACTTGCCTTCCGCGGTCAGCTTCATGAGTCTTTCTATGTTCGGTACGGCTTCCCACTCACCCATACCGCCGTGCTTGTATGTTCCGTTGATCGTCATATCCGGGAAGAACGGAAACGGCTCGTGATAGAGGGCTGCGAAGTAAAGTGTGCCCATTTTCCCCAGAACCTTTGTCGCTTCCTCACACACATTGCTGTGACCGGTCGCCTCGATCACGACCTTGCCGCCCTCAGGCGCAATGGCCTTGATTGCGGCGATCAGATCCTCTTCCTCTTTGCGGTTCACCACATGGGTTGCGCCCAGCTCTTTTGCAAGCTCCAGTTTCCAGGGGGTACCGCCGACCGCAATGATCTTGCTGCAGCCGGCCATTTTCGCGCCCATCATGGCGGACATGCCGACTGTCCCAAGGCCGAAAATAATCGCCGTATCGCCGGGCTGGGGGTTGCAGGCCATGACGCTGCCTACGCCGGTCATGATGCCGCAGCCATAAGGGCCGGCCGTATCAGGGTCGATTCCGTCAGGGACTTTCGTCGCGTTTGCTTCATTGGTCAGAGTAACATTGGAGAAGGAATTCTGGGAGAACCAGTTGGGAATTGGCCGGTTCTTATAATTGATGCGTCCCGGGCCGAAGAAATTGCCCATATAGGTATCGCAGAGACTGGTTTTCCCCATCTGGCACCATTTACATTTTCCACAGGAGGCATAGGTAATGCCGACGCGGTCGCCCACCTTGAATCTTGTCACGTCCGGACCCACAGACTCTACAATCCCCGCGCCTTCGTGGCCGGCAATCAGGGGAAACATTCCGGTTCCGCCGTGGATTGCGGTCATATCTGTTCCGCAGATGCCGACGGCCGTAATCTTCACACGGATTTCAGAGCCGACCGGTTCACGCACATCCACTTCGTCGAAGATGATTTTATTCGGAGCTGGGCATACAGCAGCTGTTGCTTTCATGATGATCTCCTCTCTCAATCCAGTGCATAGACCGCTTCATAAGCGTCATGCGTTGCATCAATGACATTTCCGGCTTTCTTCGTGCTGCCGACTTCGATCACATTGGCTCCGAGCGCTCTCAGTTCCTCGGTGATCGTCGCGTTCGGCTTCAGGCCGACAGAAAGAATGACCTTGTCCGCCTTCACGGCCATGCGATCGCCGGCTTTCAGGGATGTCAGAAGATTTCCGGCCTGATCAATGGTAAACAGTTTCTTGGCCACTTCTACGACGGCGCCCTCGTCGTTCACTTCAACCAGCTTGTAGTCTGCAAGGACATCCACGCCGTATGCCTTGATCATGTCGTGCAGCATCATTTTATGCTGCTGCGGAACAAATTCGGAAGAAAGCACGTCCGACAGCATCTCGACGATCGTGACTTTTTTGCCTTTCTTTGCCAGATCGACCGCCGTCTCACATCCGACCATACCGCCGCCGACAACAACGACAGACGCACCCGGGTCAATGTCGTTCTCCAGCAGGTCAACTGCCGTGATGGCTTTCTCGATTCCGGGGATCGACGACGGAACGACAGAGGATGCGCCCGTGGCCATGACCACCGTGTCATACTTTCCTTCCTGATAGAGCGCTGTCGAGAACGCGGTATTCAGATGGATCGGAACATTCCGCTCTTTCAGCTCGGTAATGAACCAGTCGCGGAGCGCATGGATGTCTTCCTTGAACTCATGTGCGCCGGCGGCGTTCAGTTCGCCTCCGAGCACCGGGGATTTTTCAAAAACCTCCGGCAGATGTCCGTTCTCCGCCGCAGTCAGGGCTGCCTGCATACCGGCGACACCGCCGCCGACAACCGCGATCTTCTTCGGAGACGAAGATTTCTTCGCTGGGTGGGAGGCCTCAAAGCAGGCTCTCGGATTGGCCGCGCAGGACTCATGCTGCTGGGTTTCCAGGCAGCGGCCGATGCAGCCCATGTTGCAGCCGATACAGGGCCGAATGCGGTCGGCCTTTCCGGCGGCGACCTTGTTTGGAAATTCCGGATCGGCAAGCGTCGGGCGGGACATGACAACGGCATCGGCGAAGCCCTCCGTCACGGCGCGCAGCGCTACGTCCGGGTCACCCATGCGGGAGCGGGCAAGAACGGGGATATGAACGGCTTCCTTGATCGGTTTATAATACTCCAGGCCATGGCCCTTCGGCATGTAGCTGGGAGGACATGCATAATAGAACGAATCATACAGACCGACGTCGGTCATAATGGCAGCGATGCCCATCTGTTCCAGCTTTTTGACGATTTCAACCGACTCCTCCACCGTACGGCCCGCTTCGTCTTCGCCGAAGAGAGACGGCTGGTCCAGTCCCTTGATAAAGCTCTTGACCCCCAGGCCGACAAGGACCGGATAGTCGTTTCCGCATTCACGGTGGATGCCCTCAACGGTTTCCTGCACCAGGCGCAGACGATTGTCCAGCGTTCCACCGTATTCGTCTGTGCGATGGTTGGTGATGGCAAGGACAAACTGGTCCAGCAGATATCCCCAGTGGAGAGAATGCAGGTCGATGCCCGCAAACCCGGCTTCCTTGCCAAGCACGGCGGAGCGAATGATGGCATCCCGTTTGATTCCGATTTCCTTGCGGGTCAGCGGCTTGCTCATGAAGGTCGGAAAATTATGCGCGGGAAGGGCAGAGGGTGCCTTGAACGTGGGATAGTTACGCCCCACGCCGAAGCCCAGTTCCAGAAAGATCTTCGCGCCGGCGGCTTCCACTGCGGAAGTCGTCTTCCGGTTCTGCTCAACAAAATGCTCGGGATGCTTCAGGCCGACATCATAGTTGCCCATTCTGGGATCCACTTCCTGATCCACAAGCTGAACGCCGGTTATGATCGCGGCAAAGCCTCCCTTTGCTCTTTCGGCATAGAAAGCTGCGGCTTCGTCTGTGAAGGCTCCCTGGGGATCTGTCTGCCACGCCATACCCATGGGACCCATGACAAATCGATTTCGCAGCGCTACATTCCCAATTTGAAACGGTTCCAACAGAGGCGCATATTTGTTCGAATTGCTCACGTTGAATCACTCCCTGATTTTAGTTTGGACACGGCTGATGACCGCTTCCTTTGTCTGTATTGTAACAAGCATTGGATTCCATGTCGAATGCAAAGAACGCATCGAAAAAACTCTTCCCCATGCAAAAGCGACAGAGCCTCTGCTCTGTCGCCTTGTATGCATGATTTGTTTTACCAGGTTTCTTTCAGCTGTTCCACAAACTTTTTGGCCAGCTCATTCTCTTCGTCGTAGAGCGCAACCACATAGCCCTGGTCCAGGCTGGTTCTTTCCACCGGCACAACATCGATCAGCGATCGAAATGCAAAATAGTTCTCCGAAGAGATGACGCCCGAATGCGCAATTCCGACTCCCTGAGCAAGATACAGCATCTCTTCTGCAATGGATCGGCAGGGAATCAACTCAGAAAAGTGAACGTGGTGATCTTTATAAAACTGGGCTACCGCTGTGGCGCTTTGCATGGTGCCGTTGCCGATATAATAGAGAATCTCTCCGTCGAGATCTTCCGGATAGATCGGTCGTTTGTTCCAGAGCCGGTGATTCCGTCCGACAAGAACGGCAAGTGTATTCTTGCTCAGAATCTCGCAGGAAATCCCCTCCAGCCCGCGGACTTCTCCATAAACCGTTACTCCTACGTCAATCTGTCGGTTTGCCAGAAAGGCGGGAACATTTGTCTGCATATCGCAGTCAAAGGAGAGCTCCACATCCGGATATTTCTTCTTCATCAGCGAGACCGCGCGGATGATCGGCTCCTGTTTTACGGTTGGGCTGACGCCGATTCTCAGAGCGCCGCCCTGCCCGGTCTTAAACTGATTCATTTTGATAATCGCCTGGTTATGCTGTCTGATGATTTTTCCCGCTTCTTTGTATAGGGCATGTGCGGCGGACGTCGGTTCCAAAAGCTGACCTTTCCGCTGGAAAAGATCGATTTTCAGCTCAGCCTCCAGCGCCTGAATTCGGCGCGTCATGGTCGACTGCGAAATAAACTGGTTCTCAGCCGCCCGTGAGATGCTCTGAACGTTATAGACTTCAACAAACGACTGCAGCAGCTCAATTTCCATGTTTTTCATCTCCTATCGCAGGTTCCATGCAAATTGTCAATATCGAAATACAATGAAGTACTGTCTTGTTCATTTTACCACGGGATCGCGCATTTGGCCAGGAAAAGCGAAGAATGCTCAATGCATAATTTGCATAAAGAAGCCTTTTGCTCATGCAATTCTTCCATGCAGTTTCACGCCTTTATGGGCGAAAATCTTCGCAAAATAAATAATCCTGTATGCCCCGCCGGCGGCGGGGCATACAGGATGTCTTTCCCGGCTGATCCGGGTAAGGGGAAACTGTGCCTTACCCGCCGGATCAAAAATGGCACGTCTTCTGCTCTTTTCGCAGGACGACGCTGCCGTGCAGATCGCAGACCGGCATGGGGAGCAGCCCCCGCTCGGCACAGAACTCCCGAACGGCTTTTCCCGCACCGGAGAACTGGGTGCTGTTCACATCGTGAATGAGCAGCACGCCGCCCGGCGAAAGACGGTCGAAGAACCGCGGCAGCGCCGCCGCGGTGGGGGCGTAGAGGTCCGCATCGACGGAGGCAAAGGCAAAGTGCGTCTCCCTGCAGCCGTCGAAGCTGTCCGGGAAGTATCCCGGATGGAACACCGCCCGTTCCGGGTGTGGCAGCCGCTTTTCCACCGTCTCCATGGCCGTCTCGGAAAAGTCGCCCGCCTTTGCCCGGGAGAGGCCCTGGGCCTGTTCGATCTCCACATCCTTCGCGGGAAAGCCCTCGAAGGTA
>DGVL01000084.1:5178-5750 GCA_002394965.1 Lachnospira sp. UBA4285
TCGAACAGGTGGATCGTCCGGTCGGGAAACGCCGCGTTGATCAGCACGGCAAAGTCGCCCCGGAAGACCCCCAGCTCCGCCACGTCGCCCGGGATGTTCTCTGCATGAATCTGCTCCGCCAGCAGCCGCATCGTGGCAACGCGCGCGTCAAAGGTCTTCAGTGCATCGGGGTACAGCAGCTCTCCCTCGAAACCGAGGGCGCGCAGCTGAACTTTCATTTGGCTTGCCCGCTCCCCGTCCAGTACGCAGAGACAGACGCAGTCCGGCGAGCTCTGCAGGCTCTCCCGCAGGGAGCGCACCGGGATCCCCGCCAGCGTCGTCCCCCACTTTCTCTCGTCATTATCCGCAAAGCATGCGATGCGGTACTCCGTCCCCATCAGGCGCGAGAGCATCGCGCCGACCTGCCCCGCACCGAGCAGCACCACCGTTTTCATCCGTCCGGCTCCTTCCTGTTTCTCTGCTGAAAACCGGCCCGGATGGCTTGTCCGGGCCGGTTCTGCTTTACAGCACGTGGACCGATCTCGGGTCGAACACCAGCGCACAGCGGTCGCCGACCTGATAGATCTTCTTGT
>DGVL01000133.1 GCA_002394965.1 Lachnospira sp. UBA4285
TTCATACAGGCATCAAGCGAGGAATCCGCTGTTTTTTGCAATTGACAGATTGCAATTCACTTCATGTTGTGGTAACATAAAACGAATTGCCCATTATACTGCCATAATACTGTAATTGGAGCGTCGAAACACATATGCCCAGACTGAATGAAGAAATCAACAGAAGAAGAACGTTTGCAATCATCTCGCACCCGGACGCGGGCAAAACGACTCTGACGGAAAAGCTCCTGCTCTACGGCGGAGCGATTCAGCTGGCCGGGTCGGTCAAGGGAAAAGCCACTGCCCGTCATGCGGTCTCAGACTGGATGGAACTG
The DNA here is from genome assembly GCA_002394965.1 of Lachnospira sp. UBA4285. Lineage (GTDB taxonomy): Bacteria > Bacillota > Clostridia > Lachnospirales > Lachnospiraceae > UBA4285. The sequence goes on from DGVL01000133.1 coordinate 315, forward strand.
GAAAAGCAGAGAGGAATTTCCATCACGTCGTCGGTCATGCAGTTTGAATATGACGGGTACTGCATTAACATTCTTGACACACCGGGGCACCAGGACTTTTCGGAGGACACCTATCGGACGCTGATGGCGGCCGATTCCGCCGTGATGGTCATTGATGCGGCCAAAGGCATCGAACCGCAGACCAGAAAGCTGTTCCGGATCTGCGCCATGCGGCATATCCCGATTTTTACTTTTATCAACAAACTTGACCGCGAAGCGCGAAGCCCCTATGACCTGCTGGAGGAACTGGAGAAGGAGTTCGGCATCGGAACCTATCCAATGAACTGGCCCATCGGCTGCGGGAATGATTTCAAGGGCGTATACGATCGGCAGAATCAGCAGATTCTTGCCTTCCAGGAATTTCACAGAGGGCAGAACCGCATCTCGTCCGTAGCCTGCCGGCTTGATGAAACCGAAAAGCTGGACGAACTGATCGGAGAGCGCCTTCGCCGCACACTGGAAGACGACGTGGAACTCGTCGACGGAGCCGGTTATGACTTCGACCTTGAGTCAATCCGCGCCGGACTGCTCAGCCCGGTTTTCTTCGGCTCGGCCCTGAACAACTTCGGAGTGGAGCCGTTCCTGAAGAGTTTTCTCGAGATGACCATTCCGCCGCTTCCGCGTGTTTCCAACGGCAAGACAATTGATCCCTGTGCGGATTCGTTCTCGGCTTTTGTTTTCAAGATCCAGGCAAATATGAACAAGGCACACCGTGACCGTATCGCGTTCATGCGTATTTGTTCCGGCCGTTTCCAGAGGGAGAAGGAATACTACCATGTGCAGGGGGCAAAGGCGCTGAGGCTGTCCCAGCCTCAGCAGCTTATGGCGTCGGACCGGTCCATCATCGACGAGGCTTTTGCGGGAGATATCATCGGCGTCTTCGATCCGGGGATCTTCTCCATCGGCGACACGGTCTGCGAAAAGGGCATGGATATCCGCTACGAGGGGATCCCGAGCTTTGCGCCGGAGCACTTTGCAGCGGTGGAACGCATCGACACCATGAAACGCAAACAGTTTGAGAAGGGGATCATGCAGATTGCCCAGGAGGGCGCGATCCAGATCTTCCACGAGCCGCACACCGGTGTGGAGGAAATCCTGGTCGGTGTCGTGGGTGTGCTGCAGTTCGAAGTGCTGGAATACCGCTTGAAGACCGAGTATGGAGTCGATATCCGGCGAAGAGATCTGCCCTATGAACTCATCCGCTGGGTTTCCGGGGATAATGTGGATATTCCGATGCTGAATCTGACCAGTGACACCAAGTGGGTTCAGGACTTCAAGGGGAATAATCTTCTTTTGTTTACCTCCTCCTGGTGTGTGGACTGGGCACTGCAGAAAAATCCGGGATTGGAACTGAAAGCATTTAATCACAATGATTAAGAGGAGCGTTTCACATGGCCGAAGGCATTAAAATACAGATCTACAGAAACGAAACGGCGGACAATCTGACAAAGAAGCTCGCGGATCCCGGGGAGAATGCGGATATTGGTTCCGCTGCTTCTGCTTCGGCCGCGCTTTCCGCCTCGATGCTGGCCCGCGCCGCGGTGCAGATCCGCGAGACCGGGGGAGAGAACGAGAAGCTTGACTGGTATGTGCGAAACACGGAGATCCTCCGCAGCTATATGGTAAAGCTGATTGATGAGGATGTTAAATGCCGCGGTCCGCTGCGCCGCGCCCTGAAGGAGGGCGATGACAGGACCATTGAGGCTGCCAGACAATCGGCGGTGAGTATCTGCCTGGAGATTGTCAACATGATGGGCCAGTGCATCAATCTTGCCGGTGAGATGGCCGCTCTTGCCGGAGAAGAAGCGAAGGCGGAACTGGCGGCAGCGGCAGATCTGGCTTATGGCGCTTCAAAGGCGGCAGGCCGCTATATTCTGTATATGAGCAGCCTGAGCCCGGATGATACTTATCGTTATGTCATGAAGAGAGAGAACCAGTTGACCATGCAGGATCAGAAAGAGGCATATGAACGTGTCATTGCGGCTACGGAACCGGTCTCGGAGGAAAGCGGTAAGCAGGAAAGATAGAACTTGCACTTTGAAATAATTTGAACTATAATATTTTAGTTACGTAATTACGCTTGAGGGGATAAATATGGACGCAATTGCCAACCTTCTCGGCACCGCTCTCAGCTATATTCAGACCATCGGCATCTGGGACGCCATTGATATTCTGATCGTTGCGTATCTGATCTACCAGGCAATCAATTTCGTGCGCAGAACGAATTCCAAAAATGTCGCACGCGGTATCCTGATCCTGGTCTTGCTGCTGATTCTGTCCTATCTGCTGGGCCTTACGATGCTGAATTTCCTGCTCAGAAGAGCGATGGAGCTCGGCCTGATTGCACTGGTGGTGCTGTTTCAGCCGGAGCTTCGGCGAGTCCTGGAACGCGTGGGCAGCGGTTTTACTTCAAACAGAAGCATTTCCACGCCGGAACTGGAGACCGCAATTTCTCAGGTCGTACAGGCCTGTGTGGATATGTCGGCGTCTAAAACAGGCGCGCTGATTATTTTTGAACGGTCGGTTGACCTCGGGGCGATCATGAGCACGGGCACCATCGTTAACGCGGATGTTACGGCAGAGCTGGTAAAGAACCTGTTTTACAACAAGGCGCCTTTGCATGACGGTGCCGTGATCATCCGCAACGCCCGAATCGCGGCTGCAGGCTGTGTGCTTCCGCTTACTCAGAGCAGAAACCTGAGCAAGGAGCTCGGCATGCGGCACCGCGCCGGCATCGGTCTGAGCGAACAGTCCGACGCGGTCGTGAT
>DGVL01000023.1 GCA_002394965.1 Lachnospira sp. UBA4285
GCATCGGTGACATCCTTGTTATAGATCATAGCCGGGCCGTTCATGCCGGCGCAGACCGCTACAAACTTGCCGTCAATGGTTCCGGCAGTCACCATGTTGGAATCCCACTTGGAGCCATCCAGCGTGCCATCCGACACATACGGAGACAGATCCAGCAGCAGCCCGCTGTTTGCGTACTGCGTGATGTACTGGTAATCCATCTGCATGACATCCGGAAGCGAACCGCCGGCCGAGTTGGTGGCAAGTTTCTGCCAGTAGTCGGCCCACTGGGAGAACTGCCCGTCGATCGCAACGCCCGGATTCTCTGTCTGGTATTCGTTGATCGCGTTCTGGGTCTGCTCATTGCGGGTCTGATTGCCCCACCAGGAGAATGTCAGGTTCGTGCTTCCGGACGCGGAAGAGGAACTCTTGGATGCAGCCGCTGTCGCAGCTGTAGTGCTGCCGGCCGCAGCGGACGCCCCGGTCGAAGCGGTGGACGTGCTGCTCCCGCAGCCTGCGAGCAGGCCGGCGCCCATGAGGGCACTTGCCGCGGCGGCGAAAACTCTCTTGAATCTCATATTGCCTCCTTCAAAAGCCTTTCGGAATGATTTGTTATTGCACATGTGCTGAATGTGCATTTCATCTGCCATGAATCATACAGGAATTTGCACAAAAAAATGTGCAGAAAACTTACTCTTTTGCGGCAGGATTCCCGACAAATTTCACGGGAACTTACAGAAAGAGGCCGTCACGGCCGTGGCGGCGCGCATAGAAAAAGAGGTACTGCTGGGCGAGGCCCGGAGAGGCAATGCCGGCGAAGGCGTCCGGGCAGCGTTTCTCTACCCGCCTGATCCAGACGTCAGCGGGGACGCGGTCCGTTCTTCCATATGCGAACAACATCACGCAGTCGGCCACCTTGACCCCGACTCCCTTCACGCGCATCAGCGCCGCCTGAAGAGCCGCATCATCCAGCCTGCCGGCGGCGGAAAGGTCAAGCTTTCCACTGCTTACTTTCTGGGCCGCGTCGTGAAGGTACCCGGCGCGATACCCCGTCCCGCATTGGGAGAGCTGCTGACCGGTGAGCTTCACAAGCACATCCGGCGCAGGGAGCTGCCGCAGACCAGGAAGGCCGGTGCTTTCGGCGCGAGGGACGGGCTGTCCATAGTCTGAGAGCTTTGCAAGACAGGTTCGGATCGCCGGGATACTCTTTCTCTGGGACACAATGAAGGAAACCAGCATCTCCCAGGGGTCCTGGCGCAGGACCCGCAGCCCCGCGCCTTCCCGTGCCGCCGCGGCGCTGATTCCGCCTTTTTTGTCCATCGCGCGCCGCAGCGGCCTGTAGTCCCTTCCCGCGTCAAAAAAGGCGCTCCAGAACGAGTCCCACGCCGTGGCCTCGCAGAACGCCTCGATGTGCCGCGGATCCATCTGGCGCGCCACCAGTAGATTTCCAGATGACAGAAACCAGAAGTATCCGGGCTCTTTCATCTGTCCGCAGGAAAAAATCTGCCCGCTCTCCGCGATTTTCATCAGATCGATTTCATCCGGGAATGCTGCAATCATGCCTTTTCTCCCACGATGGCGGCGATCCCCTTTTTCTCAATGGAAAGTCCGTTCCTGTTCCAGGGATTGATGACCAAGCCGGACACGGCCTCGTCCCGCAGGCAGGCGTAGAAAAGATTGTCCATATACGCCAGAAGCACTTCTGCAGAAGCGTCTCCCCCTCCGGCGAGCTCCTGCCGGGAGGTAAAGACTGGGAGCATGGCCTCGCCCGACTCCCCGGCCAGAAGCCGCGGCACCTTCCCGCCCTTTTCATTTTCTTCACAGGGCACCAGAAACTGCCCATCCTCGAACATCCGCGAGCGAAGCACCATGACGACATCCTGCCCCGAGGCACTGCCCTCCGCCACTTCCGGCAGAAGCAGCTCGATCCGGTCGTTGTCCGTGAGAGGCGTCGTGCCCTTGCGGCCGTGGTAACGGCGGGGCGCATGGCGGCGGAAGCGCTCCAGGACTTTGACCATCGGTCTGGAAAGGCGGCGTCTTCCTTCCCGCTTCAGATATTCCGGTATTCCAAAATACCCTTCCGCGACGGCTCCGGCGATGGCTGCCTGCGTGTCCGCGTCGCCTCCCAGCGACACCGCCAGCCGGACAGCATCCTCATAGGACTCCGCCGCGAAGAAGCACGCGAGCGCCTGCGGCACGCTCACCTGGCACGACGAGTCAAACCGGCAGGATGTGCGGATTTCGTCCGGATCCCGGTTCAGGTCATACCCAAACCGTTCCGTGAGCGCCTGCCGGATTTCCTTTTTCGGCGCTCCGCTCCTGGCAAGAAACACAGCGAGCGCCACCGCCTGAGCGCCCTTGATTCCCTCCGGGTGGTTGTGCGTCACCTGCGCGCCCAGTTTTGCAAGCTCAAGTGCCGCCTCCTCACTACCCGCGAGCCACCCCGCCGGCGAGATCCGCATGGCCGATCCGTTTCCAAAACTGCCGTAAGGCTGCGGATCATCTGAGAAGATCCAGCTCTGAAACCATCCGCCGTACCCGGCGTCCGGGAAGCGCCTTCCCCAGGTCTGCATGCGCTCCACGATCCTTGTCCGGATACCTTCTGCATGCTCCTCCGGAGCGTCAAGCCAGTCGCCGGGGACGGACAAAAGCGCGTCGGAAAGCGCCACCGTCATGACCGTGTCATCTGTAAAGCGAGAGCCTTCCTCAAACAGATGAAACTCCGTGGTCTTTACGGGCGCGCTCTCCCGCGTGCTTCCGATGATATCCCCGATGATGGCTCCAAGCATACTTCTCTCCTCTTAAGCGTTACACAGGTCATCCTGCCCTGGCTCGTCAGATTCCCTTTATATCCAGTTCAATCGCAAGTGGTCTGCTGTTGTCGATCCGGTACTCGGGAAGCGTCTCGGCACCCCAGGAGTCGTCCCCGCCGACGCCCATCTGCATCCCGACGCGGACAAACGTCTTTAAGACAGGCGGCAGCTCATTGCCGTGCGCCGCAGCGTCGATCATCGCCGGACTGTAGGGCAGCGCCGAGAATCCAAGCCCGTGGCAGGCAAAACGCAGACCGCGCCCGCGCGCGTCCGTCACTTCGGCGATTCGCACGTCCTCTTTCCAGCCGCACTCCTGCGGCACCAGATACGGTGCGAAATTATCCGCGGCGCGGTTTCTGTAGATGCCGAGCTTCGCGCCCTTGCGGTCCGCATAAGTTTCCTCCGGGCCGCGGCCGTACCATGCGATCCGGTCATAGTCCGCGTCCATGGCAAAAAGCATCGAAAGCTCCGGGAGCTCGCCCACCGCGTCGGACGCCGGCAGCGCGAGCTTAACATGCAGACTTCCGTCAGGGCGCACCGTATAGGTCAGCTTCGCGTCAAGCTCCGGCTTCACCGGCAGATGCAGCGTGTACGTCACGAAGACGAGCCCGTCTTTCTCCCTCACCTCTGCCGGCGTGCTGCGCCGGCCGTGCATGTATTTGGCCGACACATAATCAGAGGCAGCCTTCCACTGTCCGGCCCTGTATCCGAGCTGGCAGCCCATGTCGTTGTCCGTGAGCGGCCGCCAGAAATTCGGTCTCGGGATATCCGCTGTCAGAAGCTCCCTGCCTCCCCAGCAGTAGGAGGCCAGTCCCCCCGCGATGTCCGAGAACAGAATCCGGAAATTATCCCCCACAACACCGGTGTTGAAAGTGCCTCTGATCACGGTGAGTCCCTCAACACCATTCATCTTCCTGGCAAATGGCTGTACCGCCCTTGCGTCAGCAAGCGCGTACGCCTGCCCGGCATTCTCCGGCATCCGGCCGAACGCCGCCTGTCCCCAGGCGATCTCATACCCCGCGGACGCCCAGCTGGTATCCTCTTTCAAGCGCAGCGATACCGTGACGATGTACTCGGCAGCCGCCTCGCCCCGGCCATCCTCTGAGGGCACTGCAAAGGGCAGCGGGAAGCTCCCGGTCTCAAGCGGCGCCACGTCTGTCTCCACCGTCTCTTCCCGGATGAGCGCGCCATCTCTCAGGAGAGACACGACGCATCGGTAAGCACCGGAGCGTGTGAACAGGCATCCGTTCTGAAGGGTGAAGTTCTCCCGGGTAATGCTGATGCGGAAGTCCTGATACACATGGCGGACTTCCTGCATCTTCGGGGAAGCCTTCCGGCCCTTCGCGAAGCACAGACCGTTTCCGCTGAAGTTATAGTCGGTGGGGCGCTCGCCGTGATCACCGCCGTACCCCTGGAACTCGCGGCCGTTGCGGTCGCGCATGGTCAGGCTCTGGTCGATGTAATCCCAGATAAACCCACCCTGATACAGCGGCTCCTCCCAGGTCAGATCTGTGTACTTGCGGATTCCGCCGCAGGAGTTGCCCATGGCATGAGAATACTCGCAGGAGATATACGGCTTGTCGCGGTGTTCCTTAAGGTAATCCCGGATGCCGTCCGCCGGTTCGTACATCGTGCTCACGATGTCGCTGGTCTGCGGATAGCGGGGATCTCTCTGCACGCCCTCATAGTGCACGATCCGGCTTCCATCCCACGCGCGGAAATCCTGAGACATAATGAACAGATCCCGTCCGCCGTAGGACTCGTTTCCAAGCGACCAGATGAGGACTGACGGGTGATTGCGGTCGCGCATCATCATGTTCCGGCCGCGGTCCAGGATAAGTTCCAGAAACTCCGGCCGATCGCCCGGCACAGCCACCTTCTGCTGCTCCTGTACGCCGCCGGCGTCAAACGCCCACGACCCGTGCGTCTCCAGATTCGTCTCGTCCAGCACATAGATCCCGTACTCGTCGCACAGCCGGTAGAACACCGTCTGGTTCGGGTAATGGCTGGTCCGCACGGCGTTGATGTTGCTGCGCTTCATCGTGATAATATCCTGCCGGATCTCCTCCTGACTCAGGCACCTGCCGGCCTCCGATCCGAACTCGTGCCGGTCGGCGCCGTGCAGAACGATCCGCTTCCCGTTCAGAAGCATCAGTCCGTCCCGGATAAGCAGTGTGCGGAATCCTGTTCTTTGCTTCACAACTTCCTGCAGTGTGCCGCTCTCATCATAGATGAACAGCAGACAGGTGTAGAGGTACGGATCCTCGGCGCTCCAGAGCCGCACGTCCGGCACTTTCACGCGGATCTCTGTCTGCTCCTGCAGCGCACCTTCCGATACCGCCGCCGCATGCCCGGCCGCGTCGAGCACCTTCAGCACAAAGCGGCCCACGGTTTTTCCGGCGCTTGCCGTTCTTTCCGGCTGCGCTTCCCCCGCCTGCTCTTCCGCCGTGAAGGGACGGAAGGCCTCCGGACGGCCTGTTTTAAGCAGCAGCGTCATCTCGCCATCTTTAAAGGCGTCATCCGGGCGCGCCGTGACGCAGAGGTCTCGCACGTGCACATCCGGGACAGTAAAAAGATATACATCCCGGAACAGACCGGAAAAGCGGAAAAAATCCTGGTCCTCGCACCAGCTGCCGGCTGTCCACTTGAAGACGGCTGCCGCCAGCTTGTTCTCGCCCTCCTGAAGGTACGGCGTCAGCTCAAACTCCGAGGGTGTAAACGTGTCCTCCCGGTAGCCGACGTAGTGGCCGTTGAGCCAGAGCGCGATACCGCTCTCCGCCCCCTGAAAAGAGATGTAGACCGGCCGCCCGGAGAGTTCCTGCGGCAGCGTGAAGTACTTCACATACTGCGCCGTCGGATTGAACGCCTCCGGGATCTCCCCCGGTCTGACTTTCTGCAGGCCGTCCCAGGGGTACTCATAATTGGCGTACTGCGGCTTGTCGTACCCTTCCATCTGGATGTGGGCCGGAACCCGGATGTCATCCCAGCTGTGGCAGTCTACCTGCGCGCTGTAGAACTGCGGCACGATAAGCGACGGGTTCTTTGCGTATGAAAACTTCCACAGACCGTTCAGCAGATACTTGAAATCTGAAAGCGCATTCCCCCTGGCGGCCTCCTCCGAAGAATAATATTCCTGATCCGAGTGGGGCATAATGGAATTCTGCTGGAAGATGCGCGGATTGCTTACAATTCCAAAGTCAAATTCTTGGTTCCTTTTCCCGTTCATGCGTGGTTTCTCTCCTTGACTACTTTCCCGAAAGTTCTTCCCTCCGAAATCGTTCTTCTTTTAGTATGCCACAGACGTGAAAGAAGCGGGAGGTTATTTTTAATCTCCCGCTTCACATTTTCCATATTTGTTTACCGCTGGCACAGAGTGCGGATGAGTCCGTGATGCCTGTTTTTCACGCGTCTTTCTTCGGCACGATGATGCCAAGAATCTTCTTCTCGTCATACCGGGACAGAATCACCGCGCCCAGCAGGCAGATGACCGTCGCGGTGATGGCGGCGATGCGGTATCCGAGTCCCGTGGCCGGGCTTATGGATGCAAAGGCCGTGAACAGCAGCATCGACAGGCTCTGTCCCATCTTGAATGCAAAGGTTCTGGCCGCAAAGAACATGCCTTCGCGCTTCTCGCCGGTCACCATCGCGTCCGCCTGGGCGATGTCGGCCACGATCGCCTGCGGCAGAATACCGAGGATCGCCATCGGGAAAGCCGCCACGGCGACCACCAGCACACCCCAGACCATGCCTCCGGGTCCGAAAAGCCCGGACATGGCCGTCACAATGTAGGCGCAGGACAGGCCGGTGAAGCCAATCAGCACCAGTTTCTTCTTGTTCAGCCGGTGCGCCAGCATATTGACCAGCGGATAGCAGGCAAAGGACAGCAGCGTCATCGCGATGTACAGAATTGTCGTCATCGTCTCCGGCAGCTTCATCAGCGTCGTGATGAAGAACGGCAGGCCGGTTTGAAAAATCGTCAGGGCGACGAAGTACAGAACGTCCGATCCGACGAACACCCGGAAATCCCGGTTCTTGAATGTCTTGGCGAGTGAGGAGAACGCATTGTCCTCTGACGGAGCCGCCTTGATGTAATCCTTCTCCCGGATCGTGAATGTCGGCACAAACAGAGCCACAAGCCCGACCGCCGCCAGAATGGCGAATGTAGCCCGGATCGCCCCGACGCGCCCCAGAATGGGTGTCAGCGGTCCCCAGATATAGGGCGCCGCATAGCCGATGGCACTCCCCAGCAGAAACGTCACGCTGATGTAGGTGGAAATGCTGATCCTCGTGTCCTGTGTCGTGCCAAGCTCTGAGATCAGCGCGTTGTAAGGCGTGCAGTACGTCGTCATGAACAGATAGAACAGCAGCAGCGTCACGAGAAGCCAGACACCGTTCAAACCGGATATGCCATTCACGGGTGTCCAGAAGACCAGCACCGTGATGAGAGCGAACGGAATCGCGATACGGCGCATGAACGGGATCCGGCGCCCCTCCGGATTCTTCGAGCGGTCGGAGAGATTCGCGATCAGCGGATCGGTGACGGCGTCAAAAATCCGCCCGACAGCGGCAATGGCGCCTATGATAGTGGCCACGCCGAGTATAACGCGCCCCTGTGGAATAAAAAGTGTCTGTCCCGCCGCCTGCGACGCCTCGTCCGGCTGATAGAAATACACCAGCCAGTTGGTGATCAGAGCAGACAGAAGGCTCCAGCCGAACTGCCCGACGGCAAAGCACCACATCTTCCCTTTCGTGAGTTTCTTCATGATTCTTTCCCTCTTTTTTCTTCCGGATGCGCCAGGATGCCGTCGACAAGAAGATCTGTGACTTCCTGAAGCCCTTCGCGGTATGTCATCGCATTTTTCTTCAGAATGTCCCGGCGAAAAAACTGCTCCAGCGCCAGCTCATACATCATCTTGAATATCGGGATCGAAAAGGGCCGCACGCAGCCCTCCGCAACTCCCTGCTCAAGCAGCCGTATGGTCGGTTCCCAGCCGTTCTCCAGATATTGTTCCACTCTTGTGTATATCTTCGGATACGTCTCCCGCAGCACATAGAGATTCTCCAGACTCACGCCCTGCAGCTGCTCCGGGAACGCCGCCAGAAGCGCCCGGATCCGCCCCGGCGTGTCCAGTCCCGGTTCCGCCAGCGCGGCTGCCTCGCTCTCCTTCACCGATGCGAAACAATAGTCCACCATCTGATTCAGAAGATCCTCCTTGCTTTCAAACAGCACGTAGAGCGTCTTCTTGCTCATCCCCAGCTTCCGGGCCAGACTGTTCATGGTGAATTTCAGACCGTATTCGTTAAACAAGTCAATAACTGCCATCAGAACTTTTCTTTTCGTATCTTCTGTATCCACGGAGTCCCCCCCTGTTCTTCAGCCTCTGCGGCCGGATCCTGTGGAAACCACTGCTACACTTCTGGTTTCCTCTATCATAGTCTCTGTGATTTTAGTTATCAAGAAATGAAAATGAACATATTTTTATACGATTATTGTGCATTTTGTATGGAATTATTGCAGCGTGTTTTTTGAAGCGGTATACTTTTCATAATGATTTTTGTTCTGATCCGGATCAGAAGCAGTAAATCATAAAACTAAGGAGGAAATTCATGAAAAGGAAGTCTTTAGGAATACCCGCTTTGGCTTTGATTCTCACCGGTTCACTGCTGGCGGGATGCGGAGCCGGAAGTGGAGGAACTGCATCGGAATCGGCTTCCGCCTCTGCCAAAACTTCGTCACCGCAGACAACTGTCGGGAGCGCCTCATCCGGAGGCGGCAGCGGCGTGACACTGTCTATCGCCTGGTGGGGAAATCAGGTGCGCAATGACAGGACTTCAAAAATTCTGGAAATGTATACAGAAAAGCACCCGAATATAACCTTCGACCTTCAACCTGCATCCTGGGGTGACTATTTCACAAAAATTTCCACATCTGTAGCCAGTCAGGGCGAGCCTGACATTCTGCAGCTCGGTTATAATTCCTATCTCCCGCAGTACGCATCCAATGGCGCTCTTCTGGACCTGAAGCCTTACGTTGACAGCGGTGCTCTGGATGTATCAACCATCGACCAGTCCATCCTCGACTCCGGTACCATTGACGGCAAGCTGGTCGCGATCTGTGCCGGTGTAAATGCTCCGGCCATGATGTACAACAAAACATTAACGGATTCCCTTGGCCTCACGATTCCTGACCAGATGACGATTGATGAGTTTGAGGAAATCTGCCGCCAGATTTATGAAAAGAGCGGCGTGCGCACCGATCTGGGATACGGCAACGCCGAATCCATCATGCAGTACATAATGCGCGGCGAAGGGATGCCCGATATGTTCGCCAACGGAAAGCTCTCCTCTTCAGATCCGTCAGCTTTTGTCCCGTTTTTCAAAGTTTATGAAGACGGTCTGAAAGAAGGCTGGATGCTGGATGCCGCGACCTATGCCGAACTAACTCTGAATTCTGTTGAACAGAGCCCCATGGTATACTATTCATCCCCTGAAACCCAGTCCTGGTGCGCCTGCAACTGGTCCAATCAGCTGACCGCTTTCCGGAAAGTTGCCCCGGAAGGAACAGAAATTGCGTACAGCTCCTGGCCGGCTGCCGATCCGAAAAAAGCGGATTACCTGCATCCTTCTCAGTATTTCAGCTGCGGTGCGCACAGTAAAAATCCGGATGAAGCCGTCGCTGTTCTGAATTACATCATTAACGATATTGACGCCAACAAAGTCCTTCTGGCCGAAAGAGGAATTCCTGCCGCTTCTGCCGTAGCAAATGCCATCGCCTCGGATCTTTCCGAAGATAATCAGGCTGAGATCGCTTTTATTCAGAATGTTGTAACGCCAAATTCATCGTCTATTACACCAATCGGTCCTTCCAAATCTGCTGAAGTATTTCAAAATGCCAACACACTTGTGGAACAGATTCTTTACGGTCAGATAACAGCAGATGCTGCTTCTGAACAATTTGTCTCACAAGCCTCCTCAGTTTTGGGCTCCTGACTTGCCGTACAACGGTTGCAGGCCCCGGGTTCTGACCGCCCGGGGCCATTTTTTAATGCCTCAAAACAATACTCTGCGCCTGCCAGATATCAGAATGTCAGCCGCATCTGATACCACGTCACGCCGCCGTGGCTCGACTTCTCCGTGACACCTTCACTCACGAATCCGAACTTTGCGTAATACGGGACCAGTCTCTCCTTGCAGGTGAGCACGAGTCCCCGCCTGCCCTCTGCTCTGGCATCCTGCACCGCGCGGCGGATCAGCTGGCCGGCAAGCCCGCGATGCCGGTACGACGGGATCGTATTCACGCCGAAGATCATCTGCCACTTCCCGTCCTCGTTGTGCATATCCGCCTTTTCGTACATCACATCGGTCAGATCAGGTTCATCTGTCACAAAGCCGTCGACAAAGGATACCAGCAGCTCTCCGTCAAACATAAGCCAGAAATGATTGCCATAGTGGCGGATTCTGTCTTCAAACTCCACAGCTGTCGCGGCCTCCGCCTCCGGAAAGCACTGCGCTTCCACCGCCGCGACAGCATTCAGATCATCCAGTGTCGCATTTCGTATAAGCATTTCTTCCCTCCCTGCTGCGATCGCCCCGCAAAAATGATACCGGAGCGCTTCACGGATGTTTCCGGCCGGGCAATAGAAAAAGCCTCCGAGGGGGGTCGGAGACTTTTCTGAAGGGGAAAACATTTGCATGAGTAAAACGAACTGCAGCTTGGGGGGTGGTGCTGCATCTCTGTTCGTTTTATGTCTGCAATAATATCGGCTAATTGAGAACATTCTGTGAACGAATTTTGACCAATTCGTGAAATTAAAGCATAATTTCCCGATTTTACGCAATTTTCGCTCTGTCCGGCTGCTGTCATTACCTTCTCGTCTTGTACAGCAGCCATGCCATGACATGCACAGCCTGTTCAAACATCCCGGCCGTAACGATCCCGTCCAGTTCTTTCTCCGTCAGATGCTCGACCTTTAAGAACTCTGTATCGTCCAGTTTCTGTTCACCGGTCCTGTGGCAGGCATCTGCAAAATAGATGTAGGCAAAGTTGTCCGACAGCGTCGCCTCAGCCGGTTCAACCATGAGCTGCGTCCAGGAGTCTGACGTATAGCCGGTTTCTTCCAAAAGTTCCCGCCTGGCCGCCGCAAGTGCCGTCACAGACTCGCAGCCTCCCAGCTCTCCGTCCGTGTACTCGGCCTCCGGCCCGCGTTCTATGCCGCCCGCCGGAAACTCGCAGGTTACCTTGTGCACGCCGACGCGGTACTGCCTTACGCAAAGATACTTTCCCTCCTCATCCCGAGCGATGATGACCACAAAATCTCTGCGGCTGTAATTATAATACGGGCTGAACTCCCGGCCGTCCGGGAATCTGTAGCGCACCCGCCGGAAATCAATCCAGCGGTCCTGTACCAGATGTTCCACTCGCACCGGCTCCCAGACAAGTTCCGGGTCTTCCATTTCCTTTCTGTCCGTCTCCCGCAGACTCCGGATGCCATCCTCAAAGGTGAACTGTTCTTTAAATCCAAGCTCCTTCAGGCCGCTCACATCCGGGATCAGGTCCGCTGCCCCCTCGGCGTTGTTGCCGCGCGTGCCGAATTCCAGTTTCCCGCCGCCGCCGCAGAGCTGCTGCACAGCCAGAACATATTCGCGCAGCGGTCTGTTCTCGTGCCCGGCGATATCATAGATGACCCTGTGGGTATCCGGACTCAGGCTCACCAGCGCGATCGCTGCCGCCGCATCCCTTACCTCCATGAAATTCCACATCTGGGTGCACGGGCCGAGGCTGAATTCCTCATCTTTCAGGCAGGCGCGTATGAGTGTCGTGATCAGGGTCTTCGGGTGATCCCCGTGGCCATAGATCGAATAAATCCGCAGATGCACAAACTGCAGAGGCCCGCCGGCCGCTTCTCTTTCAGCCCAGTCACCAAACGCCAGCTTGGCCTTTCCATATTCGCTCACCGGAGCCGGCTTCTCATGGCTTCCCCTGCCGTATTCCGCCTGACTTCCCGCAAAGACGAAGCGCTTCGCGCCGGCCGCCCCGGCCAGCCAGAATGCCTTTATGGCATTGTTTGCATTCTTCTCTTCCAGTCCGACATCCGTACGGGACTTCGTGCCGCCGTCATCCCACGAGAAATGCAGCCACACATCGATCTCCCCCAGCTGCTTCCTGAGTTCGGTGCATCCGGCGAGAAAAGCCTCTTTTCCGCTTTCCGTGCCCGGGAGACTGTCAAAATCCACCAGAATGATTTCAGCATTCTGCAGGACAGGATCCTTCTCAACGACGGCCTTGTTGCGGCTGGCCGGGCGTATGATGCCGGTCACGCGGCATCCCTGCCGAATCAGTTCTTTGGCGGTGTGGCTCCCCACAAAACTTGTGATTCCCGTTACGACAACTTTATTCATATTCTCTTACCGTCAGATGATATTCGTCCTTCTTGTTTTTGGTTTAATTATACCATATATCATCATTCCGAACGGCATATCCTGTTTCTCATACCACCTGTCCCGGAATTACGGAAGTATCTCCCCGTCTGTCGAGATCGTCACAACCCGCCACGGAAGAAACTTGCCGCTGTTTTTCAGCGCCGTCTCCACGGCATGCTGCAGTCCGCCGCAGCACGGCACCTCCATCCGCACAATCGTCACTTCCCGGATATCATTGTTCCGGATAATCTCCGTGAGCTTTTCGCTGTAGTCGATGTCATCGAGCTTCGGGCATCCGATCAGCGTCACCTTTCCGCGCATGAGATCCCGGTGAAAGCCGGCATAGGCATACGCGCTGCAGTCTGCCGCAACTAAAAGCTTCGCCCCCTGAAAATACGGTGCCTCCGGAGAAACCAGTTTGATCTGTACCGGCCACTGCCGCAGCTCGGAGTGCCACCGCACCTCCCGGTCTTCCGTTTCATCCGGATCACTCTTGCGGTCAAACTGCTGCATGCGCGAGCCGGGGCAACCCTGGAAATGGCCGGAAGCCCCTGTAACCGGCGGTGTGAGGGACATCGCTCTCATAAAGATCTGCTTTTTTCTCTCCTCTTCTTTATGCTTTTCCACAGCGCTCTCATCGTATGCCGCGCTCTCCCGCCTCGTGATCCGGATCGCTCCGGACGGGCACTCCGGCAGGCAGTCTCCCATTCCGTCGCAGTAATCGTCCCGAAGAAGTACTGCCTTGCCGTCCACCATGCCGATCGCCCCTTCGTGGCACGCACTGGCGCAGAGTCCGCATCCTGTACACTTATCTTTGTCTATCTCCACAATCTCCCGTATCATAAATGGCCGCACCTCCTGATTTTTTGCCATACCGCCGTATTCTAGCACGCCGTCCTCTGCATTTACGTTGTCTGCACAACTGATTTCCCCCGCAGGACAGGCTCACCGTCTGGTCCGTCTCCGATATTCTGCTCACAGAATATATCCATTTTCGGATATTTTCAAGAAATTTATTTTCCATTTGCGGTTGCATTTTGGAAATTTTTCCTGTAGACTGTTCTCAGGTCAGAAAATTGCTGTAAAAGGAGACCTCCCTATGATGAAACCGGAAGAGCTGAAAGAAGCCAAGAAGAAAAAGGGATATACGAGCCGGAAACTCGCGGAGCTCTCAGGGGTCCCACTCGGGACCATTCAGAAGATCATGTCTGGGGCGACTTCCGCTCCCAGGCTGGACACCATGAATGCCCTTGAACGGGTCCTGATGAGTCCTGACCAGCCGGCTTCCTACAGCGCTTCCGGCCTTTCATCCCATCCACTTTTCATTCAGGAGACTGCCGTTCCGTTTGGAGGCGCCGCCGGCTCCGTGAAGCCCGGTTCTGCCCAGGGCCGGACAGTGTCTGAAAATGCCCTGTATGAATCCATCGGCGGAAAGCCATTCGCTCTGTCTGATCTCGGCGGCATACACCAGCTTCTGGCTGTCGAACTGTACCGTCAGCTTGCCGACGCCCTTCTGGCAGATGAGCCATCTGACAGAAAACCTGCAGCAGAGGGCACTCTGCCTCTCATCTGCTCGTCGCCCTTCCCGCTTGAGCTGTCATGCTATCCCGGCTCTGTCCTGTTTCCCGACGTTTTTGTGGCAGACGGACGGATAAAAATACACCCCGGACGGATCACGGGAGTTCCGGTCTTCATCGCGGAGATCACCTCTCCTTCCACAAGAAAGAGAGACACCTCCCTGAAGCTGGAAGCCTATGTATCCGCCGGGGTATCAGAATACTGGGTTGTTGATCCGGCTGACCGCAGTGTCATGCGCTGTGATATCGCTCACGACAACCGCATAGCTCTTTTTACATTTGGCACACCGGTGCCGGTGCTGACGCCGTCCATTCCCTGCGTCATAGACACCGCCCGGTTTGACGAGCAGATCCGCCGGTACACAGCATGCGCCATCGTCTGAGTCTCACGATCAGGCGTCACTTCTGGAATACTGGTTCTTCATGCCGCTGCTGGCCGCAAAAAGAACCTTGTTGAGGACATCCTGTGTTTCTTTCCTCGCCATGTCCGCCATCTGTTCATTGCGCTTCATCAGGAACTTCCGGATTTTCTTTTCACTGTCTTTCTGACCGGACGTTCCGCCGAATTTCTTTTCGAACGCCTCGTCCGTCTCCCGAAGCATCTGACGGGCTTTCGCGCCTGTGCTGTTCTGATAGCGCTCGATCAGATTGGCACAGGATGCCCAGTGTGCGTCCGCAAGAGCACCGATGATCCGGTTCTCCCAATAGAAATTCTCTGTCGTGGCATCCGGTCCGCCGTCCCGGATGTAGGCCGGCGTATCCGTGACATTGGTGTAGAACGGGATAAATGCGTTGAAAACATTGGAGGCGAAGGCGAGCCACTGTACCGAAGCGATTTCCTTCGGGAGGCCCGGCCGGATCTGCGTGCAGGCCAGGAAATTGGTCCGGTTGACGCCGATCGAGCGGTATTTGCCCCGTTTTCCGTCGATGTCCGTCTTTGCGTATGGGTCATACGGCGTTCCCTGATAGTGGGAGGACAGAAGATACTTCACGTCCTCAACGCTGATCTTGTGCTCCGGGACCATACTCCAGGGCAATGTGTCAGACTCCGGGCTGAACTGACGATCGTCTCCGTCCCAGTCAGCGGCATGGGGATTCAGGCAGCGCTCCATGAACCAGGCGCGCGGCGTATTATACACATGGTCCGCGTCGTCATGGCTTCCCAGCGACGGGCGCACTTCCCAGTCGCGGCAGGAGGAAAGCGCTTCCTCGCGCATAGAAAGATTCAGATGATTCGCTTCAATCCATGACACAAGATCCGCCGAGCACATATGAGACGTCTGCTCGCCCCCCGCATCCACAAAATCAAAGCGGTCAATGCCGAGCTGATTCGGCCCGACCACATAGGCGTCATCCGGTACGCGCTTCGCGATCCAGTGATGCCCGCCGACCGACTCAAACCACCAGATCTCATTCACATCCTGAAATCCGATGCCGTTCATCTCATACGTTCCGTACTTCTCAAGAAAGCTGCCGAGGCGCTGCACACCCTCTCTGGCGGAATGGATATACGGGAGCACGATCGTGAGGAGATCTTCCTCTCCGATTCCGTCCTTGACGAGCGGATCCGCTCCGAGCACTCTGGCATTGCTGGTGATCGTCTCGGTCTCCGACATGGCAACACCGGCCGCGTTGATGCCGGCCTCACCCCAGATCCCCTCATCCGGCACCGCGTTCGGACACGCCGAGTACATAAGGGGATTGGCTGGAAGTGTGACCGAGAACTTGCTCAGCACAGACTTATATTCGACCGGCTGATCCTCCGGTCTGACTATGATACATTTCTTTGGCATGAAGTGCCCGGCACCGGAATCCTCATTCCTGGCCATCAGCGTCGAGCCGTCGGCACTGGCTTTCTTTCCCACCAAAATCGTTGTACACGGCATACCTGTTACCATCCTCCTGATCCGGACTTATGTCTTGTCAATCACCGGAACCCTTCTAGGATAGCACACAGCAGAGCAAAAGGCGAATCAAAGCGGTTACCGGCATTTCTTGCAATTTTCCTTACTAATCTTTAGAATCCAAAGAAACCCCAAAAAGCAGTCAGTGCAATATGGAAAGGAGGCCGCCTGTGGCAGAGAGAAAAACACCGGCATATCTGACACTCTATAAACAGCTGCGCTCTGACATCGTTTCTGGGCGCTATCCCTGCGGCTCCCGGCTGCCTTCCAGGCGGACGCTGGCCTCCGATATGGGCGTATCAGTCATCACCGCCGAGCACGCCGTCGCAATGCTGGAGAGTGAAGGCTACGTCGAGTCCCGGGAACGCTCCGGAATCTATGTGACCTTTGAAGAACAGAACGTCTTCTCCCCGCTTCCGGCAGCCAGATCCCTGCACGCGCCAGAAGCGCAGGCGCCGGATTCAGAGATCCCTGGTCAGGATGACCAGCCATCCGAGACAATCCGCCCGGATTCTCACGCCTCTTATCCGCCGGGAAGTGATATCGCAGAAAGGCTTTTCCCCTTTGCCGGATTTGCACGCACCATGCGGCACGTCCTGAGTGAGCGGGGCGAAGACATTCTGAAGCGCTCGCCGGGGAGCGGAACACCGGAGCTTAAGGAAGCGATTGCGGGCTATCTTCTCCGCTCCCGGGGGATACGGGTAGAGCCCTCCCAGATCGTCATCGGATCCGGATCCGAGTATCTGTACCTGCTCCTGGTGCAGCTGATCGGACGCGATGATAATGGGCGTGCAAGGCGCATTGCCCTTGAAGACCCGTGCTATGAGAAGATACGGAAGATCTATACCGCAGCCGGCATCCCCTTTGACTGTCTCACGATGGGAACAGACGGCATCCGCTCCCGGGAGCTCACCCGGACAAAGGCGCGGATCCTCCACGTAACGCCGTTCAACAGTTATCCGTCCGGGATCACGGCATCTGCCTCCAAGCGGCATGAGTACATCAGCTGGGCGCAGGCCTGCGGGGGGCTTATCATCGAGGACGATTTTGCCTCGGAGTTTTCGCCTCTTGCCAAAGCAGAGGACACGCTGTTTTCCCTGGAGCCCACGCACACGGTGATCTATATGAACACCTTCACGCGGACGATCGCACCGTCTGTTCGAACCGGTTATATGGTGCTCCCGAATTCTCTGACCGGACTCTTTCAGGAGCGGCTCGGGTTTTATTCCTGCACCGTTCCGGTCTTTGACCAGTACGTAATCGCGGAATTCATCGACTCCGGCGAGTTCGAGCGGCACCTGAACCGCGTAAGGAGGCATCTGCGCCGACCCGAGGTTTCACGCTGAAGCGGAACCTGCCAGGAAGAAAAGAACAGGAGGTACATCCCATGGAGAAAGCAGCCATTTCCCTTCGCCCTGTCCGGGAAGAGGAC
>DGVL01000049.1 GCA_002394965.1 Lachnospira sp. UBA4285
TGGCTGGAGAACATTCAGGACTGGGCGCTTTCCCGCAACCGTTACTGGGGCACACCGCTTCCGGTGTGGATCTGCCCGGACTGCGGAAAGCAGATCTGCGTGGGCTCCCGTCAGGAGATGGCACAGCTCTCCGGCAATCCGGATGACGCGAAGGTTGAGCTTCACAGACCGTATGTTGACAAGATCACGTTCAAGTGCCCGGACTGCGGCGGTACCATGGAGAGAGTTCCGGAGGTCATCGACTGCTGGTTTGACTCCGGCGCCTGCCCGTATGCGGAGATTCACTATCCATTTGAGAATAAGGAACTCTTTGAGAAGCAGTTCCCGGCGTCCTTTATCTCCGAGGCTGTGGACCAGACGAGAGGATGGTTCTACTCCCTGCACGCAGAGGCGACGCTTCTGTTCAACCGGCCGGCATTCAAGAACGTCATCGTGATGGGACTTGTCCTCGATGAGAACGGCGACAAGATGAGCAAGTCAAAGGGCAATGCCGTAGACCCGATGAAGGCGCTGAATGAGTACGGAGCCGACGCAATCCGCTGGTATTTCTATACGAACTCCGCGCCGTGGCTTCCGAAGAAATTCTCGGGTGCGGCGGTGAGAGACGGACAGAGAAAGTTCCTCGGAACCCTCTGGAATACGTATGCTTTCTACACGCTGTATGCCGAGATCGACCAGTTTGATCCCACAAAGTACAGCCTGGACTACGACAGTCTGAGTGTTCTGGACCGCTGGATTCTCTCCCGGATGAACACGATGATCGGAAGAGCGGACTCCTGTCTTGCCGCGTACAAGATCCCGGAGGCTGCTGCCGCGATGGAGGACTTCGTTGATGATCTGTCCAACTGGTATGTGAGAAGAGCCAGAGAGAGATTCTGGGCCAAGGGGATGGAGCAGGACAAGATCAATGCCTACATGACCCTCTTTACCTGCCTGAAGAACGTATGCCTTGCTGCCGCTCCGATGATCCCGTTCATGACGGACGAGATCTATCAGAACATTGTCCGCTCTGTCGACAAAGATGCGCCGGAGAGTATCCATCTGTGCCGGTATCCGCAGGTTCAGAAGGAACACATCGATCCGCAGCTCGAGGCGGACATGGACCACGTACTCACAGCTGTTACGGTCGGACGTTCCTGCCGCAACGCGACGAACCTGAAGAACCGCCAGCCGCTCGCCCAGATGTACATCAAAGCTGACTGGAAGCTGGATGCGTTCTTCACGGCAATCATTGCGGATGAGCTCAATGTGAAGAGTGTTGCGTACAAGGACGATGTCCGCGCCTGGACAGATTATGAGCTGAAGCCGCAGCTCAAGTCAGTCGGCCCGAAGTACGGAAAACTGGTCGGCTCTATCCGCAAGGCTCTGGCTGATACAGACGGCAATGATGCGATGGAAGCGATCCGGGAGAACGGTGTCCTGACGCTTTCGGTCAACGGTGAGACCGTTGAGCTGACACGGGATGATCTGCTGATCTCCATGAAGCAGGTCGACGGATACGCCGCAAGTTCGGATAAGGGTGTGACCGTGGTGCTTGACACGAAGCTTACACCTGAACTGAGAGAAGAGGGATTTGTGCGGGAGCTGATCAGCAAGATCCAGACGATGCGCAAGGACTCCGGCTTTGAAGTGATGGATCACATCCGGGTATATGTCGACGGGAACGCTGCGGTGCAGAAGATCGCAGAGGACAACGAAGCGAAGATCAGCCGCGTAGTTCTGGCTGAAGCCGTCGTTACGGGAAAGAGCAGTGGAATCACAAAAGAGTGGAATATTAATGGAGAAACCGTTACATTAGGAGTTGAGAAGCTCTGATGCAGACACTCTTTGAGGAAGGCAGACTTTACGATGCAGCTTTCAGATGAAAAGTTTGACAAGGAAGGTTTCAAGAAAGATGTTGCTGACAAGTGCCGCATGTTCTTCAGAAAAGATCTGAAGGACGCGGATAATCAGCAGGTCTTTCAGGCAGTGTCCTATGCTGTCCGCGATCTCATCATCGACAAGTGGATTGCAACAAAGAAGACCTATGACCAGGAGAACCCGAAGATTGTATATTATCTTTCGATGGAATTCCTGATGGGCCGTGCACTGGGCAACAACATGATTGCCCTCAGAGACTATGGTCCGATGCGCGAGGCACTGGATGAGCTGGGACTGGATCTGAACGTGATCGAGGACCAGGAACCGGATCCGGCACTGGGCAACGGAGGCCTCGGCCGCCTCGCCGCGTGCTTCCTGGATTCTCTCTCCACTCTCGAATATCCGGCCTACGGCTGCGGCATCCGCTACAAGTACGGAATGTTCCGGCAGAAGATCGAGAATGGCTATCAGGTCGAGGTGCCGGACGACTGGCTCAAGGACGGCTATCCCTTTGAGATCAAGCGTGAGTACCGCCATAAGGTGATGTTCGGCGGATATGTGAAGGTCACATGGGATGACGTCAACAAGAAAAATGTCTTTTCGCAGGAAGGATACAACGCCGTGTATGCGGTCCCGTATGACATTCCGATTCTCGGGTACGGTGTGAATACGGTCAACACTCTGCGGATCTGGGATGCGGAACCGGTCAATACGTTTAATCTGTGCTCATTTGACAAGGGTGAGTACAATCAGGCGGTGGAAGAGGAGAATCTGGCGAAGACGATCGTCGAGGTGCTGTACCCCAACGACAATCATTACGCCGGCAAGGAGCTGCGTCTGAAGCAGCAGTACTTCTTCGTGTCAGCCTCACTGCAGCAGGCCATTGCCCATTTTCTTGAACACAACACGGATCTGCACAGACTGCCGGAGAAGGTCGTGTTCCAGATGAACGATACGCATCCGACGCTGACGGTACCGGAGCTGATGCGGATTCTGATGGACGAACACGGCTTCGGCTGGGATGAGGCGTGGGAGGTGACGACGCACTGCGTCGCGTATACCAATCACACGATCATGGCTGAAGCCCTGGAGAAATGGCCGATCGAGCTGTTCTCCAGACTTCTTCCGCGAATCTATCAGATCGTCGAGGAGATCAACCGCCGTTTCATCGATCAGATCCGGGCGAAGTACCCGGACAACAACGAGAAGATCCGCAAGATGGCAGTGATCTATGACGGACAGGTGAAGATGGCCAACATGGCTATCTGTGCCGGCTTCTCGGTCAACGGCGTCGCGAAGCTCCACACAGAGATTCTGGAAAAGCAGGAGCTGAAGGACTTCTACGAGATGTTTCCGGAGAAGTTCAACAACAAGACCAATGGCATCACACAGCGCCGCTTCCTGCTTCACGGCAACCCGCTGCTGGCTGACTGGGTGAGCGACAAGATCGGCGACGGATGGATCCGCGACCTGAGCCAGATAAGCCGGCTCAAGGTCTATGCTGACGATCCGGAGGCGCTTCAGGATTTCGCTTCGATCAAGCGCAGGAACAAAGTGCGGCTGGCTGAGTATATTTACAAGAACAACGGAATCGAGGTGGATCCGGATTCGATCTTTGATGTTCAGGTCAAGCGCCTTCACGAATACAAGAGGCAGCTCCTGAATATTCTGCATGTGATGTATCTGTATGACCGGATCAAGATGCACCCGGAGACGGATATTTATCCCCGCACGTTCATATTCGGAGCCAAGGCGGCAGCCGGGTATGCGATTGCGAAGAAGACCATCAAGCTCATCAACAGCGTCGCGGACGTCATCAACAACGACAAGACCATTGGCGGGAAGCTGAAGGTCGTCTTCATTGAGAACTACCGCGTCAGCAATGGAGAAATCATCTTTGCGGGAGCCGATGTATCGGAGCAGATATCAACGGCCTCCAAGGAGGCTTCCGGCACTGGAAACATGAAATTCATGCTGAATGGCGCCATAACTCTCGGGACGATGGACGGCGCCAATGTGGAGATCGTGCAGGAAGTCGGCAGGGACAATGCCGTGATATTCGGCATGAGTGCGCAGGAAGTCGTAAATTATGAGAATAACGGCGGCTATGATCCGATGGAGATATTCAACAGTGATCAGGAGATCCGCCAGGTCCTGCTGGAACTCGTCAACGGAAAGTATTCGCCGGACAACCCGGAACTGTTCCGCGACATCTACAATTCGCTGCTCGTGAGCACTCCGGGACGCCGGGCGGATACCTACTTCATTCTGAAGGATTTCCGCTCGTACATCGAGGCGCAGGAGGAAATTGAACGGCGCTACAGAGACAGAAAGAGCTGGACCAGAAGCGCCCTGCTGAACACAGCCTGCTCCGGAAAGTTCTCATCGGACAGGACGATTGAGGAATATGTACGGGATATATGGCATCTGGACAAGGTCCATGTCAGGATGCCGGATGAGGTGTAAATCCGGGGGAGAACGGTGCGTGCGGCATGAAGAAATTCTTCATGCCGCTTTTTGAGGGTAGACGAGTATCACAGAACACGAAACGGAACAGGTGAGATACATACGATGCTGATTTTTCTTGATATTGACGGCACGCTGACAGACATGCGCGGCGTGATTCCGGATTCGACAGCAGAAGCGCTGGCGGAGGCCAAGGCAAATGGCCATCGCCTGATCATCGGATCAGGCCGGTCTATGTGTGAGATCTATCCGCACATGCGGGAGAGCGGTCTTTTTGCCGGATATGTCGCCGGTGCCGGCGCTTATGTGGAGCTGGACGGCAGAGTGCTTCGCGACCGGCCGATGCCGGCTGATATGGCAGGCCGGGCAATGTGCTGGCTGAAGGAAGGCGGCGCGGATTTCATCTGCGAATGCAATGATTATATGTATGAATACCGCAGTTCGATCGACAACCTGATTGAGGGCGCCGTGAAACGTCTCGGTGAGGGTGAGAGAGCAAGGATTGAGGCCAATTACGCGAGAATTGTCCGCCCGGTCTGTGAGGGGAACTGGGACTTTTCCCGCGAAGACGCCGCTCAGTTTGCCCGGACACACGGAGTGAACAAGATTTTGTACTATCACAACCGATCTTCCGCAGAGGAAATGGAACATCAGATACCGGGCTGCCTGGTCCTGCCGTCCAGTTTCTTAAAAGGGATGAACGGCATCGGTGAGATAAGCGAGAAGGGGGTGTCGAAAGCGGATGGCGTCAGACTCATAAGCGATACACTGGGTGTTCCCGTGAGTCAGACAATGGCTTTTGGCGACGGCGCCAACGACCGGGAGATGCTCATGGCCGCCGGCACCGGCGTGGCGATGGGCAATGCCGTCCCAGAGCTTAAGGAACTGGCAGACTACGTGACCGATGACTATGACAAGGATGGCATCCGGAACGCATTTCGCCACTTCGGGTTGTGCGAAGAGCCCGGAAAGCCTATAATCGAGAAAATACATCGAAACAGCTGAAGCCGGAAAGGCGGACAGCGGAAGGGGTAATATGCATTACAAGAACAATGAAAACATTACGATCATGGAACACCCGCTGATAAAGCACAAGATCACCAGACTTCGTGACAAGTCTACCGGAACCAATGAGTTCCGCTCGCTTGTCGAGGAGATCGGCATGCTGATGGGCTATGAGGCGCTCAGTGATCTTCCGATGAAGGATATCGAGGTAGAGACTCCCATCGAGACCTGCATGTCGCCGGTCATCGCAGGCAGAAAGCTGGCGGTAGTGCCGATTCTGCGCGCCGGCCTGGGAATGGTCGAGGGAATCCTGGATCTTGTTCCGACAGCCAAGGTAGGGCACATCGGACTGTACAGAGATCCCGATACGCACGAGCCGCACGAGTATTACTGCAAGCTCCCGAGCCCGATTGAAGAGCGGACGATCGTGGTGACCGATCCGATGCTGGCGACAGGCGGCTCCGCATGCGACGCCATCAAGCTGATCCGCCAGCACGGCGGGCGCAAGATCAAGTTCATGTGCATCATTGCCGCTCCGGAAGGACTGGAAAGACTGGCCAGGACGTATCCGGACATTCAGATCTATGTCGGCCAGCTTGACCGGGAACTGAATGCAGATGCCTATATCTGCCCGGGGCTTGGGGATGCCGGCGACAGAATCTTCGGTACAAAATAATGAAGCATACCCGCCGCGGGCGAATTCTGATCGCTGTACTTCTGGCTGCGCAGTATGTGAGTCTGTACCTGGTCTACGGGGAAGATCTCCGTGTCGTTCCACTTCTCGGCCTGGCGGCCGCGACGGCAGGCGCCGCGCTCCGGCAGGCATCGGGGAAAGGTGCCGGAGAGTTTGCTGCGTTCGCTCTCATCTGGTGGCTGGTTACGATCCTGCTCACCGGGGACACATATGAGGCGTGGGGAAGGAAGCTTTTATCCGGCCTTCTGGGGGGAGGCGTTCTGCTTGCCGGTGCGTTTCTACTGCGGATGATCGCGGCGAGATACTGGAAGCGGCACCACCAGGAGGGAGAGCTTTTTTCGCGGAGTGACTGCGCATTTCTGGCGCTCCCGGGCTTCTATTTCGGAATTGCCGTGGGCGTCCCGGGTTTTCTTATTGAACTGCTTCTTGCTCTCACTGCCGGGAATGTGCGCCTTGACAGGCGGATTCCGACCGGCGCGGCCGCATTTGTATCCTGCTGGCTGTGTGCGCTGCTCGGTGAACGGTTCATGACATGGTATATAGGATTTTTCTGACAGACAGGCTCCGTTTGGCGGGGCCTGTCTGTTGTTTTTGGTTCCCACCAAAAAAACC
>DGVL01000069.1 GCA_002394965.1 Lachnospira sp. UBA4285
AGATGATGTCATATCCGGTCACCAGAACGCTCGTCGGATAGAAGTACTCCAGCTCCGGAGTCTTATCCGGCCATCCGAGAGTGGAGAACGGCCAGAGAGCTGACGAGAACCATGTGTCCAGCGTGTCCGGATCCTGCGTGATATGAGTGCTTCCGCACTTCGGGCACCTGGTGACAGGTTCCGCCGAAACAGTCAGCTCGCCGCAGTCATCGCAGGTGTACGCCGGGATCCGGTGCCCCCACCAGAGCTGTCTTGAGATGCACCAGTCGCGGATGTTGTCGGTCCAGTTGAAGTATGTACTCTTCATGCTGTCCGGGATGAGACGGATCTGGCCGGTTCTGACAGCATCCGCCGCCGGCTTGATCAGATCGTTCATCCTGACGAACCACTGTTTCTTCACCATCGGCTCCACCGTGGTATGGCAGCGGTCGTGCACGCCGACGTTGTGATGAATGGTCTCAACCTTGACAAGAAGCCCCTGCTTCTTCAGGTCCTCCACCATCGCCTCGCGCGCCGCGTAGCGGTCCATGCCGGCGTACTTCCCGCATCGGTCATTCAGGGTGGCGTCGTCGTTCAGGATGTTGATCTGCTCGAGGTTGTGACGCCTGCCGACTTCGAAGTCATTCGGATCGTGAGCCGGCGTGATCTTCACGACGCCGGTGCCGAACTCTCTGTCGACATACGAATCCGCGATGATGGGAATGTCCCTGTCCGTCAGCGGCAGATGCACCATCTTGCCGACCAGATCCTTGTAGCGCTCGTCGTCCGGGTTGACGGCAAGCGCCGTGTCGCCCAGCAGCGTCTCCGGGCGCGTGGTGGCGATCATAACATATCGTCCCTCTTCTCCGACAACCGGGTAATTGATATACCAGAAATGTCCTTCCTGCTCCTCGTACTCAACTTCCGCGTCCGAGAGAGATGTGTGGCAGACCGGGCACCAGTTTATGATGCGGTTGCCCTGATAGATAAGGCCTTTGTTGTACAGATTGACGAACACCTGACGGACAGCCTTTGAGCAGCCCTCATCCATCGTGAAACGCTCGCGGTCCCAGTCACAGGAAGAGCCGATCTTCTTCAGCTGACTCGTGATCATGCCGCCGTATTCTTTCTTCCAGGCCCAGACATGCTTCAGGAATTCCTCGCGGCCGATCGCATGCTTGTCGATGCCTTTTTCCTTCAGGGCATTCGTGACCTTGACCTCTGTGGAGATGCTGGCGTGATCCGTGCCCGGAACCCAGAGTGCCTCATACCCCTGCATCCTCTTGAAGCGGACCAGAATATCCTGCATGGTATTGTCCAGTGCGTGACCCATGTGCAGCTTGCCGGTGATATTCGGCGGCGGCATGACGATTGAGAAGGGTTTTTTCCTCTTGTCGACCTGCGCGTGAAAATATTTTTTGTCAAGCCACTTCTGATACAGTCTGCCCTCGATGGCAGCCGGATCATACGTCTTATCAAGCTGTTTCCCCATTGATGCTCTTCCTCCTGACCTTTGACTGCCGCGTGGAAAGCAGGAAAGCGCCTCCCTTTGCAGCAGTTCTTCCAATAGTAGCACCGCCCTTGTGCATTATCAAGAAGACGGACTTTTAAGCGCAGCTTCTCCAGGCCCGGTTCAGATCCCGATGCCTAGAGCTGCGTCCATCCGGGCTGTCAAGCCGTCCAGTTCCTGTCCCGTCGCCGTGGCCAGCTCCTGGTACAGAATCTTCTTTGCCTCTGCAAGCATTCTTGCGTCCGCGGACTTCATCCGCCTCACCTGTCTGGCGCGCTCATTGCGGATGTTGTACAGATGGCGGATCAGATGCATGATCTCCCTCGGATCCTGCGATTTGACGATCGTCTCGTAGTCCCTCGGAGAAATCCTCCGGTTCATCGCGGCGTCTTTTGCACAGCCGGACGCCAGAATCATCAGTTCTTCCGCATCTTTGGCGCTCATCACATACCGGATCGGCACTTTGTTGTGAACCGGGCAGTATATGATCCCGCGGTCGTCGTACAACGGCTTCAGGAAATAGAACGTACCGTCAACTCCTTTTATCTCCGGCTTCCCGATATTCGTGATCTCACAGGTTCCGAGGACGCCATATTCAACCTTGTCACCGATTTCAAACATACAATCCCTTCTTCTGGCCTTAAAAAAGCGGCTGTAATGCCGCTCACTTTTATCATATTAACACTTTTTTCAGTATTCATTCAATGCCGATTGCCGGGCATCAAAAAAAGATGTGTCGGAAATCCAGCTCCGGCACATCTTCTTATACTGTATCAAGTCTGATACGGATCTCAGAACAGATCCACGGCGCCCATGAAATTGTCGTTGGCGACGTAATAGCACTTGCCCTCTTCCGGCTTTACATACAGCTTGACGCTTGAAACGTCAACACCCTGAGCGTTCGCGTCGTCCACAACCTTTTTGACAAGCGTCTCCTGATCAACCTGACCGCCCATATACTGGAAGAACACCTTCGTCAGCGGCTCTGCCTTCGCGGCCTTTTTCGCGCGCGCCGCTCTGGCCGGTGCCTTCACAGCTTTCTTCACTTCTTCCTTCTTCTCAGCGACAGCTTCCTTTACTTCTTTGCCCGCCTTTTCAACAGCCTTTCTGACCTCGGCTGTCTTCTCTTCAGCCGCTTTTTTCACCTCGGCTGTCTTTTCCTCAGCGGCCTTTTTCACCTCGGCTGTCCTCTTTTCGGCGTTCTCCTTCACGGCTTCCGCCTTCTTTTCAACTGTCTCAGCTGCTTTTCCGGCTTTTTCCTCCGCCTTCAGAGCATCTGCCATCAGCGGCTCCTTTGTCACAGCGGCCCCGCCCTTTGCTGCTGTTCTCTTTGATGCTGTCGTTGTCTTTCTGGTCCTGCTCATACCTTTCTCCTCCATCTGCTATGCTTAAACTGAAGTCAACCTGAAGCATTATGAAGCCAGGAATTCACAAATATCCGCCACCGCCTGCTCAGCGTCGGCGCCCTCGGCACAGACGTCAACTTTCATGCCGTCATGAAGGCCGAACGCCATCATCCCCATCAGGCTCTTGCCGTTGATGTTCTTGCCGTTCCCAGCCAGTTCGATATGGCTCTCATACTTGCAGGCCTTCTGAACAAGCTCAGCGATCGCGTTCTTATGCTTATTCTCGAGATTTGATACCTCTACCCTTTTTGTCATCTCACACCTCGAATGAAGAATCATGCCGGTCGTAAGCACCGTCAAGTCGAAATGATAGTATGAATTTGAAACTATGTCAAGTCGCCCCGGATGCCCGTGAGCGGCCTGTGGCGTAGAGTTGCGCGGCGTCTTCGTCAAAGGTCCTTGTCACTTCATATCCCTTCAGCATTTCAAAAAATCGCTTTTCTCTCGCATCTTCCGGTTCCGGATGCTTGAGAATTTCCGCCACGGTTTCTCTGAGTTCATCCGCGGAATGTAGTTTTTCCAATAAAATATTAAATTTTCCCGCGAGGTATCCGGCCGCATACGCGCACTCGTAGTTTCCGACCATAACCGCCTCCGGGAAATGTACCTTCTTCTCGACCGCCTGAACGGCCAGCAGCTGTATCATACTGCACCGCCTCTCTGAAACAGTTCCTCGAGATCACGCAGGCAGCCTATGGCCGCGTCCGGCGCCGCTGCCTGTCCGAATCCGTACGACGCGAAAATAAACGGCAGTCCGGCAGCTCTCGCAGACCTCTCGTCACCGGCCGTGTCGCCGACGTAGACTGCGTGCCTCAGATTGTTTCTTTTCATCAGGATTCGGATGCTTCCGTCCTTGCCGGTATGTGTCCGTCCCCAGCACTCCGTGTCCCTGAAGTACCTTCCGAGCCCGTGGGCGCCGAGAAAAGCCTCGATGTACCCGTCCTGGCAGTTGCTCACGATGAAGAGCGGAAGGCGCCCTGCGAGGAATGCGAGTGTCTCTTCAAGCCCCGGGAACAACTTGCCGCCGTGCTCGCGCAGATACTGGTTCTCATGGGCGCACATTGCCTCCATGACGCGCTCGCGCGCATCTGGCGCCGCTCCGGAGAGAAGCCTGTCCCGGATCACATCCATGGGCAGGCCGAAGCACGGAAGAATTTCCTCCTTCGTGAGCGGCCCTCTTGCGGCCTCCGGGCTGGATGTGATCACTTCGTTCCACGCTCTCAGAACTCCGTCCCGGGAGTCCCAGAGTGTCCCGTCCAGATCAAACAGAATGCTGTCCGTCTCAGTAAAATCCATACATTTATCCTCTCAGTCTCCGGACCAGGGCCTGCAGCTCGCCGTCACGGCTGATGTCCGACGCCACTTCAAAGCAGTCGGCTGCCTCCTGCATCCGCCCTGCGCGGACAAGATCGTACCCAGCGTGGCACACGACCTGAATAGAAGTCTCATCCGGCCGGGTAAAGACAGATTCGGCAAGGAGGAGTCTGTCAATCTCCTCGTCTGTCATCTGCGGCGTCGTGTCGCGAAGTGATGTTTCCAGATACTGAAGCTCCAGATCTGCATTCTGTGAGTGAAAGTACCGGTTTGCCCGGATGTAGCAGGCCCGCGCCACATCCGGCCTGTACTTCTCGACGAAATAAAATCCCGCGTTGCGGTAGTATCTGGCCGTCTCCGCCCTTGTCAGGCAGTAACGGTGCGCTTCCTGCGTTTTCTTCAGATAGGGTCTGAGCTTGCCTTCCTGCTTCAGAGCCTCGGCTGCAGCAAGCTTTGCCGTGAGGCTGACCGGATTCCAGAGCTCTGCCTTCCGGAAGCAGCGGAACGCGGCGTGGGGCTTTCCCTCGCGCAGCTTTGCGCTCCCCACCTGCAGATAGTATGCGCTGTACGGCACCGGCGAAATGTGAAGTTCCTTTCCGTTGTCCGGGAAATACCACCGGTACAGGTAATACTCCATCGCGTGATCCAAGCTGACAGTCACGGCCGTCTCGGATACGCGAAGCGACTCGCCGCCATCCTCCATGTCTTCCAGTGCCGCCACGGTCTTTCTGGCTGTCTCAAGTGTTTCGTCCACTGCCTGTTTCCTTCCTGAGATGTCCCTCCAGTATGCAGATGCTTCGCGGCGGAACCGTGAGCTTTCTCTGGTCGTCTGATATCAACGGTTTTTCCTTCTCGCTGTCGCAGATGGAAATCCGCCACCCTTCCCTGCGGTCCGCGTCCGGAAGTGCCAGGTCCCAGGGCTCCCAGTACATGTTGACGGCCGCATACAGCAGGCTGTCGCTGTCCGGATCTGCATACTTCTCGCAGAACATCAGGCCGATCTGCCGCACAGAGCTGTCCGTTCTCGTGAACCAGGCGTTTTCGCCGTGCACCGAAAAATCCGGGCAGCCGACCGAAAGCGTATCACTGCCAAGGAGCGGCCCGTCCATGTGCAGGATCTTGTGCGCGCGGCGCCACGCCAGAGCCTCCCGCGTGAATCTGAGCATCCGCGCCGCCTCGGCGCTCCGATTCCAGTTCAGCCATGAGAGCTCGCTGTCAATGTCGTAGGGATTGTTGTTGCCGTCCTGCGAATTCAGAAATTCATCGCCTGCCCGAAGCAGCGGGGCGCCCTGCAGGAGCATGAGAAGCAGTATGGCATTCTCGCGCATCTGCCTGCGCAGTGCCAGGACAGAGCGTTTCTTCGTCGGTCCTTCCACACCGCAGTTCCAGCTGTAATTCTCGGTTTCCCCTCCGCTCTCGTTGCGCTTGCGCTCATAGGAGTACAGATCCGCCAGCGTGAAGCCGTCATGGCCTGTCACACTGTTGATCCGCGCGCACGTCTGCGGACAGTCGCGGATGATCCCGATCAACGATCGGATCTGGTTGTCATCGCCCTTCAGGAATCGGCGCATCACCTGCCGGCAGCCGTCATTGTACGACGCCACATGGCGCTTTCTCGGAAGCGTCCTGTCCCACCAGACCGTGATGAGCTTGGTATCAGCCAGATACGGATCCGCAACCGCTGCCGTCAGCGTCGCCTCTGAGGCATACAGGTGAAAACCGTCTACATGATAGCTGTCCACCCAGTAGTGCAGACAGTCCAGAACCATCCCCGGCTCCTCGTCCGAGAAGTACATCTCCATGATGACTTCAAGCCCTGCCCTGTGCATCCGGCGCACCATCGTGCGGAACTCATCCGTGTAGCGGGCGCTCCCATCGGCGCAGTATGCCGCCTTCGGCGCGAAATAGCCGAACGCCGGCGTATAGCCCCAGAAATTAAGGTCCTTCTTCTCCCCCGGCATCCCCGGGGCCTGCGCCTTCAGCCCGCCAGCCGTCAGCCTGTGGCACTCGTCAAACTCATACGCCGGCATCAGCTCGACAGCTGTGACCCCCAGCGATGCGATGTAAGAAACTTTTCTGGTCACTCCGGCGAAGGTCCCCCGCTCCTGCTGCGGGACCCCGGAAGTTGCCGACTTCGTGAACCCCCGGACGTGCAGCTTGTAAAATACACTATCCGAAAACGGCGTGCGCGGATATCGGTCCCCCTTCCAGTCAAATGCATTCTCTTCATTAAGAAATGACAGACTGCTCGTCACCGGTCCCTTGGATATCTCCCCGTATTGGCTGCATCCTGTGAAGCTCACCCCGTAAGGATCCGGGACGATACATCCGTCCACTTCATAGGCATACCGATATGTGGCAAGCTTCGGATCGCGGATGCGCACACAGCTGAAAGTCCCCTGCCTGACATGCCTCTCCAGGCTGATGCGGCGAAACGGCTCGTCATCGTCGTCCCGAAACAGCAGAAGAAAGGCCGGTGTATCCCGGTGCCATCCGGGCGTCTGCCGGTACTCGGAAGGTAGCGCAAATCCAAACTCTGCGCCGTCTTCTGTCTTTCGCACCCCTCTGAATGCATGATATCTGTCTGCGTCAGTTTCCATACCCCGCCCTTCCTGATACCTCTGACCGCTGTGTCGTATGCTCATAAATTATAGATATTATACCATTTTAATCACAGGAAGGCGACGCAGTGAGGCCTTCTCCATTCCAGTCGGGAATAAAGCTCTCCTTCTGTGTCGGTCCTTCCTGAAAGAACGCGCGGGTCACGCCCAGATCAAGAACATAGTCCAGGAAGCGCTCATACTCCCGCTTCGTCACGCGGCGGCGAAGTTCCTGCGGCAGGGCGAGCCCCGATATCGGGGTGTACTGATTCATCAGGGAAAAGTATATGTCATCGCCGAATGCGTCATAGAGCAGCTTCACGGCCTGACACGCCTCCCGGACATGGCCCGGAAGCAGCAGGTGGCGCACAATTACGCCTTTTTTCAGGATGCCCGGCTCAACGCCGCAGGTCTTTGCCTCTTCTTCCCCGAAGAATTCACAGGGCCCGGCCTGCTTCACCATCTGCGTGATGGCCTTGAAAGCTGTGACCGGGTAGTCAGGCGCATTGGAGTACGCGCGGGCCGTCTCACTGGAAACGTATTTGAAGTCCGGCAGATAGCAGGTCACCAGTCCGGACAGCTGCTGCAATGTCCCGACTGTCTCGTAGGAAGACGTGTTGTAGACGAATGGAATCGAAAGCCCCTCTCTCACCGCCTCCCGGCCTGCCGCCACCACCTGCGGCACAAACTGCGTCGCCGTGACCAGGTTGATGTTGTTCGCGCCTTTTTTCTGCAGACTGAGAAATGCGTCCGCCAGTCCGCGGGTGCTCACCGAAACGCCGCAGTCTCTGCCTCCTGAGATCCTGTAATTCTGGCAGTACACGCAGTGAAGCGGACAGCCGGAGAAAAATACGGCGCCGCTTCCGCGGCTCCCCGATATGCAGGGCTCCTCCCAGGCATACAGGGCAGCGCGCCCTGCCATCACCTCGGCGCTCTCCCCGCAATACCCTCTCTCTCCGTTCTGTCTGTCCGCGCTGCAGTGCCTCGGGCACAGATCACAGCTCATATACGCGCTCCTCTCCTGTCCGCCTTAAAAAAAGCGGCAATATATGATTGACAATCATCGCAATTTCTTGTATATTAGTCAAGTCGACGTGCTACTGTGGCTCAGTTGGTAGAGCAGC
>DGVL01000112.1:0-12346 GCA_002394965.1 Lachnospira sp. UBA4285
CCCGCGCGAGCGGGGGTGATCCTGGATGGATGAACATGCGGCTTATTGATGCGGAGTATTTCCCGCGCGAGCGGGGGTGATCCCGTACTGCCAACTTACCGAATGGCAGAATCACGGTATTTCCCGCGCGAGCGGGGGTGATCCTCTGAGCAAGACCGGATATGTATACATCGACGAGTATTTCCCGCGCGAGCGGGGGTGATCCTTCATGCTATGAAATCGGTCAGTGATAACTGGCGTATTTCCCGCGCGAGCGGGGGTGATCCCGTCGTGGGATCCCCTGGCACGGTTGTGCCGGAGTATTTCCCGCGCGAGCGGGGGTGATCCTGATCCGTAACGCGAAAATTCCGTAGCAGCATAGTATTTCCCGCGCGAGCGGGGGTGATCCTCCCCGGGTCGGCGTTTTCATCCCGCCATGTATGTATTTCCCGCGCGAGCGGGGGTGATCCTAAGGTCCCCGATGTTAAACACTCTTGAGGCGTGTATTTCCCGCGCGAGCGGGGGTGATCCCAGAAGGCCATCGAAGCACAGACGGCGCTGATTGTATTTCCCGCGCGAGCGGGGGTGATCCTACCTAAAATCCCATGCAACACCGAAAGTCAGCGTATTTCCCGCGCGAGCGGGGGTGATCCCCATCGATCAGGTCCCGGAAGATATCCGGGAAGGTATTTCCCGCGCGAGCGGGGGTGATCCCAACGCCCTGACGATTTCGTACTCCGGCGCCAGGTATTTCCCGCGCGAGCGGGGGTGATCCCGCGCAGGACGAATTTAGCCGTCTGCCGCCGGAGTATTTCCCGCGCGAGCGGGGGTGATCCTGCGTCCGCAGAATACCGGGATGCTGTGCCGGAGTATTTCCCGCGCGAGCGGGGGTGATCCCGATGTCCTCAACAGCGTCCAGCGGAACACCGGGTATTTCCCGCGCGAGCGGGGGTGATCCTCGGGTATCCCGATCTGGTCGCACAATTTGTAGGTATTTCCCGCGCGAGCGGGGGTGATCCCAGAACACAAACAGTACACACAATAAAATTCCAGTATTTCCCGCGCGAGCGGGGGTGATCCCGTAGGACAGTGAATTTCCGTTGACGTTTTTTGGTATTTCCCGCGCGAGCGGGGGTGATCCCGCCGCCGGTTATCAGGGCCACAATGATACTGCGTATTTCCCGCGCGAGCGGGGGTGATCCTTTCTGAGACCGAGCTACCGATCGTTGAGGGAGGTATTTCCCGCGCGAGCGGGGGTGATCCCCTTTACGGCGCCCTTTACCTCGGTCGAGATAGGTATTTCCCGCGCGAGCGGGGGTGATCCTCTGACGCATCTTCCGGATAAGGTTCTACCGGGGTATTTCCCGCGTGAGCGGGGGTGATCCCACTGGTCCGGATCATCAGGACCGTCATGGAATGTATTTCCCGCGTAAGCGGGGGTGATCCCGTCACGATGGACTGGGGGACGGCTATGATCCGGTATTTCCCGCGTGAGCGGGGGTGATCCCATGATCTGCCCGTCTTCCTGATTCAAATAATCGTATTTCCCGCGTGAGCGGGGGTGATCCTATACGGCTTGCTCTGTCTCGCCGTTTACATATGTATTTCCCGCGTGAGCGGGGGTGATCCTGGGTGGTACTGATGATTAATCTGCAGATGTTCGTATTTCCTGCGTGAGCGGGGGTGATCCCGGTACGTATTCTGGTTTCCGCAATACCAGCGGGTATTTCCCGCGTGAGCGGGGTTGATCCCACATTTACATTGACGAAGAATTCTCAGCAAGCGTATTTCCCGCGTGAGCGGGGGTGATCCTAACGCGCTTCATCCTTTCGAGACTTAAAGCAAGTATTTCCCGCGTGAGCGGGGGTGATCCTGGGTGGTACTGATGATTAATCTGCAGATGTTCGTATTTCCTGCGCGAGCGGGGGTGATCCCGATATGTAGGTCAGTGTACC
The DNA here is from genome assembly GCA_002394965.1 of Lachnospira sp. UBA4285. Taxonomy (GTDB): domain Bacteria; phylum Bacillota; class Clostridia; order Lachnospirales; family Lachnospiraceae; genus UBA4285. The sequence continues at coordinate 1,935 of DGVL01000112.1, forward strand.
GTCCCATGATACGTATTTCCCGCGCGAGCGGGGGTGATCCTGACAACGTCAAGACATTCAGCCTGGGCTTTTCGTATTTCCCGCGCGAGCGGGGGTGATCCTGTGACAATCCCGCGTTGCGTGATGGTAACATAGTATTTCCCGCGCGAGCGGGGGTGATCCTGACTTGCTGATTGATAACTCCGTAATCTTTGAGTATTTCCCGCGCGAGCGGGGGTGATCCCGTTGGGGCGGTCATCTGGTCAGGTGCAATTTTGTATTTTCCTGTGTCGTCTCCGCCCGCGAAGACGGATTTGCTTGCGAAGATTCTAAAATGAATAGTTTCTTGCAGCTAGGGCTGCGATGAGCTTGATGGAAGGCGTAAAGAATTTAAAACGGATTGATATGGTGGATTTACAATACGGTCCTGCTCGGATTAAAACATCCCGGTGTTATGGTACAACGCGCAGCTGCAGCTTTGAAAGTGATATGCTGATAACAATACTGTGATATAATAAATATAATAGATTATCGGCCGTAATTCCAACTGCACCAACGCGTGTCCGGGCACGAGGAGGGATCCTATATGCTCACAATTCTGTGTATCATCCTGTTTCCAATCTGTGTTTTGTATGAGATCATGAAAATGAGTAAGTGAAAGAATGCACGCGGAAAGCGCCGGAAATATGCTATAATATCCAAAAATGCGTGTGGAGGATTTCTATGGAAGATCTGCCAGTTGAACAGCTTATCAAGGTGAAGTCGCCGGCGTATACGATTGTGCTGCGGGTGCTTCTGATTTTGGCCTGCGTTCTGGCCGCGATGTCGACGCTGCTCATCGGATTCATCGGTTTTATCGTTTTCATCGGCGTGGCGGTTGCCACGTGGTTTCTGTTCCGCCGTTTTAATCTGGAGTATGAGTACTCGTTTTTCGGCGGGGAGCTGACGGTGGACAAGATCTTTTCGCAGGCCAGCCGAAAGAGAGTCGGCGTGTGGTCGCTGGAGAAGGCGCAGCTTGTGGCGGACACCACAAGTCAGGATGCCATGAGGCTTGAGCGCAAGGAGGTTCCGACGAGGAATTTCACGGCTGGAACGGCGGATGAGAAGAAGGTCGTCGTCTACACGGTGGATAGTGACGGAAAGGAGATCCGGCTCATCATCGCTCCGAATGACCGGATGCGTCAGGCATTCGGCTCGTATGTCCCGAAGATCGCCTACAAACTGTAAGACGGCAGGTTTAGCGGCATTCCAGTTGATTGACAATCGGAATGCCGTTTGTTATGATTCTTCAAATCAATAATACGGGAGTGCAGGTGTGTGGTGCTCGGCGCTCCGGTGTTATACTTTTTTATACTTAATACATCAATTCCATATTTTTTCAGGAGAGGCAGGTACAATGGCAAAAATCGTTGGGGAAGGGATCACATTTGACGACGTGCTGCTGGTTCCGCAGTATTCGGAAGTGACACCGAACATGATCAATCTGGGCACAGACCTGACAAAGTCGATCCGCCTGAACATTCCGCTGATGTCAGCCGGAATGGACACGGTCACCGAGCATGATATGGCGATCGCGATGGCGCGGCAGGGAGGCATCGGCATCATTCACAAGAATATGTCGATCCAGAAGCAGGCAGAAGAGGTTGACAAGGTCAAGCGCTCCGAAAACGGCGTCATCACGGATCCGTTCTATCTTCATCCGGACAACACGCTGAAGGATGCCAACGATCTGATGGCGAAGTTCCGGATCTCCGGCGTCCCGATCACGGATGACACCGGGAAGCTGGTCGGCATCATCACCAACCGCGACCTGAAGTTTGAGACGAATTTTGACCGTCCGATCAAAGAGCGCATGACCAGCGAGAATCTGATCACCGCGAAGGTCGGCATCACGCTCGACGAGGCGAAGAAGATCCTTGGAAATGCCCGCAAGGAGAAACTGCCGATCGTAGACGACGATTTCAAGCTCCGCGGCCTGATCACCATCAAGGATATTGAGAAGTCCATCAAGTACCCGAATTCCGCGCACGATGAGCAGGGAAGACTGCTGGCCGGCGCCGCGGTCGGCGTGACGACCAACGTCATGGACCGCGTCGAGGCGCTCGTGAACGCGAAGGTTGACTGCATCGTCATCGACTCCGCGCACGGCGACAGTAAGAATATCATCCATGTTGTGCGAGAAGTGAAGAGCGCATATCCGGATCTTCAGGTCATCGCCGGCAATGTGGCGACCGCCGAGGGCACAAAGCACCTGATCGAAGCCGGTGTTGACGCTGTCAAGGTAGGCATCGGACCGGGTTCCATCTGCACGACCCGTATCGTGGCGGGTATCGGCGTTCCGCAGATCACGGCGGTTATGAACTGCGCGGAGGTGGCGAAGGGCACTGGCATACCGATCATCGCGGACGGCGGGATCAAGTTCTCCGGCGATATTGTGAAGGCTCTGGCGGCAGGCGGAAACGTCTGCATGCTCGGGTCGCTTCTGGCAGGCTGCGATGAGGCGCCGGGCGATTTCGAACTCTTCCAGGGCAGGAAGTACAAGTCCTACCGCGGCATGGGCTCCATCGCCGCCATGGAGAACGGTTCCGCAGACCGTTACTTCCAGGCCGGGGCGAGAAAACTGGTTCCGGAGGGCGTCGAGGGCCGTGTGGCGTACAAGGGTCTGCTGGAGGACACGGTGTTCCAGCTGATGGGCGGTCTGCGCTCCGGCATGGGCTACTGCGGATCCCCGGATATCCCGACGCTTCACGAGAAGGCGCAGTTCGTCAAGATCACGGCGGCCGGCCTGCGCGAGAGCCATCCGCACGACATCAACATCACGAAGGAAGCTCCGAACTACAGCGTCGAAGACAAGTGATGATACGCTTGAAGGCAGCGGATGCTGTTCAACCAGGATGTCCGGCTGATGCCGTACAGTTTATTGATTCTGTAATCGCTTTGCGGTATACTTGATAAAGGTATGAGGCTCATCTGCCATACGGTAGATGGGCCTTTTCTTAGGTTAAAGTGTAAGAGGATGTACATGAAGACACTGACGGAGAAGATAGAAGAAAAGGTAAAACAGGCTTTTGAGGCTGCCGGGTATGATCCGGGACTGGGGCATGTGTCGGTATCCAACCGGCCGGACCTCTGCGAGTTCCAGTGCAACGGCGCGATGGCCGGTGCGAAGAAGTATCACAAGGCGCCATTTCTCATCGCGGACGCGGTGGCGGAAAAGCTTGCGGGCGATCCGGCGTTTGCGAAGGCGGAGAGTGTGAAGCCGGGATTTCTGAATCTCACGCTGTCTCCGGCTTTCCTGGCGCAGGAGCTGAACGAGATGGCAGGGGACGAGAAGTTCGGTTACCGGGGCGAGGACAAGCCAAGGCGGGTCGTGGTCGATTACGGCGGTGCCAACGCGGCCAAGCCGCTTCACGTGGGCCATCTGCGCTCAGCGGTCATCGGCGAGAGCATCAAGCGGATCGAGAAGTACGCCGGCAACGAGGTGACGGGCGACGTGCACCTGGGCGACTGGGGACTTCAGATGGGACTCATCATCGAGCAGCTGCGCGATTTGAAGCCGGATCTTCCGTACTTTGATCCGGAGCATACGGGGCCGTATCCGGACGAGCCGCCATTCTCCATATCGGAGCTGGAGAAGATCTATCCGGCGGCGTCGGCGCGCGCGAAGAAAGATGCGGCGTTTGCGGCGCGGGCGCATGAGGCGACGCTGAAGCTGCAGTCGGGCGACCCGGCCTGCACGGCTATCTGGCATCACATCATGAATGTGTCCAGAAAGGATCTGAAGAAGAATTACGACAGCCTGAACGTGCACTTCGAGCTGTGGAAGGGTGAAAGCGACGTGCAGCCGATTATCCCGGGCATGGTGAAGGATCTGCAGGATCGCGGCATCGCGCACGTAAGCGAAGGCGCGGTGGTCGTGGATGTCGCGCAGGATTCGGACAAGATCGAGATTCCGCCTTGCCTCATCCAGAAGTCGGACGGCGCTGCGCTGTACGCGACGAGTGACCTTGCGACGATTCTGGACCGGGAAGAGAAGCTGCGTCCGGACCGCTACATCTATGTGGCGGACAAGCGCCAGGCACTGCACTTCACGCAGGTGTTCCGCACGGCCAGAAAGGCAGGATTCGTAAAGCCGGAGACAGAGCTTCTGTACGTCGGCTTCGGGACGATGAACGGAAAGGACGGAAAGCCGTTCAAGACGCGGGACGGCGGTGTGATGCGGCTTGAGAATCTGGTCGCGGACATCACCGACGCTGTGCGCCAGAAGATGGCCGGCAGCGACGATCTGCCGGAGGACGAGATGGAGGCGACGGCCCGGAAGGTCGGTCTGGCGGCCTTGAAGTACGGCGATCTCTCCAACCAGGCGTCCAAGGACTACGTGTTTGACCCGGAGCGGTTCAGCTCCTTTGAGGGCAACACCGGCCCGTACATTCTGTATACGATTGTCCGGATCAATTCGATCCTGAAGCGCTACAGAAGCGAAGGCGGGACACTGGAGAAGGACGAGCGCCGGATCGGGGCACCGGGGTCGGAAGTCGAGAAGGATCTGGATCTGTGCCTCTCCCGCTTCCCGGAGGTGATGGAGACGGCAAGGCAGGAGCTCGCGCCGCACCGGATCTGCCAGTTTATGTACGAGACGGCGGATGCGTTCAGCAAATTCTATACGCATGTAAAGATTCTCACAGAGCCGGATGAGGCAAGGAAGAAGAGCTATCTCTCACTGCTCACCCTTGTGCGCGATCTGCTCACCGTGTGCACGGATCTGCTCGGCATTGAGGTGCCGGAGCGGATGTGAGCGCACCAGTCAGGAGACTTGTATGAAGCTGCTTTCATTTGTCATTCCTTGCTATAACTCGGCAGAGTATATGCGTCACGCGATCGAGTGTGCGCTCACGGGCGGCGAGGATGTCGAGGTCATCATCGTCGACGACGGCTCGACGAGGGACAACACGCTTGAGATCGCCAGGGAGTACGAGGAGAAGTATCCGGCGATCGTAAAGGCGATCCACAAGGAGAACGGAGGGCACGGATCAGCGGTCAACACAGGCCTTGCCCACGCGACGGGCGAGTTCTTCAAGGTTGTGGACTCCGATGACTGGGTGGATCTGCCCAGTTACCGCCGGATTCTTGATCATCTGCGCTCGTTCGTGGAGGCGCAGGACGAGCCGGACATGCTGATTTCGAACTTCGTCTACGAGAAGGTCGGGGCGCCGCGCCGAAAGGTGGTGCACTACGAGAACGTGATGCCGGTGGGAAAGATGATCACATGGGATGAGGTCGGGCACTTCCGCATCGATCAGTACATCCTGATGCACAGCGTGATCTACCGCACGCAGCTGCTGCGCGACTGTCACCTGCAGCTGCCGGAGCACACGTTCTATGTGGACAATATCTTCGTGTTCGAGCCGCTGCCGTTCGTGAAAAAGATTTACTACCTGAACGTGAACTTCTACCGGTATTTCATCGGCCGCAGCGACCAGTCGGTCAACGAGAAGAATATGATAGCGCGCATCGACCAGCAGCTGTTCGTGACGCGCACGATGATCGACTATTACCTGGCCGCGCAGATCCCCTCGAAGTGCTGTGCCTCGTACATGGTCAAGTATCTGCGGATCATGATGGAGATATCGTCGATCTTCCTGATACTTGACGGCTCGCCGGAGGCGCTGAAGAAAAAGGATGACCTGTGGAAGTATCTGCATGACGCCAGCTTAGGTCTCTTTATGGCGATCCGCGCGTCTGCGCTCGGGTGCTTCGTCAACATCCCGGGAAAGGGCGGCCGGAAGATCAGCACCTGGGGCTACAAAGCTGCCAACCACTTCTTCGGATTCAACTGATGATACCCGTATAAGAAAGCCGCCGGTTCCTCCTTGTCAGGAGGCCGGCGGCTTATTTTGCGTAGCGATCAGCAGTTTCAGCCGACCGGATGGATTTCCGCGTCGCGCGGCAGTGCCTGCCCGGACGTGCCGAGAAGCTCCATGACCCGGGCGAGCCCTGCGTACACGTCGCCGCGGGTGACAGGGGCATCAGGCTGCACGCCCGGTGGCAGAACGCCGTCTGAGAGTGCCCTGGCGAATGCCGCGTCCAGGCTCACCCCGGCGCGCAGCTGGACATTGACCATGCCGCGCTCGGCAAAGGAGGCGAACTCTGCGCAGGTGAGCGGTGCGTCCGGGCGGAAGAGGTCAGCGGTTACGGTTTCCGGATCGATGAGATCTTCGTTCAGGCACGCCTGAACATAGGAAGAGTCCCACTCATAGCGGCCAAGATCCGTGAAATGGCCCTCGTAGGGGCGAACGCCGGAGAGGCGCAGCGCCTTGAACAGGACCATCAGAAACTGCGCACGGGGGAGCGTGTCACCCGGGTGCAGGTGCATGACGCAGGGGTCGAGCAGCCCGCCGCGGAAAGCTTTCTCAATTCCGGCGCGTTGCGAACAGCCGCTGATGTCAACATACGGAAGATCGATGTCAAACATACCCGGCCCTGCCGGCTCCTCCGGGAGCTCTTTTGTGTCCGCGTCTGGCGAGAAGACTTCCGGCGTGTCAGCCCCGAGAAGCTTCGCGGCCGGCTGGATATTCTGACGCCGGATCTCCTCTGCGACGATTCCCGCGATGCGGCATCCGCCGTACTCGTTGGTGTGGGTGCCGTCATTGAAGTAGTCATGAACAGCATCTCCGAGGCGGCACCACAGCCGGAAGGTCCGATCGTGCAGGTCGATGAAGGGAACCTGAAGCTCCTGCGCTGCCTGACCTGCCGCCAGCGCGTGAAGTGCGAGAAGAGAATACGGTTTTTTGGTGTCCGGGTCCGTCTCCGGGATACGGCTGATCGGGGAACAGATGACTGGAAAGGCATTTCTTTCCCGGATCTTTTTCACGTACCAGCGCAGGTTGTTAATGTATCCCCCAAAGGCTGCGAGATTGCGGCGCTTCTGGTCATTGTGACCGAACTGGATGAGAACCATGTCGCCGGGGCGCAGGTACTGCCAGAGAATATCCCAGTGTCCGTCGTCCCGGAAACAGTTTGTTGTCATGCCACTGTGGGCAAAGTTGCATATGGCAGCGGACGGGAAGTACTGGGCCAGGTCCTGCGCCCAGCCGTTTCCGCAGCCGTACGGGTAGTACGGCGCCGGTGCGTTCTGATCGGTGACCGTTGAGTCACCGGCAATATAGAGAACGGGCACATCGGCTCTCTCTATATATATCCGGGAGAGGCCGGCGTTTTCACCGGTCACGCTGATGTATACAGCGGCCTCACTGTCCGGCGTGGCAGTGAGGGCCGGGATGTACGGGGTCACGTTCACGAAAAACTCCCGGGAGAAGTTCGCTCCCGCCGGCACGCATATCCCACGCCATATCAGATTCCGCCTCCCGGCAAAGAGGCTCATGTTCTGTACAGCGTCGCCGGCGTCCAGTTCCACGCGCACCCGGTACGTTCCGAAGTCCGGGACGTCAGCCTTGAATACGGCGACATTCCTCGGAGAGGTCACAAAGACGCCCTGATGGGAGGCGCACACAGAATCCGCGAGGCCCGTCATGCAGGAGCGGCGCAGATTCCACCCGCCGGCGCGAAGCGCCCTGGCTGCGTCTGTTTTTCCTTCTATATGCAGCAGATCGACAAAGCCGAATCCTTTTTCCTGGCAGTACATAGGGACACTGCCGTCTGTTAGAGAGTACGTGACATGGTACATTGGCTGTATAGGGTCCTTTCCGGTACATGTATTCAAACGCTCCCTATCATAGCGCCGGCGGGCCGGGTATAGCAAGCGGAAAAGAGAGGCCGCGAGGCCAGGCGGGCAGCACAGACGCAGGGCAGCCTTACAGAAGCAGGAACTCTCGACAATCCACCCTGAAAGAGAGATAATACATCAAAACAGTGCTAAAGGCTGAATGTGCGCTGCGCCTGTGCAAAGACAGCTCGATGAACTTTAAAGGAGGAGCATTCATGAAACTACTGATCCGCGGCGGACGGGTTCTGGATCCGGCGTCCGGGACCGATGGTGTCCGGGATATTCTGACGGAAAATGGTGTAATCCGGGAAGTAGGAGAAAATCTCGCGGCAGATGCGGACACATGTATCGATGCCTCCGGCAGATGGGTACTCCCGGGCCTCATCGATCTGCATGTGCATTTCCGGGATCCCGGGTTTACCGATAAGGAGACAATACGAACCGGTGCGAGGGCAGCGGCGCGGGGCGGCTTCACGACGGTGTGCCAGATGCCGAACACCCGGCCGGTAGTCGACAGCGCCGATGCTGTCCGGGACGTGATACAGAGGGCGAAGGAGTGCACGTATATCCATGTGCTTCCGATCGCGGCGATAACGGCCGGTCAGGACGGCGAGTACATCACGGACTTCGCGGGGCTCAAGGCGGCGGGAGCTGTTGCGGTCAGTGAGGACGGGAAGAGCGTGATGAATGCGCGCGTGGCCAGGCAGGCCATGCGCCTTGCGGCGCTCACGGATATTCCGGTGTTCGCCCACTGCGAGGACATCAATCTCCGGGCGCACGGTGTCATGAACGCAGGCGCGCACGCTAAGTCGCTGGGATTGTACGGGATTCTGAATGCGGTTGAAGACATCATCGCTGCCAGGGACATTCTTCTGGCAGGTGACACGGGGTGCCGCCTGCATCTGTGCCACTGCTCGACGCAGGACACGGTACGCTTCGTGAAGGCGGCCAGAGAACAGGGACTTCCGGTGAGCGCGGAGGTGACGCCGCATCATTTCACACTGGATGAGACGGCCGTTGACGGGACGGATGCCAACTTCAAGATGAATCCGCCTCTGAGAGCCAGACGCGATGTGGATGCGCTGAAGGCGGGGCTGGCAGACGGTACCATGGAGGTCATCTCGACCGATCACGCGCCGCACACGCAGGCGGAGAAGAGTCTGCCATTTGCGCAGGCGCCGTTTGGCATCGTGGGACTGGAGACAAGCGTCGGCCTCACGATGACAGAACTGGTGCATACCGGTGTGATCAGCCCGATGCAGATGGCAGAGAAGATGAGTTACAATCCGGCCAGGATCATAAAGAGTCAGCGCGGGACACTGCTGCCGGGAAGGGCAGCAGACATCACGATCATCGACCCGGACGCAGAGTGGACCGTGAATCCGCGGCTTTTTGCCTCCAAGGGCAGGAACACGCCCTTTGCCGGCCGGAAGCTGACAGGGCGCACGGTGCTGACCATTGCGGACGGCCGCATCGTGTACGAGTACCGGGACGGCTCGGAGACGCTGATCGACAAGGACGTCAGACATCTGGATGCGTGAGGGAGACGGCATGACAATCGACAGACTTGCAGAAGAGATAATGAAGAAGAACGCGCCGGTGGTGGTCGGACTGGATCCGAACCTGGCGTTCATTCCGGAATGTATTAAAAGAAAAGCCTTCTCGGAGTTCGGAGAGTCCCCGGAGGGCGCCGCGGAGGCGGTGTGGCAGTTCAACAAGGCAATCGTGGACGCCACGGCAGATCTTATCCCGGCCGTAAAGCCGCAGATCGCAATGTATGAGCAGTTCGGCATCCCGGGGCTGGAGGTCTTCCGGCGCACCACACAGTACTGCCAGAGCAAGGGGCTTCTTGTCATCGGGGACGTGAAGCGCGGCGACATCGGTTCCACGTCGGCGGCGTATGCGGCGGCGCATCTGGGAAAGGTCACCATCGGCACCCGGACGTTTGCGCCCTTTGACGAGGACTTTGCAACGGTCAATCCGTATCTGGGCAGCGACGGCGTGAAGCCGTTCACAGACGTGTGCGGGCAGTGTGGCAAGGGGATCTTTGTGCTTGTCAAGACTTCCAATCCGTCAAGCGGCGAGTTCCAGGACCGCGAGGTGAGCGGCCGCCCGCTCTATGAGCTCGTCGGTCAGAAGGTGAGCGAGTGGGGAGCGGATCTCATCGGCAGCTGCGGATACTCCGCCGTGGGCGCCGTCGTCGGGGCGACATATCCAGAGATGGGCCGTGTCCTGCGCGCCATCATGCCGAAGGCGTTCATCCTCGTGCCGGGATACGGCGCGCAGGGCGGCAGCGGAAAGGATCTGGTTCCTTTCTTCGACGCGGACGGCCTCGGTGCTGTCGTCAATTCTTCAAGAGGCATCATCGCGGCCTGGAAGAAGGNNTGCCGGGATACGGCGCGCAGGGCGGAAAGGCGGAGGATCTGAAGGTGTTCTTCAACCCGGACGGACTTGGTGCCATCATCAACAGTTCCCGCGGCATCATCGCGGCGTGGAAGAAGGAACCGTACGCGCACTTCGGTGAAGAAGGCTTTGCTGACGCTTCCCGCCAGGCTGTCATCGATATGATTCAGGACATCAACAGCCACCGGTAATGGCACAGAGCAAGGAGAGAACATGGCGCTTCAGACGCGGGTGAAAATCACGAAAACAGCAGACCTCGGGGAAGGCATCCACGAGCTTGTCTTTGTATGTCCTCCGATGGCCCGGG
>DGVL01000112.1:12412-12833 GCA_002394965.1 Lachnospira sp. UBA4285
GGCCAGACCGGGACAATTCATCAATGTGTACTGTGATGACGCTTCCAGGATGCTTCCAAGGCCCATCAGCATCTGCGAACTACCGGGGGACGGACAGATCCGGCTCGTATACCGGGTTGTGGGCGCCGGTACAGAGGAGATGGCCGGAAAGGCGCCGGGAGACTGGCTCACGGTGATGGGGCCTCTAGGCAACGGGTATCCTTCTGCGGGGAAAAAAGCGGTGCTGCTCGGCGGCGGCGTCGGGATCCCGCCGCTCCTGGAACTGGAAAAGGAGATCGGCATTCCGGCCGCGGCTTTCCTCGGTTACCGCTCGGACCAAACCTTTCTGCTGGATGACTTCCGCAAGTACGGAGCTGTGTATGTGTCCAGCGACGACGGATCCATCGGCGTAAAAGGCACGGTCATCACGGCACTTGAAAGG
>DGVL01000059.1 GCA_002394965.1 Lachnospira sp. UBA4285
CATAGGCGCCCAGCATGTACACCTCGCCGTGCGTCCAGTTCATGACCCCGACGATGCCGAATACCGTTGTCCAGCCAATTGCAATCAGTGCATAGATACCGCCCTGCGCCAGACCGTTAACGACCTGTTGAAGAAATATCGCCATTCTCTCCACCTCCCGGAAACTGAGACGAAACGAAAGAAACAGCCGGCCCCGCACAGGGACCTCCTTGTCCCTGCCGGATGTCCCGGCTGTTCTCACACTCCTGACTTTTTACGATGCGAGCTGGAACTTGTTGTCCTTAACTTCCAGCACCAGGTAATCCCGCACCCACTCATTGGAATCATCAAAAGTGACCGTGCCGGTGACGCCTGCATAATTGGTTCCCTTCAGCGCCTTCATGATTCCCTCCCGGGTAAGTTTCCCGCCGTTGTCATCCATGGCCTTCCTGCAGGCCTCCGCGAATACATACGCCTCATCATAGGCCAGCGCCGCGAAGGCATCCGGCGTCTCACCGTACTGTTCATTGTACTTCGACACGAAATTCTGAACCTTCTCGTCCGGATTGCTGGATATGTACACCGAGATGCATCCCACGCCTTCCATGTTGCTGCCGGCGATCTCAAGCGCCTTGGAGTTGTACAAAGACGTGCCTCCCATCAGGAACGCATCCACACCGGCCGCCTTCAGCTGATTGATCAGAAGCGATGAATCCTGAACTGTTCCGCACAGGGCAACCGCCTCCGGCGCCTCATTCTTTACGGACGTGCAGATTGCGGTGAAATCCTGATCCGTGGAGTTGTAGGCGATGGAATCCAGAACCGTCAGTCCGTTGCTCTTCGCATAACTCTCCAGATTCTTGTCCAGATTGTTGCCGTAATCATTGGACGGATACAGTACCGTCACAGTCTTGTATCCCTTCTCGATCAGGGCCTTGGCCATCTGCGGTCCGACCTGGTCGTCCTGAACCGCCATCCGGAAGAAGTAGTCGCTGCAGCCGTGCAGGGACGGGGAACTGGAGGAAATCACCATCTCAACGATTCCCGCATCGTCTGTGATCGGCGTCATGGCCAGGGTGCAGTTTGAAAGGGAGGAGCCGATGATGGCGTAGTAGGAATCGTCGTCCGCGAACTTCTGGGCACCCTGGGCTGCCTTCTGCGCGTCTCCCTGGTCATCGTAATCATCCAGAACAATCTTCGCACCGTTCACACCGCCGGCTGCGTTGATCTCTTCAATCGCCATTCCAAAGCCGCGGCTCTGGTCATTGCCGTACAGTGCGGAATCTCCGCTCAGAGGATTCACATTGCCAACGTGGATCTCACTGACCGAAGCCTTTGTACTGCCGCTGCCGGATCCCGACGAACTGCTGCTTCCCGTCTGCGCTTTTCCGGAAGCTCCGCAGGCTGTCAGTCCGGTGATCATCCCGGCTGTGAGAGTAAGTGCGCCAAGTCGTTTTGTGAAATTCTTCATAGTCCTCTCCTCCTTTTGTCTTCTGGGGCCAGCCCTGTCTCCTGTCACAGACAGGCGTGCAGATAGCGGACCAGTGAACAGATATCAGACACCGGCACCTTTACTGCCTGCCGGGATATCCGGCGAGCTCTCCGATCGGAACCGGCTTGAGCGGCTGGCGGTACCTCGGGCCCGTGATCTGTTCCGGCGGGATGTGAAGTCGGCGGGAAAGCTGCTGAACCAGAAGTGCCGTGCAGGTCTTTCCCTGGCAGGGCCCCATTGTAAATCTGGCCTCCAGCTTCAGATCGTTGAGAGACAGGTGATTCTCATCCATAAGTCTCGTGAGCGTGTCCATATCGATATCCTCGCACCGGCACACGATACTCTCATCGATCCGGACGTCTTCCGGCTCCCCATCCCGGATCCTGTCCTTCTCCATAAACGGAAGGCGGATTCCCCGGACGACCTGGGCAAACCGATCGTCCACCACGACGCCCAGCAGCGCCGTCTTGTCCGGAAACAGCCGGATCTCCTGCACAACAGCTTTCGTCACAGTCTCTCCGTCCCGGTTGACGCCGTCCACCACAGCTCCTTTTTCCGGCCTCGGGAGATATTCGTACGGCATCAGAATTTCTGTCTGTGTATCGGAAAATGCTTCATTGATGATGAATATGGCAAGACCGGAGCAGTGCGCCGCACACAGGCCACACCCCGTGCACTTGTCATAGTCGACCTTCGGAAGTTCATTGATGTCCTTCATCGGCCGGATCGCTCCGAAGTGGCAGGCCTTCGTGCAGGGATTGCAGGGAATGTGCTGAAAGCACTCGATCATGGCGTAGGGGCCCTTTGCCCGGCGCTCCTCTGATGGCACACGGTTCAGCACTTTTTCATCCACCACCAGCAGATCTTCAGAATTTCCCATAGGAAACACCTCCCTCGTCTTTCATCCTGTCAAGTCCGGAAAGGATCTTCTGCCCCAGCGGACCTGCCCGCAGTTCAGAGAGCTGGCTCTGCAAGTCTGCAAACTCGCGGTCAAAATCATCCGCAGCTCCCAGATCCCTCGCTGCGCACAGGGCGGCGATCCGGCCGGTGAGCTGTGCACTCGTCGCCTCCTCGACGCCGCCGGCGTCCCCCGCCGCATACAGCCCCGGCACGCTTGTGCGGTGGTACTCGTCGATGCGCGGAACGTATCCGCCAAGTTGCGGGATGAACTTCATATCGCAACCGGCCTGGAAGAACATCTCCGTCATGGGCGAAAGGCCGACGGCCATGCAGAGAATGTCCGCTTTGATCGTCTGTTCCGTCCCCGGCACCGGATTAAAGTGTTCATCCAGCGCTGTGATCACCACCCCCTCAAGACTGTCGCCTCCAAAAGCGTACTTGACGGTGTGGCCCGTCAGGATCGGAACGCCGGCCCGGCGCAGCTTGTTGGCGTGGACCTGATAGCCGCCGAAGTGCGGAGCCGCCTCCACGACCGCCGCCACCGCAACGCCCGCCTGAAGGAGCTGATAGCTGACGATCAGGCCTATATTCCCGCCACCCACCATGACAGCTGTCTGGCCGGGCATGATGCCGTCAATGTTCATCAGCGTCTGAACCGCTCCGGCCCCATAGATGCCAGGGAGATCATTTCCCGGGAAGATCAGTGTCCGCTCGGAGGCGCCGGTTGCGATAATCGTTGCCTTCGCGCGGTAAGAACAAACCCGCCCTTTCGACTCTGCCATGACAGTTCCGTCCTTGAAGTACCCCAGCGCAGTCGTCTCTTTCTGTACGTCTACCGATCCATATCCGGCGAGCTTCTCTTCCAGTTCCTGCGCGATGACGAATCCTCTCGTGCCCGCCTTCGCCTTCTCAGACCCGAAGAACTTGTGCGTCTGCTTGTTCAACTGTCCTCCCAGCAGCGAATTCCTGTCCAGCATCACAACCTTCAGGCCGTGGGAAGCGCTCTCGATCGCCGCATTCAGCCCGGCCGGGCCGCCGCCGATCACAAGCACATCGGTCTGGATCGTCTCTTCCTGCCGGATGCTTCCCGCGGGATCCGCCGGCCTCAGGACAGCCTTGCTGTTCTGCGATTCCACCCGCATTCCCTCACGCAGCGGCTCAATGCAGATCCGCACGTTCTCCCGGCCGTCGACCCGGCACAGGCAGGATGAGCAGTTCCCGATCGCGCAGAACAATCCGCGCGGCCGCCTCTTCACCTCGCTCTCGTGAAGTTTGCGGATTCCCGCCGCATGAAGTGCAGAGGCTATGGATTCTCCTTCATATCCCTGTATCACCTTGCCGTCAAAGGTGAATGAAACCCGCTTTCCTTTCGTGTATTCCAGTATGGGATGCTCTCCGATTCTGCTCATCGTTTCTGCCTCCTCACTTCAGAAATCTGTCAAAAGAAAATGACGTCATGTCAAACTCCGTCTCCCGCCCAAGAACCATCTCCGCGACGGTGCGCCCGGTGATCGGTGCCAGGGCGATGCCATCTCCCTCGTGCCCGGCTGCGATAAATGCTCCGTGGACACGGCTCACCGGGCCGATGATGGGAACACCGTCCTCACAGTACGGCCGCATCCCGACGAAACTGCGGATCATATTGACATTGCGCAGGGCCGGGAAGAAGCGTGTGCTGTACTCGCTGATCCCCTTCAGAATATCGAACCGGCAGTCCGTATCAAAACCCGCGAATTCTCTGGCACTCCCGATCAGGAAGTTACCATTCTCCGTCTGCTCCATACTCAGGCTGATCCCCTGTCGGAACGTCGGATCTGTGGCTTTCTCCAGTATGGAAGGATCGTGTTTGATCGCTATGTAACGGGCATCGGTGATCTCATGGCGCAGGGCCGGCGCCACCGCCTCACTCACGAGAATGTGACCGCGCCGCGGCCGGATCGGGATATGAATTCCCATCATCTCTCCGATCTCTGGTGCCCAGACCCCGGCACAGTTGATCACCGTCCCGGTCTCAATCGTCTCTTTGTCCGTGACGACCGCCCGGACTTCTCCGTCCTGTACCCGAATCCCTGTCACCGCACTGCCCGTGCAGATCTCGCACCCCAGCTCCGCCGCCCTCTTTGCCAGTGCACGGGTCGTATAAATCGGGCTCACATCGCCGTCCATCGGTGAGTACACTGCTGCCGGAATTTTCTCCGAAACCAAAGGCTCCAGACTTTTCAGCTTCGCGTTCCCGATGAACTCGACATCCATGCCTTCTTTTGTCTGCCTGTCCACCACGCCTTCCATGATTTCTTTCATCTCCTGCGTTTCGATCAGGACAAGCCCGCCCGGGCGGCGGTACTGGATGTCATACCCCAGCTCCTGCGAGAGACGCTCATATATCCTCGCACTGCTCATCGCCATGCGCAGGGGAAGCCCCGGTTTCTTGGTCTGCAGCATTATGAATCCGTCGCAGGCGCAGGAGGTCTCCTCTCCGATCCCCCGCCTCTCGATCAGGGCCGGCCGCAGGCCGGATCTGGCAAGATAATATGCTGCCGCGCAGCCGATGATTCCGCCGCCGATCACAACTGCATCTGCTTTCATCGCACATCTCCTCCCTGGTGGACTGTCAGCGTAAAAGGACAATTCGTCCTTTGTGCCAGAGGAATCCAAGACAACAAAAAGCGCCCTGCAGTGTCTCTGCAAAGCGCCTTCGCTTTAATTTCCTCTGTCAAAGCGTCCGGAAGGCTCTGTGCCTTGCCGGTCCGCTTTTGATTGTTCTGATGTTCTCACGTCACATGCCGTCTGCTCAACGAGCAGTTTGTCCATTTCACCGGGGCATTCCGGGGCAATTTGTCCATTTGTGGACTGAAAGTGCCCTCGCATGCAGCTCCCCACGCTGCACACGCAAGCTTTTATGGACAGTCCGGCCAGCCTGCGGGGGTATTTTCTGGACAGTCTGGTCCCGTTCATTTCGCAGAACATTTTTTATACTGACAGCAGATTCCAAACGGTTCTTTTGAAAGGGGGATTTGCGTATGAACCACATAGTGATCGCCATTGCCCGCACCTTCGGAAGCAAAGGCAAACAGATCGGTGTTGCCCTGAGTGAGTCGCTGAAAATCCCGTGCTACGACAATCAGATTCTCGATATGGCTTCCCAGCAGAGCGGCATCAACGAAGCCGCTTTCTATAACTCCAACGAGAAACTGCGCTATGCCCGCCTGAAGAAACTTCTTGTCCCGACGCCGAGAGACTATATCGTGAAGCCTTCTTCCTCCAGATTCATCTCGGATGACAATCTTTTCAACATTCAGTCCGAGATCATCCGCAACCTGGCGGATAACGAAGGCTGTATCATCATGGGTAAGTCCGCCGGTTATATCCTGAAGGACTACCCGAATGTCGTATCTGTATTCATCACAGCGCCGGAGGCTGACTGCGTCAGCGAAATCGCCTCCCGAATGAAAGTTTCGGAACAGGAGGCCTCCTCCATGGTGCGCCGGACCAACCGCTACCGCCGGCAGTACTGTGAGTATTACTCTCACGGAGAGAAATGGGATTCGCCGGCTTACTATGACCTTTGCATCAACACAGCAAGAACCGGAAAAGAAGCCGCTGTCCGCATGATCGCGGATTACGCCAGGCACAAGGCTGCCGGGATTTGACAATCCGGATGAAGGATGCGTATACTTCAGGGCAGGATGATCAACTTCATCCCCATAACCCGTTTCATATGTCTTAGCATGGCAAAGGCGCCAGGGAACACTTCCCCGGCGCCTTTTCTGGCACTTTGCTGATATATGTATTCGCAGTCTTCAGGAGAAAGCCTATGGCATTCACGGTACGAGAACTGCTCGAACGGGATCTCTTCCCCGGTATGAAGCTGGCGGCTGGTGCCGACGGAATCGACGCGCCGGTCACCTGGGTCAACATTATGGAAATCCTCGATTCACCGGACACGGTAAACCGCGGTGAACTCCTGATCACCACCGGATATGATCTGGATGACGAGAAGCACTACCCGAATCTGATTCAGCGGCTGAAGTCCAGAGGAATTCCCGCGCTGGTAATTCAGACCGGCTATTACATCAGCGCCATTCCCGGCTACATCGTCGAAGCAGCAGATACATACAGTCTGCCGGTTCTGGAGATGCCCTCCCGCTTTTCCTTTTCAGGCATCCTGCATGTCATTCTGGATGCCTTGAATAAAGACCGGGACATATGGTCGCGCTTCAACTTTGAAAAGGAGGCCCTCATCGCTTCATTCCGGGACAGCCTCCGCACGGCCGTCCAGCAGGACAGCTACAGCGCCGACACCTTCTATCTGCTTCTTTTCACCATCATCCACAGCGATGACAAGGATTCTTCCCAGATGGAAGAAACGATGTCGCATCTTCAGTCCTTTGTCGCATCGTACGCCGGCATCTGCGTTGCCAGGACCGCCGAAGACCGCTACATGGCGATCGGGCTGAGCTTTCAGAATCCGGAAAAGGAAGCCGCTCTCACTTACGATCTTCAGATCCAGCTTACTTTTTTATCAGAGGACGCAGGCCTGAATATCTATGCGGCCTGTGACCGCTTCTTCTCCATGGATGAGCTTTCTGAAGCCTACAGTCACTGTCTGCAGTGCCTGACACTCCTGGACCAGGTCAACGCCAGGCGCGGCGTGTGCTGTTACGACGACTATGCTTTCATCCGGATGTTCAGCAGCTGTTACAGCAAAGAGCACTCATTCTGTCAGGAAAACACAGTGCTCCGGAAACTTCTCGAAAAGGACAGAAGCGACCAGACCCATCTGGTACAGACTCTGCGGGTGTTCCTGGCTGAAAACTGCAATATCACCCATGCGGCAGAACGGCTTTTTATACATCGGCACACGATGATGAACCGGATCCAGATGATCCGGGATCTTACCGGAGTCAATCTGGACGATTACTATCAGCGCATCTACCTCTCCATATCACTGCTCATGCACGACTATTTTGCCATGTAGAAAGCCTGTTCTCTCAGGACTTCAGGCCCTGGCTGCTGCCTTTTCCCTTGCTTCCTCCTTAGCAGATCTGTGGTTAAAGAACGCCGCCAGAAGTGCACCGGAGATGTTGTGCCATACAGAGAATACCGCGCCCGGGACGGTCGCCAGCGGATACTGGGCGAAATGCGTGGCTGCCAGGCTGGTAGCCAGACCGGAGTTCTGCATGCCGACCTCGATCGAGATCGCGCGGCACTTGGTCGTGTCAAGCTTCAGAGCCTTGGATACAAGATATCCGGTGAGATATCCGATCAGATTGTGGAGCATAACGACGACAACGATCAGACCGCCGACCGTCATCAGACGTGCGGAATTTACAGATACAACGGCGGCAACGATCATGACGATGGCCGTGGTGGAAACCAGCGGAAGAGCTTTGGTGGCCTTCTGCGTAAAGCGGCCGAAGAAATGGTTGACTACAAGTCCGAGAATGATCGGGAACAGTACAACTTCCAGAACCGACAGGAACATCGCCCAGAACTTCACATCGACTGTCTTGCCCGCGTAGACCAGTGTCAGGAACGGTGTCATGATCGGTGCAAGAAGTGTGGAAACCGTTGTCATGGAAACCGAAAGCGGAACATCACCGTGGCTCAGATACGTCATAACGTTGGAAGACGTACCGCCCGGGCATGTGCCGACCAGAATCACTCCGATCGCCAGCTCCGTCGGAAGCTGAAAAATCTTGCACAGGGCGAATGCGATCAGCGGCATCAGCGTGAACTGGCAGACTGCCCCGAGAATAACGTCTTTCGGTCTCTTGAAGACCGCTGCAAAGTCGGAAGCCTTCATCGTGAGGCCCATGCCGAACATTACAATGCCGAGCAGCCAGTTGACCCAGCTTGTCTTGATCCAGGTGCAGGTCTGCGGGGCAAACAGAGCCAGGGCAGCTACCGCCAGGACGATAACCGCCATCCACTTGCCGACGAAATCGCTTGCTTTTTCCAGTACCTTCATAATCCTCTCCTCCTGCCGCATTCTTCCTGCGGCTGTTGTATTTCTGCTCCGTTCCTTTCCGCCCGGGGCTTGAAGCAAAAGCCGTATGAAGAGCCGGCTGCAGAACAATGTCCGCTAAAAAAAGCTCCTGTCTTTTTCCGGGATCCTTTCTGGATCTGGGAAAGAGACAGGAGCTTTGCGCTCTCTGCGGTACCACTCTTTCTGTCGGCGTCTCACGGCGCCGGCCACTCAGCCGCATCTGACAATGCGTGATCTGCGATAACGGGGATCCTCCGTCGGCACTTACTGAAAACCCTGATCCTCAAACAAGGCTTCGTTTTGCACCGAGGCTCAGAGATGATTCTCCACGGAAGTCCTGTACTGTCTCGCACCACCCGACAGCTCTCTGTGCCATTCGTTTCCGGGACTGTTCTCTTCACAGCCGGTCTTCATATGCTTTTGTGATGCCGATTCTATGACGCAGTTTACAAAATGTCAAGAGCAAATTTAGATATTTTTAACAACCCGGACCGCATACACCTTTCCATACCGCCCGGTCCGGCTGTTGAAATACACCGTGTTCCCATCATGGCTGAAGATCGGGTGCGGGTGCGCGTCCTGCCCGAGCCAGTCACTGTCATGCCGGCAGAACGGCGTCCAAGCGAGCTTCCCCGCCTCCCAGTCCGGGCGGACAAAGGATATGTACAGTCCGTCCTTCTTGTGCGGATCCGGGCCGTTGTCCGTGCTGTTTTCGCGCTGTATCAGCCTGTCCCCCGGGTGGCGGTAATACCCGTCGCAGACAAGATCCCCCCGGGCATCCATCGTGAAGTGACCATACGACTTGTAGTCATCCGGCAGCGCGATCTCATGGAACTGCCCGGAGGAAAGGTCAAAGCGTCCCACCATGGCCGGCCCGTTCTCATAGCCGCCATGATAGATGATATATCTGCCGTCCTCACTCCACATCTCGTGGCAGACCCAGTCCCCGCGCTTCCTCGCGAATCCGCGCGGATTCCCCAGCGTGTCAGAGCCCTCTGTCCGGACCCGCCTGATCGCATCCCGCGCGCGATCATACAGCCACATCCTCCGGATACCGCAGTCAGAGCAGGCCCACTCGTGATTGTACAGAATGATATCCGGGTTCACCGGGTCAAACTGGACATGCGTGATCCAGCACTTCGGGATCCGCTTTTCATACAGCAGCGCACCGCTTTCCGTGTCATAGACGCAGAGATAACTGGACAGATCCTCGTCCTGCACCCGACGGTCGATATTGTAGACCGGGCGCCGGTCCAGTCCCTCCCCTTCCGTCGCCGGATCATAGTCCAGGCACCGCCCGTCCGTCATCGGCACACACAGCCGCCCACCGTCCTTTGAGACATGCGTAAAAGCCGTCACCCGGCCTTCCGGGATCCGGTTCAGAATCCGGATCCTTCCTGCAAGGTCCACACACCGGATCTCATCATCCTGAATGTAATACGCGATGCCCCGGCCCGCGTCAAGCGAGACGCTGGCCTTGCTGAAGCCCTTCCCCGGATCCCCATCAAAGTAGACGTAGCTCTTCATAAGCCCGTTCCGGTTGTCCGTGAGCACACGCTCCCTGCCCGTGCGCAAGTCTCTCACAGCCACATTCGGATCTCCCGTCCGGTCCGTGAGCAGAAACAAAAACCGGTCGTCGTCTGTCAGCGAAGAACACGTGAAATACAACAGCTGCGTGTTGAAGCCCTCCGACTCTCCCGTGCAGCCGCTGACAAGTTTTTTCTCCTGTATCAAGATCATCACCCCCCTGGCAGATCTGCCGCCATTCTCTCAGAAACCGCCCTCCCGGTACGCTCCCGCAATCACATACGACGACTCGTGGTGCACACTGGCATTATAATTATCGATGGTACCACAGATGGGGCGCTGTAAACCCTTAGAAATCCTCCTCATCCGCTCATTGCCGCGATCAGCGCGCAGTAGAAATCTGAGGCGCAGGAGAATTGCTCTTTTTCAATTCCCTTCACGAATACGGAGAGCGGCACTGATACTTCCCAGTCTGTGAAGACGGGATTCTCTCCTGCCTTGTCAAGAATCTCCTGTTTTGTCGCAGGATATGTCACGTCCGCCAGAGCTTTCTGGATATAGTGAAACAGTGCAGGGTACGCCGGCTTAGTCATCTCTCTTCTCTTCCTTTCCTGTATCCATATGCGGTATACCGCATGGCCTGGTCTCCTTCTCCGCGCATATCCGGGCAGCTGGCTCCCCTGTGATTAAAGGTAAACATCGGAGCAGAATGCACCGCCTGCTCATGAATCTTGTCAATGATCCCGGGATACAAATCCGCCTTGATAAGCCCCGGATGATCTGCCATCTGTGTGATTATATTTCCATCAGGGCCGAGAATCATACTTCTTCCGAAGCAGGAACGGCTTTCATTCCGGGTAAGTCCGGTACAGTTGACGCCGACTACATACACCTGGTTAAAATAGGCTCCTGCCTTGTTGGTGATACTCCATGCCTCTTCATACGGATCCATGTAATGTGTCGGGCGGATGATGACATTGGCTCCTCGATATGCGGCCTCCCGCCAGATTTCCGGATAATCGCCGTCTGCACAGATGATAATGCCGAGTTTAGAGCCCTTGGGCCCGTCGCATACCGTGCACTCTTTTCCTGGACGCGAATTTTCAAACGGAATCCAGGGATTCATCTTCACGTAACGGTGTATGATTTCTCCCTTGTCATTCACGACAATGGCCGTGTTTTCATAGCATTTTCTGCTGTCCGTCCAAAAAAGCAGGCCAAACACGCCCCAAATGGAAAGCTTTCGGCAGCGTTCACAGATCGTCTGCACTTCCGGACTGTCTTCTGTCAGGATCGCGTCTTCAAATCCGGTCGGAGCAAATCCCTGAATACAGGCTTCCGGTGCAACAACCAGATCTGCTCCCGGATAGCCGCTGACAGCCGCGTCCATATATTCCAGCAGTGTCTGAAGGTTTTCATCGACTTCTTCCCTTGTCTGAGCCCCTGCAGGCCCGTATTGAAGTCCGACAACACTGAGCACCTGTGTTGAAATTGTGCCGTTAATTGAAAACAGATTTCCGATATTCATCTCACCATCTCCCTTTGGCTGCTTCCCTGCTTCCGGTCAGACATATTCCGCATGATCGCGGATCCCATGCATATCCTCGATCCCGGCAGCCTTCAGAACCGCATTGGCAATCGGCACGCAGACAATGGAGACAGCAATGCCAAGAAGCGGAGGAACGCCCACATTCGATACGTTGGTAACCCATGCGGCGATGGTTCCTGCCACATATGCGATTACCGGAGATATGCGGAGCATCTTAAATGTAACATACTCAACCTTCGGCAGTCTGCGCTTGAATGTGAAGAAATAATCCCCGATAATCGCGCCGCCGATCGGAGGAATGAAGACGCCGAGAATGTTCAGAAACGGAATCAGCTGATTGTAGATACCTGTGCAGGCCAGAACAACTGCAATCGCAAGGCCGATGAGAAGAAAGGGCGTCTTGTTTTCTTTATTGGCCGCTTCCGCTCCGGCAACCGCCCATGCGTAAGCGCCCGCATGCGCTGTCGTCCATATATTCAGAGTGAGAACAACGAGGGCCACCGCAGAAAGTCCGAGATTCATCAGGATGACAATAAAATCCGACTCGCCGAAAGCGAGCGCTCCGACAATGCCAGCCCCCAGCATGACCGTATTGCCGATCATAAATGCCACAAAGCCTGACCAGAATCCCGACTTCGTACTTCTGGAGAAGCGGGACCAGTTGCATGCCTGCGTCCCCATGGAAGAGAACGTCCCGACAATGGCCGTCATCGCTGTGGCAACACTCATGGAGGTCGTAGGAACCGCTGATACCAGCGCGTTCATACCGCCAGCAGCCCGGATTCCGAGAATCGGAATGAGAATAACGAGAATCAGAAGCGCCGGAACCGCAACATATGCGATCTTTTCCATCGCCTTGTACCCATACAAAGCGGTAACACCGAAGATAAGTGCCCAGGCAAGTGTAAACCACGTGGCAGCTCCCGGAAGGTTGAATGCCGTCGCAAACAACATACCGACATATGCACTCACGTACGCATACCAGCCGATCTGGGTGCCTCCGAGAAGCAGATCCGCCCACTTTGCACCGGCCTTGCCAAATGTATACCGGCAGAGCATTACGCTCGTCAGACCTGTCTTTGCCCCAATCCCACAGTTGACAGCGACATACACTCCAAGGATCAGATCCCCCATCAGTGTGATCAGAAGTACATTGCCAAACGTGAATGCCGTGCCGATCTGTGCCCCGACAGCCATGGTCGGACTGAAGAACGTAATTCCAAGAAGTACCGCCATCACCGAAAAGAACGTGCGTCTGGCCTTTTTGGGTACGTGCGTCAATGGGTAATCGGAATCCGTCGTCTCTTTCTCTGGTTTCAAAGAATTGTCTCTGGCCATATCTCTCCTCTTTTCCTCTCTGCACAAAAATAGCGGCAAAGATCCTGGCGGAAGCCGCAGCGGGAACTATCCTCCCGCCGCAGTCCGCAGCATCTTTGCCGCGCCTGCAAATATCGGTCTTATTATATACAGCTGATTAGCGCTTCACAAGAGTTTCACCGCTTCTTTCTCCCCGAGAGGATAATCCCGAGGCTCACCAGCAGCAGCGCAGCGAGGACGCGCCGCCGAGATGAATGCCATGTACAGACAACTATGCCGGCCCTTGGCAGGAATCGCACTGCAGGAGCCATTTCAATCGTCTTCCCCCAGCACAGCCGGAAAGTACTTCGCGCCGTACCGGGCTACAGCGGCAACTGCCGGCCCAAGCAACAGTGCCATCAGAACCGGAACAGCCTGAAGACGGGCACCCAGCAGACATCCGATTCCCACACACGTGAAATCATATGCCATCCGCACCAGGCGGAACGGAAGCTTCGAGAGATGTTTCGAAAGGATGAACGGAACCGCGTCATATGGCGAGGCGCCGAGATGTACATCCATGTACACCGCTGCCGATAGCACGAACAGGAGAAGCGCCAGTGCAAGAATCAACAGGCGCGCGCTCCCCTGTGTCGTCTGCTCCTTCGGGATCGTCCGGTTCCAAAGGTAAGTGAAAAAGTCAAGTGAATACCCTACCAGCGTCATGTTGGCAAGTGTTCCGATTCCGATGTTATCGCCTCCAAAGAGCAGGACCAGAAGAAACAGCACCGTATTGAGAATCAGCTGCCAGTTCCCGATGCTCATTCCAAGTCGCGTCGCGATAGCGCGGTTCATGACAGTATAGGGATCTGCCCCCATATCGATCCAGAACAGCCACGACAGCGAAAACCCCATCAGAATAACCGAAATGATTACTGCCAGAGTTCTGGCGGCAAGGTGTTTTTTGTGAAAGATATTGATCTTCATTACTCTGCCAATCCGAATGTGTAAATCAGGAGCATATATGTATGCTTCATAATACTGATGCTTTCTGCATATTTATTGCAATCTGCATTCTACTACAGTTTCTGTATCAAGACCCTCGTATTTTCTTGACCACCCGGTATTTTTCCGATAAACCGTCAGCCGTTTCACCCTGCCGTTCTCCCATGTCATGGAAGCTTTTGCTCCTCCACGAAGGCAGACATTTTCCAGCCTTCCGCTTTTCAAGTCTGCCGGGCATGCCGGCAGCAGAAAAATGTATTCTCCGTCATCCTGTATCAGCATATTGATGATGCCGGCAGTGGCCCCCAGATTTCCGTCAATCTGAAACACGCTGCCGCCCGCGCGAGGGTGCGTATCCATCAGATTGACAGCCGTAGAATCTGTGAGAAGTTTTCGAAGCATCCTGCCGGCGCCTTCCCGGTCATGAAGTGCCGCATACTGGCAGATCAGCCAGGCAGCACTCCAGCCCGTTTGGCCGCCGCCGTTGCTCAGGCGTCTCTCAATGGTTCTTTTTGCAGCCCGTGCCAGTTCCGGTGTCTTCCTGACAGATACCTCCTCACCCGGAAACAGTCCGTACAGTTGAGAGATATGCCGATGTCCCGGCTCTGGTTCCTCGTAGTCCTCCTGCCATTCCATGATTTGCCCATATCTTCCAATCTTAAGTTCCGGAAGATGATCAAGTATTTCACCTGCCTTTTCTGAAATAGCTTCTCTCGGCGCAAAGTCCTGCTGAATGCGTCCACACTCTGTCAGGATGCGGTGCGCCTCCAGATAATGCCGCAGAAGTTCCCGCAGAATGGAAACATCAATCGTTGAATTCTCACAGACATGTCCCTCCGTACCGTCTTTCATCCGGTATGTATTTTCCGGCGAAACTGATGGTGAAACAACAAATGTATCACCCTTCCGGACCAGAAAATCTTCAAAAAAGACAACGGCCTGCTCCAGAACAGGAAAGAAGAGCTCCAGCCAGTCGATACTGCCTGTATAAACGTATCGCATATACATCTGATTGCATAACCAGGCACCTCCCATAACCCAGAAT
Organism: Lachnospira sp. UBA4285; assembly: GCA_002394965.1. GTDB lineage: Bacteria > Bacillota > Clostridia > Lachnospirales > Lachnospiraceae > UBA4285. The sequence goes on from DGVL01000059.1 coordinate 14,783, forward strand.
GTTGCAGGAAGCCACAGATCCTGTGGCGCCGCATCTGCCCACAGATCCGTGTTATGATGAGCCATAAAGCCACGGCAGCCATACAGTTCCGCTGCCGCTTTCCGCCCATTGACAGCCAGCCGCTTAAGCAGCTGCCACAGAGGCTGCATACAAATATCAAGCCCGCAGGCTTCAGCCGGCCAGTAGTTCATCTCGGTATTTATGTTGATGGTATATTTTGAATCCCAAGGCGGAAGCATGCTTTCATTCCAGATCCCCTGAAGATTTGCGGGAAGCAGACTGCCTCTGCTGCTCGAAATCAGAAGATACCGCCCAAAATCAAAATATGTCTGTACAAGTCCCGGATCATCTTCGCCCTTTTTCAGTTTAGCAAGCCTGACATCTGTCGGTAAACTGTCACGCTCCTCATCCGCAGCAAGCTCAAGCCGCACACCATGAAACAGTTGCGAGAAGCTGTCTGCATGCTTTTTCTCAGCTTTCTGTACCGCTCCCCGCAGTGTGTCACTCATTTCTGTGAAATCATAAAAGCTTTTTCTCAGTTCAGCCTCAAGCTGTGCCTTTTCCCGTTCTCTCACGTCTTCTTTCGTGTGAGATGCCCAGGCTGCAGGGGCGTCATTATCAACCAGCTCCGGATATACATACCGGAACGTGCTGCCCCCGTTTATTAAAACGACCGCCTCATCTGCGCCCGTGACGACAAGATTTTCGCCCCTTACGCTCACGTTCCCCCCTTCGGCGAACACCGTAAGTAAAAGCTCATAGTCTACACCGTCTGTTCCCGCACGGCCACACAATGCAATGGTGTGATCATCAACAGCACGGATCGTGTCATAAAAGCGCTCTCTCGTCAGAAGCCCATCAAAGCTTATCTGTCCCGGTTCAGACGCCTTACAGATCATGAACAGACAATCCGATGAACAGCTGGCAAAATACTGTCTCTCATGCCGTACTCCGCCAATTCTGAAAGTCACGGTACAGACAGCGTCTTCAAGATTCAGCTCCCGCCTGTATTCAAAGCACTTCTTTCCCTCCAGATTCCAGAATGTAAACCTGCAGTCCCCCAACGGCTGATAGGGGCGTTCACTCTGCGGAATACCGGCAAGGCTGTAGCGCATCTGCCTTTCCGCCTCTGGTAGTCTGCCTTGCGCTATCAGGCTCCTGATTTCCGGCAGCGCTTGTCTGGCCTGCGGGTTACACCGGTCCTTCGGCCCGCCATACCAGATACTCTCTTCGTTTATCTGCAGCCGGTCACTGACCGCATTTCCGAAGACCATCGCGCCGATGCGGCCGTTTCCGATCGGCAATGCCTCATTCCAGTCTTTATTATCTGCCGGCCTGTCAAACCAGATTCTGGGCTCTGTCATATAGCATTCTCCATTTAATATTTCTTCGTCGATTTCTCTTCAGTCTTTAAATATTCTTCACAAACCTGCTCAAGAGCATTGGCAACGGCCCACAAATTACTGGAAAACCATGAGCTATATGGTCTGCCATTACTATATCTTTCTATCGTCAGACCATCGCTTGGGCACCACCGTTCAGAAAGTATCCCATATTGGCCATACCCAGTCTTATCCGGATACAGTTCCAGTGTCTGCATCAGCCACGAAATACCATCTTCAGCCCTGTCGCAATAATAAGTATCATGCAACTGTTCTCCCAGATAATACAGATCTTCGTTAATGATCGCTCCCATGGGATGAATATGCGGATTCGAAACAGATGTCACTGAACCGCCACAGGAATTCCAATTTCCCGAAGCAGGCGTAAGCGGTTTGAAATCAGGCCTTGTTCTATATCCATATCGCCATAAACATTCGTAATCCGCACCTTCTTTAAGATAATCAAGCCACTTCGGATTCCTGGAATTCTCATGCAGTATTCTGCATGTCCGGATAAAAGCGAGATTTCCCTCCTCATCAACCGATTTCCAGGTATCCATCGGGGTCCCAGAACACATAAGTTTTTTCACATTCATATAGTAATAATCTGCTGCTTTTTCCGCTGCCTGCTCATACTTCTGAATTTCAGTGAGTTGATATGCATATGCAGATGCCGCTGCGAACCAACATCCTGCGAATCCATCCCAGTCTGTCACTTTCTTACGATTTTCTGCAAAAGTATATCCAAAAGCACCATCTAATCTTTGTAGTGAAATCACAGTGTCAAGTACCCTGAGTGCATTCTCCAGCCATCTCTGCGGAAAATTCTGATTATGCTTTTTCAAATACAATATTGTTTTCAGAATATAATGAAGCGCACTACCATTGGTATAGGCGCAATGACAGTCTTTCACCAGGCCAAATCCCGTCCACCAACCGTTGACTTTGCTCCCATTCTGAGGCTTCATCAAATCATTATACATACCAGAAACTTCATTATAGCTTTCGGAAATACGGTTTAATATCTCCGCACCGCTCATGGCATTTTGAAGCTTTTTATCCGCACTTTCTCCCAACACATCACGCACAAGTATCAATGGATAACCCAAAACAGCGCCACCTGTCCAGCCAATTTCTGTAACATTTCTCCATGGCCGCAGTGTTCTGTCAGCAGGCGGACAGCATTTGACATTTGTATATTCTCTGTCTTCAGAATTCCAATGCAAATTGACAAGTGAATCAAGAAGGCCGAGGGCTGCTTCTTTATACCTCTTATGAAACACCGGCTTTTCCCGCCGCATTTCATACTCTGATCGGATTATCTCATGAATTCTGTTCCTGGTACCCGGCATATAGTAGATTGTCCCGCTGGTTCTGGCAGCCTGCGTGCGGTCACAGACCGAAGGCATGGGGTCGCGCTTATTCTTCATCGTGCATGGATCATTTGTATAACCGAGGGACACACCAGCGGAGCACGGCAGCGCTGCAATCACTCCGTTTTTTATATACCCACAATCCGAATCGTCCGCTTTTGAATAAGGCTCCACAGAAACCGCCATCACGCCATATTCCGTACAAACCGCAGAAAGCGGCATTGCAGCCCTGTCAGCGCGATATTCCCAGAATGGTGAGCAATAAG
>DGVL01000167.1 GCA_002394965.1 Lachnospira sp. UBA4285
ACCCGGAACTGCCGCAGGCGCTGATGCCCCGGCAGTTCCACTTTTATTGAGAGGAGACAGCCATGACGACAGGGTATGTGAATTCCGTTGAGAGTTTCGGCTCCGTAGACGGTCCGGGGGTTCGCTACATCTTTTTCCTGCAGGGGTGCCATATGCGCTGCCGGTACTGTCACAACCCCGAGACGTGGAGCATGGAAGGCGGCGAGGAGATGACGCCCAGGGAGGCTCTCGACAAGGCACTGCGCTTCCGGAATTACTGGGGCGACAAGGGCGGCATCACGGTGAGCGGCGGAGAGGCTCTGCTGCAGATCGACTTTGTGACTGAACTGTTTGAACTGGCAAAAGAGGAAGGCGTCCATACTGCACTTGATACGTCTGGAAATCCGTTTACCACACAGGAGCCGTTTTTTTCAAAGTTTGAGCGGTTGATGAAGGCGACGGATCTGGTGATACTGGACATCAAGCAGATGAATCCGGACGAGCACAAGGCGCTAACGGGGTGGACCAATGAGAACATCCTTGCGATGGCGCGCTGGTGCTCGGATCACGGTGTGGATCTGTGGATCCGCAAGGTCCTCGTTCCGGGGCTTACCGATTCGGATGAAGAGCTGAAGGCTCTCCGGGATTTTGTCGCAGAATTGAAGACTGTGAAGCGCTTTGAAGTTCTGCCGTATCACACCCTCGGTATTGGCAAATGGAAGAAACTCGGCATCCCGTATACGCTTGATGGCGTGAAACCACCGACTAAGGATGAGATCCGGCGGGCAGAAGATATGCTGCAGACGCAGAAGTATGACGGATTCCGAAAATAATGATTATGTGGCAGCCCCCGCAAGGGAGCTGCTTTTTATTTGGCTCTGCACTGCAGGGAGGTGCGGCGCATAGCTGGAAAATCCCGGATTTCTTGTAAAAGACCGGCGGGGGTTGTAAGATGAACGTAGACAATCACACGGGGAGGGCCCTTCATGGTTCATGATATGACGGAAGGACGGATCACACCGATGCTGATCCGGTTTACGATTCCGCTGGTGCTGGGCAATGTGTTCCAGCTTTTATACAATGCGACAGACAGTATTATCGTCGGCAAGTTTGTCGGTGAGGAGGCTCTCGCTGCCGTGGGTACCAGTAACCCGATCATGACGCTGGCCATTCTGTTCATCACGGGAATGTGCATCGGCGCCGGCATTCTGATGGGAATGTACTATGGCAGCAAGGATATCGCCACACTCAAGCGTCAGACATCATCAGCCATGATCGGCGGACTCATCTTTTCATTCTGTTTCGCAGCTGTCTGCATTATTTTTGCGCCGCAGCTTCTCCTCCTGATCCGGACACAGGAAGCGGTCATGGACGAGGCGGTTGTGTACCTGAGAATTGTACTCATCGGGCTTGTCTTTACATTTGTCTACAATTTTTTCGCCAACACTATGCGGGCGCTGGGAGACGCAAACACGCCGCTTCTGTTTCTGGTGATCTCAGCCGCGCTCAATGTTGCGGGTGACCTTATATTCGTCATCGTATTCAACCTCGGAAGTGTCGGATGCGCTGTCGCTACGGTTGTCTCCGAAGCTCTGTCAGCCCTGTTCTGCGTCGTCTATGTCTCGAAGAGAGTTCCGATCCTGGAGCTTGGCAGGGAGTGGCTGGTCTTTGACAGGAAACTGTTCGGGAAGACGGTGGCATTCGGACTCACCAGCGCGATGCAGCAGGCCACGGTCCAGCTCGGAAAGATCGCCATGCAGGCACTCGCCAACTCCATGAGTGTCACGGTCATGGCGACCTTTGCCGCGGTAAACCGGATTGATGACTTCGCATACACGCCGCAGCAGAATATCGGTCACGCGATGTCAAGCTTCATGGCCCAGAATGAGGGCGCAGGCAGAGAAGAGCGCGTCAGAAAAGGATTCCTCGCCGGAATGCGGATCGAGGCTGTATACGGTGTCGCTGTCGCGCTGGTCTGTTTCTTTTTTGCCGGTCCGCTGATGAAGCTTTTCATCGATGACGAAGCGGTAATTCATACAGGCGTGCGCTATCTTGAACTGATTGCGTTCATGTACATTCTTCCTGCCATGACCAACGGCGTGCAGGGCTTTTTCAGAGGCATCGGGGATATGAAGGTGACACTCATCTCCAGTACCGTCAATATGGCTGTACGCGTGGCAGCCGGTTTCTTTCTTGTCTTCAGGTTTGGCATGGAGATCGAGGCGTTCCCGTGGGCATATCTGGCCGGGTGGATCGCCATGCTGATCGCCGAGGTTCCGCTTCTGCTAAGAAAGTTCAACCATCCGCTGGCTGGAAGGAATGGAAGTGCAAGTTCAACAAAAGACCAGACGTCGGATTGATTCCAGAAAGGCAATGTATGCAGCTGACATTTTTGGGAGCGGATCATGAGGTGACCGGGAGCTGTCATTTCCTGCAGGCTTGCGGGCTGAATATCCTCCTGGATTGCGGCATGGAGCAGGGCAATGATGTCTATGAAAATCAGACACTGCCGGTTGACCCGAAGGATGTGGATTATATCTTCCTGTCCCATGCGCATATCGATCATTCGGGGCTGATCCCGATGATGTACGGGCACGGATTCCGAGGCCGCGTCATTACGACCGAAGCGACAAAAGATCTGTGCGAGATTATGCTCAAGGATTCCGCACATATCCAGGAGTTCGAGGCGGAGTGGCGCAATCGGAAAGCCAGACGCTCCGGGACTGTGCTGCAGACATTCGTGCCGATCTACACAATGGAGGATGCTGTCGGGTGCCTGGATCTGTTTGACGGCTGCTCCTATAACAAGATCTATTCGCTCGCAGATGGATTGAAGCTGCGCTTTCAGGATGTGGGGCATCTGCTCGGCAGTGCTTGTATGGAGATCTGGATCACCGAAGATGGCACTACAAAAAAACTGGTATTCTCCGGGGATCTTGGCAATGTTGACAAACCGATCATCCGGGATCCCACATACAATGTGAGAGAAGCGGATTACGTGATCATGGAATCGACCTACGGCGACCGCGAACACGCGCCGGAACCCGACTATGTGCAGTTTCTGGCGGATGTCATCAACCGCACGCTGGCGCGCGGCGGCAATGTGGTGATCCCGTCATTTGCCGTCGGGAGAACGCAGGAACTTCTGTACTTTATCCGCGAGCTGAAGGAACAGCACCTTGAGAAGCAGGACTTTGACGTCTATGTCGACAGTCCGCTGGCGATCGAGGCGACGAACATCTTCCAGGAGAATATCTACGGGTATTTTGACGAGCAGGCGCTCGCGCTGGTGAAGAAAGGGATTAATCCGCTGGTATTCCCGGGACTTAAGTTCGCGACCACGAGTGAAGAGTCAAAACAGATCAACTTCGATCCGACGCCGAAGGTGATCATATCGGCGTCCGGCATGTGTGAGGCCGGGCGGATCCGCCATCATCTGAAGCACAATCTGTGGCGGCCGGAGTGCACGATTCTCTTCGCCGGATATCAGGCGGCAGGCACCACAGGGCGGGCGATCCTGGACGGAAAGAAAGAGATCACCCTGTTTGGCGAACCGATATCCGTGAAAGCGGAGATCGTTCAGATACCGGACAGCTCCGGCCACGCGGACAGAGACGGTCTGATCCGCTGGCTTCTTTCAATCGATCAGAGGAAACCGGAGCATGTCTTTATTGTCCACGGCGAGGATGCCGTCTGCGATTCCTTTGCGGCGCTTCTCCACGACAGATACGGGTATAACACCACGGCTCCGTACACAGGCATGTGTTACGATCTCGCGACAGGCCAGATGCTGCGTGAGGGGAACCGGGAGCGGAAGTCCAGACGCTCAACGGCAAAGCAGCGTCGCGCCGAGGGCGTTTTTGCGCGGCTTGTCGCTGCCGGCGAGCGCCTGATGGACGTCATCCGGCACAACGAAGGCGGAGCGAACAAGGACCTCGCAAGATTTACGAATCAGATCAATATTCTTTGCGATAAGTGGGATAGATGATGAAGCCTGATGAGATTGAGATCCTGGAGCGCTGGAAGGAAGAGAACAAGAATCATCTGCAGAAACTGAAGCAGACCGGGAAAAAGATCAAAGGTGTCGGTATTCTGCGGATGCTGTTCGGCCGTACGACCATTGTTGCAGCCCTGGTCCTGCTGCAGGCATATGTGCTGTATCTGATGCTGGTTGCCGCCATTGACGTCTCCCAGTATATCAATATGGGCCTAAGCGTGCTCGGATTCTGCATCTTTGTGAGCATCGTGAATTCGGACATGAACTCCAGCTTCAAGATCGCCTGGATCACACCGATTCTGGTGTTCCCGGTCTTCGGAGGGTTCTTTTATCTGTACTGTGAACTGGATCTGGGCAAGAGAAGACTGATCAGAAAGACAATGCGGATCGAGAACATTGTTACCAGCCGGATGAAGGTCGACGAGCCGACACAGGAGCGTTTCCGGGAAGAGGCGCCGGATGAGCGCGGGATTCTGGAATATTTCCGGCAGTCCGGCAATACGCCGGCATTTCCATGTGAATATGCACAATTCTTTTCTTCCGGCGAGGAAAAGATTCCGAAACTGATCGAGATGCTCAAAAAGGCGGAGCGCTTTATCTTTCTGGAGTATTTCATTATCTTCGAAGGCTCTGTCTGGGATGATTGTCTGGCTGTGCTCAGGGAGAAGGCAAAACAGGGAGTAGAGGTGCGTGTCCTCTATGATGGGATGTCGTCCCTGACCCGCCTTCCGATCGGATACTTCAAGAAACTCGAGAAGATGGGGATACATGCCCGCGCATTCGCGCCGATCCGCCCCATTCTCTCGACGTATCAGAATAACCGGGATCACCGCAAGATCGTGGTGATCGACGGAAAAGTGGCATTTTCCGGCGGTATCAATCTGGCGGATGAGTATGCGAACCGCATCGTACGCTTCGGATACTGGAAGGATACCGGCGTCATGGTGGCAGGTGAGAGTGTCACCGCATTTACATATATGTTCCTCAAGATGTGGACCATTGCCGGCAGGGAGCCGGATCTGGCGGAAGAGGACGTGAAAAAATATGCGTACAGCCATGAGAACGCTCTCACGGACGCAGAGCAGACCGCGCTGAAAGATATCCGCTGTGGCCGCAGGAATGGCTTCATCGTGCCGTTTGGAGACAATCCATATGATGATTACCTGATCGGAAGAACGGTCTACATGGATATTCTGAACCGGGCGCAGCGCTATGTTCACATCATGACGCCGTATCTGATTTTGGATGACGAGATGGTGACGGCTCTGATCTATGCCGCGCAGCGAGGTGTGGAGGTTTCGATCATCATGCCGCATATCCCCGACAAGAGGCTGATTTACGCTGTGGCGAGGACGTACTACAAGAATCTTATCCGACATGGCGTGAAGATCTATGAATTCGTCCCGGGTTTTGTTCATGCCAAGGAGTTTATATCGGATGACGTTCGGGCCACCTGCGGCACCATCAATCTGGACTACCGGAGTTTCTATCTTCACTTTGAGGATGCTGTGTACTTTTCGCGGATCGGTGTGATCGATGACATGGAGGCAGATTTTCAAAAGACACTCAAGGCATGTGAGGAAATCACCTATACTCGCGCAGAGCAGTTCCCGAAGTTGTTTCTGCTCGGCGGCATGTTTCTGCGCATCATTGCGCCGCTCCTGTAACTTGTTTTTCAGAGCGTATAGGTGTATATTTATGCAGTATACTGATTTATGTGAAAGCACAGATAGCATACGAAGAAAGGAGCATACACATGACGAAGAAAATTTCTGTAGAGGCATTCCTCGAGTATGGCGGCGTTCAGTATAAAGAGGCCGACCTGATGAATAAGGCACAGGAACAGTACAAAAAGGATCACAGCGATGAGATCCGGACGATGAATATATACCTCAAGCCGGAGGATAAAGCGGCTTATTATGTGATCAACGACAACGCCGGCATGGTCAGATTCTGAGACGATTTTGTGGATGACAGGAGGTAGAGATGTTTACGATCTCGGTGCTGCTTGATTCCGTAGAAAAAGTTGAGGATTTTATCAGCCGTATCAGCAAATACGCCTGCAGCTTTGATATCGAATCAGGACACACGACAGTCGACGCGAAGTCGATGATCGCAATGTTCAGTCTGGACCTGAGTCAGCCGCTCAGGCTCACAATCAACGATGATCACGGAGAACTGGAAGATATTCTCCGTGATATCGGTGAGTATCTTGCGTGACATGAACTTGTTAGAGCTCCGGGAGGAGCTCTTTTTTTTTGTACACGGGGGATGAGGAGAACCGGAACGATAAGTAAGAAAAACACATCGGAGTGGAGAGCAAAGCACAAAAAAACCGCCCTGTGAACCAGGACGGCTTTGTGTAATGCGGAAGATGAGACTTGAACTCACACGGGAAGTAATATCCCACAAGAACCTGAATCTTGCTCGTCTGCCTATTCCGACACTTCCGCTTAAGTGCAGTCGGCGGGACTTGAACCCGCACGAGCGCAATGCTCACTAGATCCTTAGTCTAGCGCGTATGCCAATTCCGCCACGACTGCATTTACTTGTCTGTCGCTTGCCTGCGACTCGTATATAATAGCAAAACGGGCATTTGCTGTCAACAGGAAATTTAGGAATATCACACTTGACAGGAAATTTTAGAAATGTCAAACTTGAGCGGTCGTATGCAATCGCGTCTGACTATCTTGAGAAAGCTGTAGAGCAAAATAGAGATAAGTTATAGAAGAAGCGCGGGAGTCCTCGTGCCAGACTGTTGGGATGGAGCTTCCCATTCATGATCCGACGTATACAGCGGAAGAGAATATTGCCTCTTCAATAGATAATATGGAAGAGATCATACGCAAGTGCGCATCGGATCGCCAGGAGATGGACCGGCGCCTGACTTTACAGAAGAAGGCTGCGCTGGATGAACCGGCTGCGGCATATCAAAAACTGATACGATAGAGAACGAGTAGAAGAACGACGTATGGATAGTTTTATTTTTGCAGTCAATTCGACATTCCCGGTGTTTCTTGTGATGGTCATAGGATGGGTGCTGGGACGGCTGAAAGTGATCGGGAAGGGGTTCGAGATTGAGGCGAACCGGTTTGTGTTCAAGTGCTCGCTCCCGGTGATGCTGTTCCAGCAGATCGCCGGCAGCGACATCCGCAATAATTTTGACCTGCGCTTTGTCCTGTACTGTGCCATTGTGACAACAGTGTGTTTTGTGGCAGAGTGGCTTCTCGCGGAACTGACGCTGAAGGAGAAGGAGAGCGTGGGTGCCTTCGTGCAGGGAGCGTTCCGCTCTAGTGCTGCAATTCTTGGGATGGCCTTTATTCAGAATATGTACGGAGACACCGGCATGGCGCCGCTGATGATCGCGAGCGCAGTGCCACTGTACAATATTTTCTCGGTTCTGGTTCTCACGTTCGGTTCCTCAGAGAAGTACGGCGGAGACGACATGCGCAGCATGAAGCTGCCCGATCAGATGCGCAAGGCATTGGTCAACATTATAAAAAATCCGATTATCATCGGCATCGTCCTGGGCCTTCCCTTTTCGTATTTTGACGTGAAATTCCCTGTGATCGTGAATAAAACGATGAACCTTGTATCGCAGACCGCCACGCCGGTCGCCCTGCTGTGCATCGGAGCCGGATTCAAGGGGGCGCAGGCAATAAAGAAGATAAAGCCGACAATCGGTGCCGGCTTTATTAAACTGGTGGGGCAGATGCTTGTTTTTCTCCCTCTTGCAGCTTGGATGGGCTTTCGGAATCAGGAGCTTGTCGCGATCATCATCATGCTGGGATCACCCGCCACGGCGACGGGATTTGTGATGGCGCAGAATATGGGCAATGACGCGGATCTCTCATCTTCGATCATTGTATTCACGACACTGCTCTCATCTGTGACGCTGACACTGTTCATTTTCATCTGCCGCGCGGCCGGAATGATATAAAACGGTTTGAATCTTATATAGGCGTATGGTATAATTTCTGACAGGTTTATTAGCAAGGAGGACGCTATGAAGCACATCAAGACGATCAATCACACGGTTCTCAAGGATTCCATGGCAGCGGGCGGCTGCGGTGAATGCCAGACTTCCTGCCAGTCCGCGTGCAAGACATCCTGCACAGTAGGCAATCAGCACTGCGAGAACAAAAACCGGTAACTGACAGTCAGTATTGTAGATAAGGGGGTGCCGATTCGTTCTGGCGCTCTCTTATTATTTTTGAGTTTTATTTCACGAACGATATCGGGGACGTATGATTCATCAGTATAAATTAAACGGATATAACATAGTCATGGACGTGGAGTCAGGATCGGTTCATCTGGTGGATGACCTTGCCTATGAGATGATTCCTCTCTGGCAGGACAACAGCAAAGAGGAACTGGTCAAGAAGCTTCAGGATCGCTATCCACAGGAGGATATCTGCGATACATATGACGAGATCGGCGAGCTGAAGAAGGAAGGCCGCCTGTTCACAGAAGATATCTACAGGAATTATGTGGATGCCTTTAAGGCAAGGCCCGTTCAGGTGAAAGCTCTCTGCCTGCACATCGCCCACGACTGCAATCTCGCCTGCCGCTACTGCTTCGCAGGAGAAGGAGAATATCACGGGCGCCGCGCGCTCATGAGCTATGAAGTGGGCAGGAAGGCGCTCGATTTTCTGGTTCAGAATTCCGGAAATCACCGGAATCTGGAGGTGGACTTTTTCGGCGGTGAGCCGACGATGAATTTTGAAGTTGTAAAGCAGCTTGTCGCTTACGGGAGAAGTCTGGAGAAGCCTCACAACAAGAATTTCCGCTTCACCCTGACGACCAACGGCATTCTGCTTGACGATGCCATGTGCGAATTCATCAACCGGGAGATGTCCAACGTCGTTCTGAGCATAGACGGCCGCAAAGAGATCAATGACTTTATGCGTCCGACCCGCAATCACATCGGCAGCACGTATGACATCATCATGCCGAAGTACAAGAAGCTTGCCGAAAGCCGCCACCAGATGAATTATTACGTCCGCGGCACATTTACGCATTATAATCTGGACTTTGCGAAGGATGTCCTGCACTTTGCCGACGAGGGCTTTGAACAGATATCCGTCGAACCGGTCGTGGCAAAGCCGGAAGATGACTATGCCATCCGCGAAGAGGATATGCCGCAGATCATGGCGAACTATGAGGCGCTGGCAGCGGAACTGCTCAGGCGCAAGCTGGAGGGAAGAGGGTTTAACTTCTTTCACTTTATGATCGACATCGACCGCGGCCCGTGTGTTGCCAAGCGGCTTCAGGGATGCGGGTCCGGATGTGAGTACCTGGCCGTGACTCCGTGGGGTGATCTGTACCCGTGCCATCAGTTTGTAGGGGATGAGAAGTTCCTGATGGGGAATGTCGATGAGGGGATCACGCGCCCGGATATCCGTCAGATGTTCCGTCAGAGCAATGTGTACACAAGAGAAAAGTGCCGGAACTGCTTCGCCAAGTATTATTGCAGCGGCGGATGCTCTGCCAATGCGTATAATTTCAATCAGTCAATCGATGAACCGTACGAGATCGGATGTGAGATGCAGCGCAAGCGCATTGAGTGCGCTCTTATGATCAAAGCGGCGCTGGCTGATGCGCGCGGTGAAGACACCGAAGTAAATTCATAAGGAGAAAGGAAGAACAGGATTGCCATGGTAAAGTACAGTAAAGCCAGGATGGCCGTGTACAGCATCATCCTTCTGGTGGCGCTCATCGGCCTCTCGGTCGTCTCGCTCATCGGCGTCGGACCGCAGGCTTCAGGTTCGGTCAGTGCAATCCGCCGCGGCCTTGATCTGGCCGGCGGTGTGAGTGTCACATATGAGGCTCAGGATGAAAATCCGTCCGCGCAGGATATGGAGGATACGATCTACAAGCTGCAGAAGCGTGTGGAGGGCGATAGTACTGAGTCGCAGGTGTACCAGTCCGGATCAAACCGGATTACTGTCGAGATCCCGGGCGTAACGAATGCTGACGAGATCCTTCAGGAGCTCGGTACCCCCGGCTCGCTTGAGTTCCTCGATTCGACCGGCTACACGGCGATGAAGAACGGCGAGGATTACACTCCGCTGCTGACCGGTTCCGATGTGAAGGAAGCCCAGGCTTACACCGACACATCTTCCAGTTCATCAAAGTCCCCGTATGGGGTTTCGCTGACATTTACCGACGAGGGTGCCACGAAGTTTGAGCAGGCGACGTCGGATAATGTAGGAAGTTACATCTACATCGTCTATGACGGCGAGGTCGTCTCTGCCCCGGTGGTCAATGAAGCCATAAGTGGCGGGTCCGCCGTCATCACGGGAATGGAGACCTATGACGCGGCGAACAATCTGGCGACATATATCCGCATTGGCGCGATCCCTCTGACTCTGACAGAAGCCTCCTCTAACATTGTCGGTGCACAGCTGGGAAGCAGTGCTATCCATCTTGCCAAGATTGCCGCGATCGTCGGACTGATTGTACTTGCCATCTTTATGATAGTTCTGTACAGAATCCCGGGTGTTGTGGCCATGATCGCACTCTGGCTGTATCTGGCGATGGAGATGGTCATCCTCTCCGCATATCAGCTGACTCTGACACTGCC
>DGVL01000065.1 GCA_002394965.1 Lachnospira sp. UBA4285
ACGGGCGCTTGTTCTCTTCAAAATAGGTGGAGGAAAGCCTGTCGCCGACCACCATATCACATTGCAGCTCCAGCACCGCTTCAATCATTTTCGGTGCGCTGTCAGCAGGATAGGTGTCATCCCCGTCGACCATCAGATAGCACTCCGCGTCGATCTCGCGGAACATTCTTCGGATGACATTTCCCTTTCCCTGCCGGTATTCATGGCGAACCGTCGCCCCGGCCTTCGCTGCAAGTTCGGCGGTCCCGTCGGTGGAATTGTTGTCATAGACATAGACCCGGCTGTTCTCAGGCAGAACTGCCAGGAAGTCCCGTACAACCTTTTCGATGGTCAGCGCTTCGTTATAGCAAGGGATCAATACCGCTACTTTATCCATTGTTTCCCCCTGATGCTCTTTGCCGTTGATCCGTTATGAGACGGCACAGTGCGGCAAAATGCAATGCGGCCAGCGGCCAGATGACAGCCGTGTATCGGATTTCCGGAATGCCGAAGGAAGTCAGCACCGCCAGCAGAACATTCATCACAAGCAGGCCGCTCTGTAAAAGCCGCTTCTGTCGGTCTGTTTCATCGGAAATCATCCAAACCGCCCCGACGGCAGGCAGCAGCGTGAGCCACCCATAGCTTTTCAGGAACAGCACTCCGAAGCGTCGGACGGTTTTCCAGAGATACTCTCCCGAATGTTCCCGGACATACGCTTTTGCCATGGTCCTAAACAATCTGCTTTTCTCTGCCATGGTCATGTCCCCATCGTGGTAAATCTCATCTCTGGTTTCATCGAAGTAGTTTTCGCCTTCCTCGATCGTCACCGGTGCATTGGCGCATGCCGTGATATAGACATCCGCACCGGAATAGCTCTCCAGAAGAATCATCTCCCCGGTTTCCCGGTAGTTGATTGCCAGATTTAGTCCCAATACCAGGACGGGAAACAAAAGTGCTGTCGCGGCACACCCCGGTTTCCGTTTCTTGCAGGCAGAAACTAATGTATATCCGAGAACCGCCAGATAAACCGGAGACAGCACCGGTCTGGTCAGCAGCAGGTACAGCCCCGCCACATTCAGCCACAGGAGTTTTCGCTTGCTTTCAGAGCAGAATATCAGCCAAAGAATCAGGCAGAGCAAAAAGAGATAATAGTGCTCCACCATGATATTGCCAAGAAGGACTCTGCAGCGCACACAGCCCAGCAGATAGATCAGCGGGCTCAGCCCACAGCGTCCGAAAAGATTTCGCTCCGTTTCGCAAAGCAGCAGGCAGGCGCCACTGAACAGGATCGCCTGAACGCCGATGATTATCGGTTCCGTAAAGCGCAAAGCCCTCAGCACGAGCAGAATCAGGGGAAGTCCCGGCGGTACCACGAAACCCGGAAGCCACCGCGTACACTGGATGAAATGACCTGTGGAAAGGAAATTGTCCGCCACACTCAGATACAGGCTTCCGTCTGCCGTCACGTTTCCGATTTTTCCCATCCGGACGTATTCATACAGCAGAAGCAAAACCGTCGGAAGCACCAGTGCTGCCAGTCGGACGATGGTTATACGTTTGTTTTGTCTCTCAGCTTTCATTCCGCTCTGCCGCTACCGTCTTTGTCTCTTCTATTCTTCTATGACGATGATTCGAATCACATCGTAATAGTCCGCCATAACGCCGTTTGGCCAGCCTGCGTCAGGATAGAGATCCTGATTTCCGTACTGGGCGGAATACTTGGTTCTGCAGGGGTAGGGGCTCAAGACAACCCGTTTGTCTCCTGCCGCCGCTTCGGCAAAAGCAGCTTCTCTCTCAATCGCGGCCAGGTGAACACGGTAGATATCCTCTCCCCCGAGCAGCAGGCAGAGGAAAAAGCACACTGTGATCAGGACTGTCCCCGCCGTTCTCTGTGGATTGCAGGTCTTATCCCGCTCAGGCCCGGCAAGGTATACGGCCGCCAGAATCATCAGTGTCACCGGGGCGCAGAAGCCTCGAATCGGGAAGTACTCTCCAAAAAGGAAGAGCGCAACGCCGGATACTCCGCCAATTGCGAAGATCAGCGACACCAGAATTCGCTCTGTATCCGTCCGACGGTTCAGTGCGCTCGTCAGCGCCGCGCAGCAGATCATCAGCGCCAGACTGAGCCCGGCAGGCGCAGAGGAAACCGCCCCCCGAATTCCTTCGTATTCATATGCATGACAGGCTGACACCAGGAACGCCGCTCCACTCAGCACTGCGCCGCTTGCGGCGAGAAGCAGCAAAGATGTCCTCCTGCCTCTTTTTTTTGCGACCAGTACCAGAATCGCAAGGATCAGCACCAACCCGGCCGCAGCAAGCGGGATCGCCCTGCTCGGCACAGAGGCCAGAATCCGTGTGAGGACCCCCTGTTCCGTCGGGTCTCCCGCGTCATGCAGGCGTTGAAAAAGCTTTGCGGAAGGAGCCAGCATCAGGAAAAGATATCCTGTACCGCCGCTGAGCAGCAGAACGGCTTCCTCCCTCGGGAAGCAGCCCGTCCGCCCCCAGGTTCGAACGAGGAGCAGGAAAAGAGTCACCAACATGGCGAATGAAATATGCTACGACCATGCTCCCGCCGCAAAGGTCGGCAGCAGGAGCAAAAATACGCTGCGCCAACGGTTTTCCTTCTGCCGCTGCAGATGAATA
>DGVL01000159.1 GCA_002394965.1 Lachnospira sp. UBA4285
GCAGGCTCTGGCTTGCTTTCCGATGACTTTTGTGTCCACTTTCACCTCACTTGTCATCGGAATCGAATATTTCCAGGTTAATTCGATGCCTGATTACCTGATTTTGGCCGAAAAAGTCATCGGAACAAGCCCCTACGGGGCGATTTTGATGACCGCCCCTTTTCAGATCACACCAAAAGTCATCAAATTCGCCGCCGACGGCTCATTTCCGATGCCTCGCACCCAAGCCAAGCCAGACGCCCGCCGCTCTCCTTCTTCCGGGATTGCCTTCCATAACCTCATCTGACCTCTACTGAGGCGCCCGACAGTGTGAGACTGCGATATTGACTCGGCGTAACCTGATAGACACTGTAAAAAAGCTCGGCAAAATAATTCTGGTCCAGAATCCCCACCCTGGATGCTATGACCTGAACCGGCTCTGAGGTGGAGGCCAGCAAACGCGCGGCAGTGTTCATGCGTTCTGTTTTTAACAGCTGCGTGAATGTATGGCCGGTATCTGCCTTGAGACTCCTGGCCAAGGTGCTTTCGGATATCCGGAGCGATTTCGCCAGCGCCCCGATACTGACCGGTTCCGCGCAATGCTTTTGAATCGTGTGCAGTGCCCGCAGCGTCGTGGAAGAGAATCCGCTTTCTTTCATCAGGCGGATCTCGCGGCACAGATCATATATCATTTCTTCATATAAATGTGCCGCTGCCCGCGGACTTCCTGTGATCCGGTGCATTTTCTGCGCGTAATCCATCGAAATACTGTCGATCACAGCAGCGCTCAGACCGGAACGCTTTGCCCCAAGCCGGATTATATTGCGCATAATTGCTGTGGCGGATTCCTGCGGCCAGAGCTCCACGGTCATACCGATCTGCGGCGCGCTGGTATGGAGAAGCTTTCCAAGCGCCCCCAGTGCCGCTTCCTCCCTGCCTTCCGAGATGCTGACCATCAGTTCGTTCTCTATGGCATAGCGTTCCTCTATCTTCTGAACTGCGCCCAAGCGCCAGGGAGAAAGCTCTGCCTCCTCTGCCAGCTTGACAATCGGCTCGCCGCACTTTACCGTCTGCGTGCGCCGGACCGGGAAATCATCCGGTGAATAGCCGGTATATTGCAGTACTGTCTGTACAGCATGGATCACCGTGTCAGGCTCGCAGACGCTCAGATCGCACCAGAACAGCTTGAATTGCAGCAGAAGCTTGCTGTCGCAGCAGGCAAAGCGGGAAACAAGCCGCCGGCAGTTTTTCTCCTGATAAGGCGCTGTGACAAATGGGCCCCAAAAAACAGCTATATCATCTGCAAGAAGTATAACCGTGTGGGTTCCCAGCGGATCGTCGAGGACCCGGATCCCCCGCTGCTCACCGGCTAGAAGTGCCGTCAGATACTCCTTCCGATAGAAAGGCTGCGCGTGTTCCATAAAGACCGCACGCTGCCGGAATTCCGCCAGAGGCATCTCGCCGCGCCGGCCAGGCAGAATCGGAAGCCGAAAGAAGAGGGAAAACAGCCGCACCGCTTCCCGCATCCGTGCCAGAGGCTCTTCCGGCCGCTCCCCAGCGTTCATTCCATCAGACATTTCCATTTTTTCAGTGCTGCCATGCGTTTCCAATTTGTTCATATTTATCCCGAATCCTACTATAATGCTTCTTTTATTCTAACGTCTTCATTTGAAAACTGATAGACTGATTTCAGCATAAGAGTTGATTTTTTTTAAATCAATCGGTGAAAAACAAGGAATCATCTGCCATGAACGCAATAATAATAAGCGGGAGGACTGTATATGCAGGAAGCGTGGATCGATGAGCTGTACGAAAAGCTGGTGGCAAAGCTCTCCGCTGAAGCGGACCGGGTAAGAAGCGATATTCCCTTCATTCCGGTCCAGGGCCGCTACCGGGATCTGATGATGCCGGGCGGGCTGCACTGGTGGTGCAACGGCTTCTGGCCGGGAATGCTGTGGCAGATGTATCATGCCACAGCGGAAGGAAAATACCGAGAGTACGCGCAGGCGGTAGATGAACGCCTCGCCCCGCTGCTGCAGGAACCGGGTAAGCTGGATCATGACACCGGCTTCCTCTTCGTTCTGTCTTCTCTGGCTGAATTCCTTAAAACCGGCCGTGAACAGGCGAAAGAGCGCGTTCGCCGCGCGGCTGACATTCTCGCCGGGCGCTTCCACGAAAAAGGGGGATTTATCGAAGCATGGAATCCCGGCGCCATTCCCGGTACAGATACAAGAGGCATGATGATTGCCGACTGCATGATGAACCTGTCTCTTCTGTACCGGGCCGGGGAGATCACGGGCGAAAAGCGCTACACAGACATAGCTTCCCGCCATGCTGATACCGCCCTGCGCTATCTTCTGCGGCCGGACGGCAGCGCCGCCCACGTCGCCCGCGTGAATGCAGAAAGCGGCGAGCTGATGGAGTACCCTGACGGCCAGGGATTCGCGCCGGAGAGCGCCTGGAGCCGCGGCCAGGGATGGATCCTCTACGGATTCACCAATTCCTGGCAGCACACGGGCAGGAAGGAATACCTGGACGCAGCCAAGCGCTCAGCGCATTATTGCATCTCGGCACTCGCCCTGCATGACTGGCTGCCGGTGGTGGATTTCCGGGCTGTGCAGGACGGGCGCTATGATTCCACTGCAGGCATGCTGATTGCCAGCGCTCTGCTGGAGCTTGGCGAAGCGGTGAAAGGAGAGCCTCTGGGCGATCATGAGTCTGCATTTTACCGCGAGGCGGCTCTTCGGGTTCTGAAGGCGTGCGACCAGAAGTTTGACCACTGGGATGCGCAGACAGATGGCATCGTATGGGGCGCCTCACTCCGCTATCACGACGACCGCATGGCCGGAGCCGCCATCATCTACGGCGATTACTTCCTGGCCGAGGCGATCCTGAAGCTCAAGGGCAGATACTTGAGCGTATGGTAAAGGAGTTCGTGATGAAACTTTCCGTATTCAACAGAGAGAAAAACCGGGAGTTGCTGTGCGCAGAAGGCGGTGAGCGGGTCCATCTGGTATACGATCCGGCATACCGCAGAGGCGACGAGATCCGGATGGAAGGACTTGAAGCGGACTTTTATGAGATCCGGCTGGAGGACACGCTGCCGCCGACGATGGTGTATTGCAGCGCAGAGAAAGCCGTATTTCCCATACCTTTTGGCGTCGACCGGGCGGGCTTTTCCCCTCGTTCCTTCACAGGCAGGCGACATTTCATCGAGGTGAGGAAGGCTGACGAGACCGGTCTGGGTACGCGGCGGAATCTGGCTTTCAACCCCCACGATCAAAGCGAAAACAAAGGGATCTATCCCCACATGATCACAAATGTCACGTATGCTGACACTCTGCGCAACCGCATCTTCCCCGACCGCGGTCTCTTCGCCCCGCGCAACGTGATCGACGGGATCCTGGCCAATGAGTCCCACCGTCTCTACCCGCACCAGAGCTGGGGGATCAATCGCAACAGCAGCGCCTGGCTCACCATCGATTTCGGAAGACCTGTGGATATCGACACGCTGCGCCTGGCGATCCGCTGTGAGTTCCCTCATGACACCTACTGGAAGCAGGCAACTGTGCGCTGCTCCGATGGCAGTGAAGAGTCCATACCGATCCGGAAGACTTCTCAGTGGCAGAGCTATCCCATCGTGAGAAAAGGCATCCGCTCTCTGACGCTGTGCAGCCTCATAAAGAGCGAAGAACCCTCTGCGTTCCCCGCGCTGAGTCTGATGGAAGTCTACGGTACAGAGCACAGCATTCAAAACAGGTAAGGGGGGACAAAGCGATGGAGCAGTATAAATTCGATGTCTGGAGAAAATGCTGGGAAGCGTATCTTCTCGGAGAACAAAAAAACCCGGAAGGGGCCTATGAGCAGCAGGTGATCGCCTCCGTCGACCGGATGGCAGCAAAGGAACTGGACTTTCGCGGTTATGAGGATGAGAGCGAATGCACGGTGTCCTCACCCATCTTCGGCCTGCGGGCAAAGGCGCTGGCCTATCGCACCCGCGGCAGCCGTTTCTACCGGGATCCGGATGTGCTGCGCGAAGTGAAAGACGGGCTGGAGGACTTCTACCGGACAGACTACAACATGGACCTGGCGCCGGAGCGCACCGAGAACTGGTGGCTGTTCGAGATTGGCGCGCCGCTGCGCATCCTGGATATTCTCGTTCTGCTGTATGATGACCTGAATGAGCCGGAGAAATGGATCCAGAAATTCACCGATGTGATCCTTCACTTTAAGGACGCGTACCTGCGTTCCTCCCACGGCAAGCCGGAGACCGGTGCCAATCTGATGTGGAAGTGCCACATCCTTCTCCTGAGCGGAATCCTGCGCCGTGAGCAGAAATGGATCGACTGGGCAAACAGCCAGATTCCGACTTTGCTCGGCTATTCTCACGCCATGCAGATTCCCGGCATGGGGAAGATATATGATGACGGCTTTTATCCCGACGGCTCCTTCATCCAGCACTACATATTTTCCTATACCGGCGGCTACGGAAAGCACTTCCTGTCCATCCTGGCAGGCGATCTGTTCGCCTTCCGCGGCCAGGATTGTCTTACGCTTCCGAGAGAAAACCTCGACTTTCTGTTCAGAATGGTCAGGGAAGCCTATCTCCCGCTGCTGTACAAGGGCCATATGATGGATCTGTGCCGCGGGAGAGAACCCAGCCGCTACTGGTGCCAGGACGACGCGGCCGGTGCACTGGTTCTGCGTGCGCTGCTGTATCTTACCGAGGTTCTGCCACAGGATCAGAGAAAGGAGCTGGAGGGATGGCTGAAGGAGCAGCTCGCTCTTCCGGAGACAAGGAAAAAGCTCTTTTATGACTTTCATCCCTCGGCGGAATACTTTGCGACGCCTTCCCTGGCCGATCGGCTGCGCGCTCTGGATGCGAGCAGCACGGCGATGGCCGCTCCGCTAACCGGTCACTACAATTTCGGCGTCATGTGCAAACCGGTGCATCGCACCGCGCGCTATGCCTTCGCCGTCTCCATGTACAGCAGGAACATCGCCTGCTACGAAAAGCTTATGAAAGAGAGTAATCGCTTCTGGCATGTGTCCGACGGCGCGACGTACCTGTACACCGGCTCCGGCAGCGGATACTGCGGCGACTACTACGCGGCGGCGGATATGCAGCGCCTGGCCGGCACCACCGTGGAGCGCAGCCCGCAGCGGGAAGACGATCCCTATTATTCCTGGTATCTCCCGGAAGCGCGGAATGTCTATGCGTTCGCGGGCGGCGCCACACTGGGGAACGCCGGAATCGCGGGGCAGCAGTACCGGGGGCAGGGCAAGGGAAAAGAGCGCACGCTGGATGTCCGAAAATCCTGGTTTATGTTTGAAAACGAGATTGTCTGCCTCGGCAGCGGCATCAGCTCCCCGACAGACAATCCCGTGGAGACGATCATCCTGAATGACAGACTGCTGCAAGAACAGGGAAAGGACGGCTTCTTCCTTCTCACCGGCGAAGGCGGGCTCCGCCTCACGGAAGGCAGAGAGATGACCGTATTGACCGACCGGCTATTTGTCAGCCAGGTTCCGGATAGAACCGGAAACGGATATCTTTTCCCGGGCGGCGCCCAGGTGCACATACTGCTGGCGCATCGCCGGGGAACCTGGAACAGCGCAAAGCTGAATCCCGGTCACATCAGCGAAAACACCTATCTGACTGTCTGGATTTCACACGGCTGTCAGCCGTCTCAGGCCGCCTACGCCTACGCAATCCTTCCCGCCTGCACGGAGCAGGAATGGCAGGAGGCTGCGGACAGGCCCAGCTTTACCATCCTTGAGAACTCTGTGAACGCGCATGCGGTAAAGAATCTGCGGGAAGGGCTGCTGGGCATCAACTTCTGGCAGGAGGCGCCCTGTGTCTGCGCCGGAGTCGAGTGCTCCACGCAGGCCAGCATCCTTCTTAGAGAAGAGAAAGCGACCGGAGAGACGACACTGGCGGTGGCGGATCCCACAAAGCAGGACCGGCAGATCACGCTCCGGATTCTGGCAGAACCAGAATATACTACGACCATCGATACCAGAAACAGCGACGGCGGCACAACAATCATCCACTTCCGGCAAAAGCCGGCTGCCCGCAACTAAAAAATGCATATATGAACAGCCCCGGCTTGAGGCATTTCTCTTTCATCTCGCACCTGAGCGCCGATGAATGGGCGCACGTAATATCAACAAAAAGGAGAAAACAAATATGGCTAAAAAAGAAAGAATCCCCAACCCTGACCGCTTCCCCGTCGGCCGGTTCTTCGCATGGAAGACCCGCGACATATCCCTCGGCGGCCAGGTTATCATTCTCGGTTATCTGAGCATCTACGCCAGCACGGTCCTCGGTATGCCGGTCGGGCTTGTCGGCGGACTGATGATGGCCAGCAAGATCATCGATGCGTTCACGGACCTTTTTGCCGGATTCATCATCGACAACACCCGGACCAGGCTCGGCCGCGCCCGCCCCTATGAACTCTGCATCATCGGAGGCTGGATCAGCACAATTCTGCTCTTCTCCTGCCCGCCTGAGTGGAGTATGGCGGTCAAATCCATCTGGCTTTTCTGCATGTATGCCGTGACCTGCTCCATCTTCCAGACCTTCCTGTACGCGGCGGCTCAGCCCTATACGGTACGTGCGTGGAAGAATCGTGACCAGATCATCAAGCTCTCCTCTTACGGCGGCATCGTCACCACCCTTGGCAGCGCTGTCGTCTCCGTTGGCTTTCCCCGTCTGATGGGCAGTCTTGCCACATCTGCGGGTGGCTGGAGATCCCTTGTCCTGATCTTTGCTGTCCCGCTTGCCCTGATCGGCATCCTTCGCTTTGTCTTTGTCAAAGAACAGTTTGACCCGGAAGGCGCACGTCCCGACGAAAAGACCTCCGTCCGGGAGATCTTCCAGATGCTAAAGCGCAATCTCTACGCCTGGGATGTTGGCATCATGGTGGGCATGCAGGGAGTGATACTGGGTATGGGCGCTGCCACCTACTATTTCACGTATATTGTGGGCGACATCCGGAAGTACGGTACCCTGCAGGCTTTCACCATCCTGATGCTCGCGCTGATGTTTATCTTCCCGAAGCTCATAAAGAAGATGAGCGTAGCGAGTCTCGTTATCCTGGGCTGTGCAATCGGCGCGGCCGGGTATCTGCTCAACTTCTTCGCCGGCGCCAGCATGGCCATGCTGATCGTCGCCTTTTTTGCCACCGGCTTCTCCCAGCTTCCGGTCTCGTACCTTCAGTCTCCCATGCTCATGGAGGTTTCGGCCTACAACGAGTACATCGGCCTGCCCCGCATGGACTCTTCCGCCTCTTCGGTCATGAACTTCCTGAATAAGACCTTCAACGCACTGGGCGCCGGTCTGCTCGGTCTGCTGCTGCAGATGAGCGGCTTCGTCTCCTCTACGGACAGCGCTGCGGCTGTCGCGCAGCCCGACAGCGCGCTCTTTATGATGCGCTGTCTCTACAGCCTGATCCCGGTTGTATTCATGATCGTCTCGATCCTGGCAGCCAGACACTTTAACAAGCTCTCCAAGAAGATGCCTGAGATTGAAGCCAGTCTGAAAGCCCGCAGAGAGACAGAAGCTTAAGTACAGCTCACACTTTAAAATGCAGGCAGTGGCGGCAGCTGCTGCCTGCGAACCTATAGTGGAGAAAAACAGAATATGATCTATAATGTCCATATGAAAATCGCTGATCTGCTGGAAAATGAGCAGGCTGTCCAGGTATTCGATCATTTTCTGCCCGGCATGCGCCAGATGGCAGAAAAAAATTCCCAGGCCGCGCAGCTCTCAGTGGAACAGCTGGTGCGCTACTCCCGTAATCCAAAGGCAGATGATGTCATCGCCGCGCTGGACGAGGCTCTGAGCGCTCTGAACACCCCGGAGAACGCGATCAGCCCCGGCGAGCGGAAACTGATTGAACGCTTCAAGGCGATTGCCGCCCAGGATGCGGCAAAAGAAAAAAGGACAGCCAGCCACCGACAGGACGCCATCTTTCCCGGTCAGCCGTGGCTTGACACCAGCGGAGAGCGCATACAAGCCCACGGCGGCGCGGTGTATTATGAAGATGGCCTGTACTACTGGTACGGCGAAAACAAGGAACATACAGACGGGAAAAATGGGATCTGGACCTGGGGCATCCGGGTCTACGCCTCTGCCGACCTGATGAACTGGGAAGACCGGGGATTTCTCATCCCGCCTGAGCTTAATGATCCCAACTCCCCGCTTTTTCCCACCAGGCACGTGGACCGGCCGCACATCCTCAGGTGCGAAAAAACCGGCCGATATGTCTGCTGGATCAAGCTCTCCGGCCCGGAGGCATCTTTCACGATCTGGCAGGCTGACAAGCTTCTCGGCCCATACGAGATGGTGGAAAGTCTCTACCATCCCGGCGGTCACAGGGCGGGTGACTTTGATCTGATCGTCGATCCCGCCACCGGAAAGGGATACCTCTACTTTGACGCCGATCACGCGTCCATGCTCTGCATGGAGCTGAGCGAAGATTACCTCCACGCGGCAAGAGAAGTCGCCAGGAGCTACGCGAATCTGACACCACCCTTCACCCGTGAGGCTCCGGCTCTGTTCGAGTATAATGGAAAGAAATACATGCTCACCAGCGGCATGACCGGCTATGTGCCCAACAAAAGCGACAGCGCCGTGAGCGATACATGGGGCGGTGTGTTCAAGAGCATCGGCAATCCTCACGTCAACGACCGCTCCTGTGCCTCGTTTAACAGCCAGATATCCAAGATCTTCCGCGTGGAGGGCACGGACCGCTTTATCGCCATGGCCGACCGCTGGCTGCCGGGTACGCCTGTGGACGCAAGGCTTGCCGACGTCTTCACCCGCGTGATCGCCAGTTCCTGCGATCCGGGACGCTGCCAGGCCACCGAGGCCGAGCGCCGGGAGGTGTATGCAGCCAACCAGCTGGAAAGCGCCAACACCTCCATAGCGGACTATGTCTGGCTTCCCATCGGGTGGGAAGACGAGAAACCGGTCCTGCGCTGGCAGGATTCGTGGAAGATTTAAAAGTCAGGAGAATGAAGACATGAAAAGAAAAAATGTGCTGATCACTGTGTGCTGTACAGCTGCAGCTCTGGCAGCTGCACAGCTTGTAATACTTGGCTTTCGCGGCGGCATCGGCCCGCTGAAGTTCTTGAAGGAGAACCGGATGTCCAAACTTGCTGGCAATGCGGCAGAATACCACGTGGAGAATCTCTCCCCGCTTCCTGACTCTCCCTTACAGGGAAAACGGCTTTTGTTTCTAGGCTCATCCGTGACAAAAGGCGCCGCGTCCCTGGATGTATCCATGGCAGACTATATCCGGGTTCTGGATAACTGTGAAGTTGTGAAAAGTGCAGTCAATGGAACGACCCTCACAGACACAGGCGCAGGATCCTATGTCTCAAGGCTGAAAGCCATCGATACGGCACAGACCTTTGATGCCGTGATTGTACAGTTGTCAACCAACGACGCCACCAGGAAGAAGCCCCTGGGTGAAATCACCGGTTCCAGGGAGATCACAGCCTTTGACACCGGCACGGTGTTTGGCGCTATGGAATATATCATTGCCTATGTGCAGGAGACCTGGGACTGTCCTGTCATCTTCTATACCGGAACAAAATATGACAGCAGCACCTATCAGGCGATGGTAGACGGACTGCTCAAGATCCGGGATAAGTGGGACATCGGCGTCATTGACCTGTGGAATGATCCGGACATGAACGCTGTCTCTTCTGAAGATTACGCGCTGTATATGCATGATCCCATCCATCCTACTCAGGCCGGGTATCTCAGATGGTGGACGCCGAAATTCGAGAGATATCTCTATGATTTCCTGGGCTGAATTCGTATTGCCATAAAAGCAGGATACTCTGTGTGCCTCCCGCAGGATTTGTCGGCCGGCGGGAAGAATATTCCGGGCGCCCATCTTAAGCCCCGCAGACATTGCCTCTGTATCGATTCTCACAGGCAGTATTCGCGGATGATCGCGTAAATCTCGTCTGTGCCCAGAGGACTGGCTGATGTTTCTTCGGTTATGATCAGGCGGGCGCCTGGATAAATCTGATTCTGCTGATATTCCTTGAGCCGCCAGACCGCACGTCTGGCATAATCGCGGTCGTCCATCATCCCGCGGTGCTCCCAGTACAAAACCTTTCTTTTTCTGACATTCAGGATCGTGAAATCCGGATAAATCGTGCCGCCGCGCAGTCTCAGCGGGCACTCGTATCTGTACGGCACTTTTCGCCTGTTCAGCGCATTGGCAATGTTCAGTTCAGACTTCGAGCGCACATGTTCGCCCTTCTCCGTCACCAGCTTTACCGGAATATCAGACACTTCCTTCGGCTCGAACGCCGTATCACGCCAGTTCTGTTCCAGCTCGCCATCGGGAAGATCAGCCGCATCGATATATTTTCTTGCTCTCTCCGGGAATGCCAGGTACAGATCCCGGATCTGGTCCGGAAATCCGGCATCAGCCGCCAGAAACTTCTCCAGCTCCCGGATTTCCTGCTTCACGATAGGAAGCAATCTCTCATCGTATTCTTTCTGCAGGTACGTCCTGATCGTATTCTCGTTCCGAGCGGAGATATACACGCCGGAGCGCTCCGAGGGACTCCGCCGCAGATAGTACATGACCACTTGTCATCGGAACCGAATATTTCCAGGTTAATTCGATGCCTGATCAGCCGATTTTGGCCAAAAAAGTCATCGGAACACGCTCCTACGGTGCAATTTTGATGACCGCCCCTTTTCAGTCCACACAAAAAGTCATCAAATTCGCCGCCGGCAAAGCAATTCCGATGCCTCGCCACCTGAGACAGGCCGCCGACAGCTCATTTCCGATGCCTCCCAGGCCAGCCGACCGGCGGCTCATTTCCGATGCCTGGTCTCCCAAACCAGCCCGTCGGCGGCCGCGCATCAAAAAGCCCTGTCAGGAATCCCCGTCACTTCCACAGTATTACCCGCTCACCGAGCCGGTAGATTCCGTACTTCCTCCCTGGATATTCCTCGTCCATGACGGAGGCGAAAACGAGAGGATTCACCGTGTTCCCCGGCACGAGATCGTAGTGGAGCGGGACGACGAGGTCGGCATTCGTCTCCTGCGCGAGGAACGCCGCGCTGCGCTCGTCCATATTGCCGACGATATGGCGGCGGTGGCGCGGAAGATCGGCGCCGTTGACGGGCAGAAACTCAGCATCAGGGCCCGGTACGTGCGCGCGAAGAGAGGCCGCGCGCACGTCAGAGATCAGGCGTTCCGTGAGCACGGTGTCGCCCGAGTGGTAGAGAAAAAACGGACCTATCTTCACCGCGTAGCCGAGGAAGAGGTTATGCCCGTTCTCGTCCGTGTCATAGGTCTCATGGGCTGAAGGGATCGGCAGGGCACAGATGTCACGGGCAGGCTCGATCTCCTGCCCCGCGACGGCGCCGATGACACCCTGTGCGGCAAGCCCGCGGGCAAGCACATTGTGCCTGACGCCTTCCGGTATAATGACCTTCATGTCCGGATTGCTTTTCTGAAGCGGGATCAGTGTCTGCGTGTTGATGTGATCCGCGTGGTCATGCGACCCGAAAAAGACCGTCAGCCCCCGGAGCGCTCCGGCCTCAAAAGGAGGCTGATAGTTGGTGGCACCGACACTGCCGTCAGCCCGGCGCAGGTCGCTGAGCAGCACGTCAAATGCGGCAAGCTCGTCCCGGTATTTCACGAGGATTCCCATCTGCCCGAGATACCAGAATGCCAGTGCATTGTCCGGAAGTCTTGTTTGCCGGATCTGCCGGAGAAGCGCATCTCCGGAAAGATACCATCTACTGTTCATCTCTCATCCTCCTGACCTTCATATAAAATAAAAAGCGGCCTCGCAGGCCGCCTCACTCCGTATCTGCCACCTTCTGCTCTGTCTCCGTCTCTTTCGTGAAACGCCCGTACAGCACAAGGGCCACGATAAGGCCGAGCACCTCGGCAAAGGGCGTGGCAAGGCACACACCGTTCGCGCCCAGATTAAAAATCGAGCGGAACACGAACATGGCCGGAATGTCAAAGATTCCCTTTCTCAGGATCGAGAGCGTAAAGGCAGAGCCCTTGCGCCCGCTGCTCTGAAAGACCGTCACGCACAGATAGGAAAGCGCCGCCAGCGGCGCCGCATAGCCGATGATATGAAGGAACTGCGTGCCATACGCGACCGACGCATCCTCATCAATAAAGAATCGCACCAGGTGCGGCGCCTGCGTGATGAACACGGCCGCACAGGCAAGCCCGAAGAGCAGCACAACGGTCCCCGTATAGCGGATGATCCGGCGCATCCGCGTAAAGTTGCGCGCGCCGTAGCAGAACCCGATCAGAGGAAGCACTCCCATCGTCATGCCCATACACGTGTTGAACGCGATCATGTTGATCTTCTTGGCGATCCCCATGCCCGCAACCGCGCCGCTTCCGTACGGGCGGATGAACACATTGGCGAAGATATTGGATACCATGGCAAATGTCGTCTGCAGCGCAGCCGGAAATCCCGTCAGCAGAATCTCCGCCACGACCGGGTCACCCGGCTGCGTCTTCGGCAGATGAACATTGATGATCCCGTCCCTGTCCCGCTTCTGTCGCCTGAGAATCAAGACAAGAAAATACACAAGCGCCGCCGTGTTGGAGAGCAGCGTCGCGATGGCCGCCCCCGTCACTTCCATGCCTTCCGGCAGGATCACGAACATAAAAAGCGGATCCAGCACGATATTCAGCACGCCGCCCATGGACATGCCGAACCCCGCCTCCTTCGACGCGCCGATGGCGCGCACCAGGTGGCCGCAGAGAACATTCCCGATCGTCGGGATGGCGCCGATGATCATCGTCCAGAACATATAGTCGGACACATACTGGAAATCCGCATCATCGCCGCCCACAAGCCGTATCAGCGGCGCGCGGAACAACAGGATCACCAGCATGAAAAGCACCGCCGCTGCCATGCCGCCCCAGAAAGCCGTGGAAAATGTGCGGCGCGCCCTCTCAATATTCCTTTGCCCCATCGAGCGGGAGATGACACTGGCGCCGCCCACGCCGAACAGGTTCGCCACGGCCGCCATGATGACAAATACGGGGAAACAGATCCCCAGCGCTGCCACCATAGCCGCGTTGGCCGTCCGGCCGACATACCATGTATCCGCGTAATTGTATACTATATTGATCAGCTGCGTGATAATGGTCGGGAGTGCCATGGTCCACACAGCCTTGCTTACCGGCGCATTCGCGAACAATTCCTGCGTGCCGGATATGCCTGATTTCCTGTTCATACATGTACCTTCATTCTTCTGATTTCAATGCCGGTACCCCCCGCAATGTCCATATCTCATGAATCACACCGACTCTTGTATTCTAAAAGAAAAGCAAAAAAAGTCAACGCCCGCTTCGCATAGAGGCAAAGCGGGCGCTGCTGTTCCCGTTATCTTTCACGAGACATATTTCTTCATCATCGGGCTGTACACAAGGAAAGTGACGAGCATCATCAGACCCAGAGGCCAGACAAAACCGAACACAAATCTCCCGGTACCCATATACCGGCTGATCTCCGACACACTGCCGAATATGGACGCCGCCGCAGACAGCCCTCCTGTCAGAGACACGAAAAGCGCGACGGCGCAGACAGCCGTCGTTCTGCACAGAATCATCCGACAGTACACGGAGGGCGGCATGCCGAGAATCCGAAGCGAGGTGTAGTATTCCCGGCGCCTGGAATATGAAAGAAAGGCTTCCGTTGCAGTGATGATCAGCATGATGCAGATAGCAAGAGCAGACAGAATTCCACAGATACTCCGCAGTACAATCAGAAATCGTCTGTACTCTTCCATTTCGGCGGCATTGTTGCGGTAGATGAAATCGGAAAGCTTATATTGATACGCATGGATCACCGGCTCAAAATCGGAATAGGAAACGCCTTCTTTTAAAAACACCTGTGCTCTGGAAAATGTCGGCTGTATGCCAAGCTTCTGAAGTGTTGTCTGCGTGCCGACAAAGGTATAAGCACCCGACGGCTGACTCGCATCGTCAAACCACATCACGCGCTCATAGACAACCGCTCCGATTTTTACGTTGCAGTTCAGCGCACTGGTTCTTTCCTTCAGGTCCTGTATAGTAATGTATCCCTTATCGCGTTTATCTCTCGGTACGATCTGCAGCAAATCAATGGAATCCCCGGCCCGGAAGGTTTGATCCATGAACTGATTGCTTTTCCCTTTATAGTCCGAGTAGGGAATGAACTTTTCCGTTGCACTGCCATCCTCATGGGAAGTATATTCAAATATCGGAACAATCAGGATTACCTCTTCGGCACAGTTGATTTTATCGATGTTGATTTCGCCTTCCCGCACATATGGTTTTAACTGCGCTATTTTGTCTTCTGGAAATCCGCAGAATTGAGAACTCATGTAGATGGCGCCGTCCGACTGCAACGACAGATGCTCCATTATTTCGGCGTCCAGCGCCTGATTCGATGGGGATTTCTCCATGTATTCCTGATTTGCCATATCCGGAATTTTCACGTAGACATCGTTGGCTTCCAGATACGAATCCACCCTGGAAATTTTCTCTTCCCCTCTCAGCTTCGCCAATATTTCATCGCGGATTATATTGGAATGATCCGGCATAAAGTACACGGAGTCTTTATTCGGAAGACTGGCGGTCGTAAATTTATTCCCATTCGAATCAACATATGTATCGTTTGAAATCTCCTGGTTGGTTGTGAACTGATAATCATAATCCAGAGGCACCTTCCCGAAGACTTCCCTTCTCTGCGATTTATATATGCTCAGATAGGTTTCCAGAATCAGAGAGGACACCAGCAGGCAGGCACAAACGGCAGCCGTCAGCAGAATGCCCGCGCAATCTCCTCTCAGCTCCCGGTAATATATTCCCCGGCGTTTTGAAATTCGGCGTTTCCGCCACGCCATTTTCGCTTTCATACGGTTTTTTACAACATGAAAGATGAGATACCCCGTTCCGGCCGCCACACTCAGCAGAAGCAGCATAGCAAAATGCGGCTTCAGCACAATATCTTCCGGATAAGTCAAAGACGCAAAGCCAGTTGCTCTGTCAATCCATATAAAAATTCTTGCTATCCCTTCTCCCGCCGCTCTTCCGACGCACGCGGCAGAAGCGGGCAGCGTCAGGCATTTCACCGATAGTATCGTCTGCAATATCCCAGGCGACACCCCTAAGCGTCTTAAAATAGCAGCATTGGCAAGGTCTCTCCTGCTGATAAAGAAAACTGCGTAGAATGTGATGAGCGCAACCGAAGTATACAAAGCGGCGTAAAGAAAATCAGGCGCGTTGTACTTCCCGCCAGTATTACGGATCCGGACATTGGTGTTGGCCACCAGATTGCGGTTATTCCGGTAAAGTTCTTCCGGAAAGGGACGACTGTTTTGAATCAGGGTAACAACGATTCCACTGTCTCCTGTCTCCGGTTCTGCAACAAAAGCATTCGGAAACGTAATCGCCCCGTCATTTGGCAGTTTATTCCAGGCCACCGGATAATCGTTCACAAGGCCGGACAGAATATATTCGCGCCCATTGACGGTTATCACATCACCAATTGTGTACTGATAATATGATTCATAATATACAGATTCGCAGATACAAATTTCGTTGTGATTTTTCGGATACGCACCGACTTTCACACAGATGCTGCCCAGTTCCCTGGCCGCTTCATCCGCTGTGCCGATCATCAGATCGTTTTCAGAAGATACTCCCGAAATTTCGCCATAGCGCTTTATATCCCCTTCAGAATATACGGCATTGCCATCTTCACCGACCAGCGACTCTGCCGTATTCCCATACAGAATATTATCGAACCTCCCATATACCCGCTGTGCCTCATCCGTCTCAAAATCCACAAAGGATTTTGAAAGAACAGCCATAAAAAATGGAAGTGAATATACTAGAGACAGACATATGGCGATTGTTATCGTTTTCTTGGTCAGATAAAACAATCGCATCAGAGGAAAAAAATGTTTCATGTTTTAATATCCTCTATGATTTTCCCGTCTTCTAGTGTTATTCTCCGGCTGCACCAGGCAGCGACCATCGGATCATGTGTCACAATAAGAAATGTCTGACCATATTCCCGGTTGGACTGTCGTAAATACGCTATTATTTCTTCAGATCTCTTTTTATCGAGATTCCCCGTCGGTTCATCGGCAAGAACGATAGCCGGCTTTCCTACCAGCGCCCTGGCAATCGCGACCCGCTGCTGCTGTCCTCCGGAAAGCTGATCAGGCCGTACAGACAACAAGTCTCGAATTCCCAGCAAATCGATGACCGCCTGTTCGTATTCGCGATCAATCGCCCAGTTATTGATATCTGAGATAATATGAATATTGTCTTCTACATTCAGCTCATTGATAAGCTGATAGTTTTGAAACACGTATCCGATATTCTTTCCTCTGAACCGGGAAAAAGCGCTTTCTTTTATTATGGAAATATCCTGTCCGTTGATGAGAATTCTTCCGGATGTCGGTTTTTCAATGCCCCCTACCAAATTCAAAAAAGTTGTCTTTCCCGATCCGCTGCTCCCAAGTATCGCGACAAACTCCCCTTCCTCAACCGAAAGAGTAATTCCGTCATTGGCGTGCACCTTGGATGTACCCTGATCATATATTTTCACAAGATTTTCCGTTTCGATAACCTTTTTCATTCTCTCTCCAAAAATCCCCAAAGGAATTCTTCTACAGGATACCTTTGGGGACAAGAGTCTTTATCGATTAAAAATTAAATGCGTAGCGATTAAATGCATAGCACATTTTCACAGAATTCTGCTGCTTTCTTTTGCGGTCTGATTTTCTGGTGCTCTCAACCACTCTTACCATTTGTCATATCCATTCTGGGAGGTGTTGGCGATAGACTTGCACTTTCCGTTCCTGGCATCAACCTGTACGATATAGGTTTCCTCATGATTCTGATTCTCAGCAACAATGGGCGCTGTAAATTCGATCTGATAGTAAATGCGGTTTTGAAACACTTTCAGTTCGCAGGAGACTTTTTTCTGGCCGGCAGCTGTAATCTCCTGTACATTCGTGTAATTTCTGCTATTCAGTTCATTCACGGCAGACAGCGCGGTCCGCTGAGCCTCCTGTGCTGTAACTTTGACATCGTCTGATGTGAATTCTTTTTCCTGATACAGAACATTCGCATAAAACAGTTCGAAAGAACCGCGGATTTCACAATTCACGGAATTCCCGGTAGGGATACCATCGTTCATCTCACATACTTCCACTTGGTAAGCCTGCACTGTTTCACGACTGTCGGTGCGGATCTCTTCTGCTTCCGGAAACAATTTCAGAAACCAGGTTTCTGCTGTTTTCCGTGCTTGCTCCTCCGTAGCCGTAAGTTTTGCGTCGTTTAATGTATCTGCAGCGGCAGCGCGTATGGAAACCACCTTCCGGTCAGAAAACGACACATACAGATTATTCGTCCCGTCCGAGAAAATATAATCCGATGCTTTTGACGCATTATCCGAGCGTCCAGAATACGAATATGTATCATCCTGCAGAATTCTGTTGTTCTCACGAATCTGCTGAATAACTGTATTTTCAGAAGTACGAGGCCAGATAAGGGCTGCGATTATTGCTAGTATAATTATCGGAGCAATGATTTTCCACTTTTTCATATGCGCTCCCTTTTCAAATTATGTACGGTGCAAACTACAAACACGGTACACATTCATAATCAGAGAGTTATGCAATATAGTTACCATTTATTATATCCATTCTGATAAGTATTAGCAATCGCGATACATTCACCAGATGCTGCATCAATGTCTAATGAATAAAACTCTTCGAAATCATATTTATTCGAAATTACCGGAGAGAAAAACTCAATTCGATAAAAATACGTTCCTTTTAGCACTTTTAATTCTACAGTTAAATTTCGAATTTTCAATTCTGATATAGCGATAATGCCAGGGTAATTCACACGATTCAGGTCGTTGACCGCTGCAATCGCATATTCTATCGCTTTTTCTTTTGAAATTTCAATTGAATTAGCTTTATTCGTTTCATATAATATTGTTGCAATTATCAGTCTTCCATCTCCTCCAATTTCTAATAGTGCTTCGTTTCCTGTAGGAGTATTATTGTTTACTTCTTTTATATTGATTGTATATATCCCTGAATTAGCAGAATCCTTTTTAATTTCCATATCTTCAGTATCAGGAAATATTGCTGTAAACCATTTTTTTGCAATTTCTGTTGCCTCATCCTTGGTTATTAGTACACTCTCAGGTATCATTGATCCCTCTGAATCAAATCCAGCAGAAGTTATGTAATTCACTCGGAAATCATCTTCAGAAACATAAAAATCATTAACACCATTCGTAAATTTCAAGCACTTATCAGCAAATACTGCAATTGATCTCCCAGCATAATCATAATCTTCGTCCTGTAGCAGAACATTTTTATTTCGAATCATTTCAATACGCTGAGTTTCTGAAAGGAAAGTAAATCCAACCGTTGCAAACACAACTATTGATAAGAATATGGTCATCAGGCCAAATCGCTTTTTCATATATTTATCTCCTCTGTTTGTCCTATACATTTACATCATACAGGAAGCTTGTTAATTAATAGTCTGTGAATAGCCTGTGATAACAACAGAATCAGAACCATAAAATGAAGATGCCGAACTATACACCGTAGCTCTTGCAGTTACAAAAGCATCCCCCACACTATATCCATTAGACATATAAATGAATGCCAATTTATCAATAAGATTTATACCATCATTTTCTGTATATGCCGATATAGTACTACTAAATGTTACACTTGCATCCGTTCCAAGATTTTGAAATTTGGTTCTAAGATTTCCTCTGCTTCCAGTATTTGCTGAATAACAAGCAGATAAATAAACTAGTTTAGAAGGCCCTGATGTTATTGTATCTGCATACAAACAGCTCCCTCCATTCGCAGTTATGTAACCTGCATTTCCATGTGTGTGAATATAAGCCACTTTTTGGGGACTGCTCAAATATGTACGCATATCTGATACAGAAGGGTTCATCTGATAGTTCACCGAATACCCCATATTATCGAGAATCGTATTAATTGACGGACTATTGCCAATCCCTAAATCTGTGTTAAAGGCAACATAGGCACTACCCGAAGCTGCATTAACCGATTCCGAATAAAAAAGATGAATTGCCATAAACACACATAGTATTCCAATTGCCAATTTCATTTTCTTTGATATTTTCATACATACCTCTTAAATCTGAAGTGTTTTAGCTAATTTGATTATAATCAAATCGCAAGCTTTATATATCATTTAAACCCTAATGTTAATTATAAGTAACAGCTTATGAATAATACTTCTTATTGTCTAATGAATTAGTTGTATATATAATATAAATAATAAATATGGCAATCGAACCGACTGATTTGTATTGCACTTGATGATAATAAGAATATATGGACCAAAAATTTGAAGTTTACAGAAAAGTTTGCCTTTGCCGCAGCATGACGAAGGCATCACAGCAGCTTTTTATGAGCCAGTCTGCAGTCTCACAATATATTCGAAGTCTGGAATATGAGTTTGGGGCAACTCTTTTAATTCGAAAAAAAAACGGTCTTGTACTGACTGAAGAAGGTGAGCTCCTTCTGGACTTTGTGAACAAGCAATATAACGATGAATTGAATATTCGAAAACTGATTCATAAAGAATATGATTCTGTCACTCTCCGCATCGGATCCAACCATTCCTTCGGCGAGCATATTCTACTTGATGTCATTAAAGCAATTCGGCTCCGATACCCAGACATTCATTTCAAATTATATATTCGCAATTCTGAACATCTGCACAGGCTCTGGGAAGAACGGAAAGTTGAATTTGTTATTGACGAAATTCCTTTTTCGGAAGCCAACACACAGGCCTCACTCTTATACACCGACAATCTTGCCTTAGTCTGTAAACAAGATTATCCGATTTCTGATGTCGTCACATTCAATGATATTGCTTTCCAGCCCTGGATCACACGGGAAAACGGCAGCTCTGTCCGTGATGAACTGAACCAGTTGTTCACAGAACATAAAAAGGCACCTTCCATACTTCTGGAAAGTGCCAGTTATAAGGCTATTATCGAATTTGTCTGTGAGGGTCTGGGGCTTTCCTTACTTTCGGCCAATATTATTCACCAACAGCTTTCTGAAGGAATTCTTCGACAGCTCTCTTTAGACGAAAAGAGATTTGAGCGCAGTATATTTCTTATGCACGAACCTGAAAAAAAGCTCTCACTATTTCAACGTGACGTAATTAACATCCTTTCTGATACATTGCAACAGCGGGCAGCCAAATATTTGTAAATACTCCCCTCGTTTACGCTGAGATGAATCAGCCTGAAAATGACGTGGTGCCCCGGTATCAGCAACGAGGCACCACATTTTTCTCCTTTCAGACTTCAATATCCGCCTTCATGCCCAGTTCATCCTTGTGCGCCGCAAGCATCGGCTTCACATCCGCCTCGAGGTACTCCTCGACCTGCTGCGGGGCGCGGCCGGTGTACTTCGCCGGATCGAGGTTCTTTTCAAGCTGCTCGTATGTCACGTGGAACATCGGATCGGCGGCGATGAGTTCCAGGAGGTTGTTGTCCTTTCCTTCCTGCTTTACCCGGGCTCCCGCCTGCATGGACAGCTCGCGGATGCGCTCATGCAGCTCCTGCCGGTCGCCGCCCAGCTTCACCGCGTCCATCATGATATTCTCGGTCGCCATGAACGGGAGCTCTGCCATCAGGTGCTTGTGGATGACCTTCTCGTATACGACCAGGCCGTCCACGATGTTCATATACAGGTCCAGGATGCCGTCCACCGCCAGGAATGCTTCCGGGATGGACATCCGCTTGTTGGCCGAATCGTCCAGTGTCCTCTCGAACCACTGGGTCGACGCGACGAATGCCGGATTCATCATGTCGCTCATCACGAAATCTGCCAGAGACGCCATGCGCTCGCTGCGCATCGGATTTCTCTTGTAGGCCATGGCAGACGAACCGATCTGTGTCTTCTCGAACGGCTCCTCGATCTCCTTCATGTGCTGCAGAAGGCGGATGTCATTGCTGAACTTGTGCGCGGACTCGGCGATGCCGGCAAGCACATTCACCACGCGGGAATCCACCTTGCGCGAATAGGTCTGACCGGACACCGGAACACAGGACGCAAAGCCCATCTTTGCGGCGATCTTCGTATCGATCTGGCGGATCTTGTCCTGGTCGCCATTAAAGAGCTCCATGAAGGAAGCCTGTGTGCCGGTTGTGCCCTTGCATCCCAGAAGCTTCATGGTGGAGATCAGATAGTTCAGATCCTCCAGGTCCATCATCAGGTCGTTGATCCAAAGCGTCGCCCGCTTGCCGACGGTCGTCGGCTGCGCCGGCTGATAGTGGGTGAAGGCAAGGGTCGGGAGCGACTTGTATTTCTCCGCGAACTTTGCAAGCTCGGCGATGACGTTGATGAGTTCCTTTCGCACGAGCTTCAGGGCTTCGGTCATGATGATGATGTCCGTGTTGTCGCCCACATAGCAGCTCGTGGCGCCGAGGTGGATGATTCCCTTTGCCTTCGGGCACTGCAGACCGTAGGCGTACACGTGGGACATGACATCGTGGCGCACGACTTTTTCTCTTGCCTCGGCGTCCTCGTAGTTGATGTCTTCGGCATGCGCTCTGAGCTCTTCGATCTGCTCATCCGTGATGGCAAGCCCCAGCTCTTTTTCCGTCTCGGCCAGAGCGATCCACAGCTTTCTCCAGGTCTTGAACTTCTTGTCCGGAGAGAAGATGTACTGCATCTCCTTGCTGGCATAGCGGGTCGCCAGCGGTGTCTCGTAAATGTCGCGTTTCATGGAACGTCTCCTTCCTGCCTTTAGCAGATGACACAGGCGGGGCAGTGTAAGGCCCCGCCTGCAGATATCGTTTACTCTTCCAGAATTTTCGTCAGGATCTGATTCACCATTCCCGGATTGGCCTTGCCTTTCATGGCCTTCATGGTCTGGCCGACAAGGAACCCGATGGCCTTCTTCTTACCGGCCTTGTAGTCTGCAACCGACTGCGGATTGGCCGCCACAATGCCGCGGATGGTCTCTTCGAGAGCTCCCGCGTCATTGACCTGCTTCAGACCGTGCTCTTTGACATACTGTTCCGGATCAATGTCATCCGTAAAGATCTTCTCAAACACCTCCGCGGCGACGGAGCTGTTGATGGTGTTGTCATCCGTCAGCTTCACAAGCGCCGCCAGGTGTTCCGGTGAGAAACGGATGTCCTCCGGATCCATCGAGTGATCCTTGAGCAGGCGCATGGTATCGTCCATAAGCCAGTTGGCCACCTTTTTCGGATTGCCGCAGATAGCCGCTGCCTTTTCAAAGGTCTCCGCCACCTTGCGGGAATCCGTCAGGATGTCGGCGTCATACGCCGTCAGGCCGTATTCCTTCTGATAGCGCGCCATCCTGGCTTCCTTGAATTCCGGCTCCTGACTTTTGATTCTGTCGATCCACTCCTGCGAGATCACGATCGGCGGAAGATCCGGCTCCGGGAAGTACCGGTAGTCCTTGGCATCCTCCTTGGAGCGCATCGGGAAGGAGGCACCCTTGTTGTCGTCCCAACGGCGCGTCTCCTGGATCACCTTCTTGCCGTCCTCGAGCAGCTCGATCTGGCGGGCTGTCTCGCCGGCGATGGCGTGAGCGATGGCCTTGAAGGAGTTAATATTCTTCATCTCGGTTCGCGTTCCGAACTGCTTTGCGCCCACCTCGCGCACGGACAGGTTTACGTCAGCTCGCATCGAGCCCTCCTGCAGCTTGCAGTCCGACGCTCCCAGATACTGGATCGTGGTGCGCAGCTTCTCGAGATACGCGATGACTTCCTCAGACGAGCGCATGTCCGGCTCCGATACGATCTCAATCAGCGGCACGCCGGAGCGGTTGTAGTCGACAAGCGATGCGTCCAGCCAGTTGTCGTGGATCAGCTTGCCGGCGTCCTCTTCCATGTGGATCTCGTGAATGCCCACGGACTTGCGATTGCCGTTCACGCTGATATCCACATGGCCGTCACGGCAGATCGGGTAGTACAGCTGAGAGATCTGGTAGTTCTGCGGGTTGTCCGGATAGAAGTAGTTCTTCCGGTCAAACTTGCACTTGCGCGTAATCTGGCAGTTGGTCGCCAGCCCGACGGCGATCGCGTAATTGACGACCTGCTTGTTCAGGACCGGGAGCGACCCCGGCATGCCGGTGCAGACCGGGCAGGTGTGGGTGTTTGGCGCGCCGCCGAAGGCCGTGGAGCAGCCGCAGAAGATCTTGGTCTTCGTGGCGAGCTCGACATGGACCTCCAGTCCGATGACGGTTTCATACTGTTTCATTCCACTCACTTTGCTGCCTCCTCTCTGGCAAATGGGCTCACAACCGGGCCTCTCGCCTGCTCATATGCGTACGCCGCGCGGAACAGATTGTCCTCCCGGAAGCAGTCGCCGATGAGCTGCATGCCGACAGGCATGCCGTCGGACGCCAGTCCGCACGGAAGCGACAGCCCCGGCAGGCAGCAGAGGTTCACACTGACGGTGTAGACGTCGCTCAAGTACATCTTCAGCGGGTCTGCGAGCGAACTGTTCATCTTCGGCGCCGTGGTCGGTGCCACCGGTCCCAGAATTACGTCATACCGGGCGAACGCCTTGTCGAATGCCGCCTTGATGAGCGCTTTCGTGCGCAGCGCCTTCAGGTAATAGGCGTCATAATAGCCGGAACTCAGCACAAAGGACCCGAGCATGATCCGGCGGCGCACCTCCGGTCCGAACCCTTCCGAGCGGGTCTTCTTGTACATCTGGTGAAGTTCTTCGTAGTCCTTCGTGCGGTAGCCGTACTTTACGCCGTCAAACCGCTCAAGGTTAGAGCTTGCCTCCGCGCAGGCGATGAGGTAGTACGCCGGGATCGCGTACTGCACGAGGCTCAAGTCGAATTCCTCGACAATGGCGCCCTGACTCTTCAGCACGTCCGCGGCCGCAAGAACCAGCTTTTTCACCTCCGGATCAAGACCCTCTCCGAAATAATCCCTCGGAATACCGATTTTAAGCCCTTTCACGCCTTCTGTCAGAGATTTCGTGAACGCATAGGAATCGCGCCGGATCGAAGTCGAATCCTTCTCGTCCGGAGCTGCAATCGTCTCCAGGATCGCGGCGCAGTCGCTCACATCTTTTGCGATCGGCCCGATCTGATCAAGCGAGGATCCGTATGCGATCAGGCCGTACCGGGAAACTGTGCCATACGTCGGCTTGATGCCCGTGGCGCCGCAGTAGGCGCAGGGCTGGCGGATCGAACCGCCGGTGTCAGACCCCAGCGCATACGGAACCTCCGCACCGGAGACGGCCGCTGCCGAGCCGCCGGAAGAGCCTCCCGGGACGCGCGTGGTGTCAAACGGATTGGCCGTCGGCCCGAAGTACGAAGTCTCCGTCGTGCTGCCCATGGCGAACTCGTCCATGTTGGTCTTTCCGACAATAACAGCCCCCGCCTGTTCCAGGCGCTCCACCGCCGTCGCGCTGAAGCGCGGCACGAAATTGTCCAGAATGTGAGAGGCTGCTGTCGTCAGCACACCTTTCGTGTTCATGTTGTCCTTGACTGCCACCGGAACACCGGCCAGCGGGCCGGTGAGCTCCCCGGCATCGATTTTCTTCTGTACCTCGTCCGCGCGCGCAAGCACCTTTTTACGATCGATGCGGGTGATGAAGCTGTGAAGCCTGTCTTCCTTCGCGTCGATGCTCTCCAGGCTCGCCTGGGCGGCTTCCTGCACGGAAACCTCCTTCGCCCGGATCTTCTGGCCCAGCTGCACGGCCGTCAAATTCATCAGACTCATATCTATTCTCTCCTGATCCTCAGATAAACGTCTTCGGCACGACGTACTGGTTTTCTTTTCTCTCCGGCGCGTTGGCGAGCGCCTCCTCCGAGCCGTCGCCGTTGGTCACGACGTCTTCGCGGAATACATTGTTCACCGGGAAGACATGCGTCATCGGCTCCACGCTGTCCGTGTCAAGTTCATTCAGCATATCGACGTAGTCCA
The DNA here is from genome assembly GCA_002394965.1 of Lachnospira sp. UBA4285. Classification (GTDB taxonomy): domain Bacteria; phylum Bacillota; class Clostridia; order Lachnospirales; family Lachnospiraceae; genus UBA4285. The sequence continues at coordinate 25,009 of DGVL01000159.1, forward strand.
GCATCTGTGCCATATCTTTCTTGGCTTTTTCCTTTTCTTCCCCGTCAAGCTCCAGTTTGGCGAGAATCCCGACATAGTCGATCGTTTCGTCATCAATCACATGTGCCATATGCTTTGTTCTCCTTTGCTCATGGCTCCAGGCGGGAGAGGTCTCTCGGGAACAGGCAGGTCTCGCGGACATTCTCCTCGCCGAGAAGCTGCATCGTGAAGCGCTCCAGTCCGATGCCCAGTCCCCCGTGCGGCGGCATGCCGTACTTGAAGGCCATCAGATAGTGCTCCATGCCTTCCGGCGTCATTCTCTTCTTTTCCATCTTCGCCAGCAGCTGATCCAGCTCGTGGATACGCTGTCCGCCGGTCGTGATCTCCACGCCGCGGAACAGAAGGTCAAAGGAGAGGGTGAATTTGTCATCCTTCGGATCGTCCATTGCATAGAACGGGCGCTTTTTGCTCGGATAATACGTGACGAATACGAAATCCGATCCGTACTCCTCCTTGAAGTAACGGCCGATCAGCTTCTCCTCCTCCGGCTCCAGGTCAAACGGGTTGCGGATCGGACGGTTGTACTTTTCGGATACCAGGCGCTTGGCCTCATCAAACCGGCACTGCGGGATCTTGTCCACATCCGGGACGTCCACCTTGAGCTGGGCGATCTCCTTCGGGTACTCGCGCTTCAGCAGATCCATCGTATACTTGATGAACCCGGTCTCCATCTCCATCAGGTCCTCGAAGCTGTCGATGTAACCCATCTCGAAGTCAAGCGAGGTGTACTCGTTCAGATGCCGCGGCGTGTTGTGCTTCTCGGCGCGGAACACCGGTCCCACCTCGAATACGCGGTCAAACGCGCCCACGCACATCTGCTTGTAGGTCTGCGGGCTCTGCGCCAGCACGGCGTGCTTCCCGAAGTACTCGAGCTTGAACAGCGTCGCGCCGGACTCGACCGAGCGCGCGTTGATCTTCGGCGTGTGGATCTCCGTGAATCCCTGCGTATGCAGATAATCGCGGAAGCCTCGCACGATGCCCTCCTGAATCCGGAACTTGCTTCTCTCCCGCAGGTTGCGCAGCGTCACCGGGCGCAGGTTTAAAATCGTCTCCAGGGACGTCTTCAGCTTCCAGTTCTTGATCGGAACCGGCATCTGCGCCACGGCCGGAGTGGAGAGAATCCGAATCTCCTCCGTGTGGATCTCGAATCCGTTCGGAGCCCTGTCCTCCTTCACCGCCATGCCGCGGATCTCGACGGTCATGCCCTCGGTGATGTCCTTTACCGAAAGGTTCGCCTTGCCCTCCTCCAGCGTGCACTGCACCACGCAGTATGCCTGCCGCAGAATGACAAATGCGATATCCGCCATGTCGCGGATATTGTGGATGGCGCCGCGAACGACAACCTCCTGGCCGACCTTGCCCTGGCTGATGATCTCATCGCCGGTCAGATACGGCCGTGTGACACTTCCATTGACGAATTCCATAGATGCCTCCCTGAAAATCTTTCCATGTTTAATCAGCAGTCTGGTACCGTCAGATGCCGGCCGCCTTTCCCCGCAGCGCCCGCTGCCTTACGGCCTGCAGGCAGTTCATCTGGTTATGGCTGCGGCACGGCTTATGCGCTAAAAAAGTCCGCCCCGGAAAATGCTCACCGCACTGAACACTTTCCGGGACGGACCATGCTTCTTTCATGACCCGCGGTACCACCCGCGATTGAAGCCTCTGCGATCACGCAAAAGCTCCCACTTTACGTCCGTCTCACGCGCGGCGCTGCGGGAAAAGCCTACCTTTCCGCTCTTGCGCCCCGGTAGTAATGCCGCGCGGCGCTTTCTGGCGGACTATCAGCCCTCCGGCTCCGGAGTGTTGGACGGATCCGCCGGATCTCAGGATGCTTGCAGCCGGTGACATCCCTCTCTGCTGAGATCTGAATTGCTGACCGTCGTCTCCATCACAGCCTTTCTGACAACAGACAGATTACTTATATCATACGCTCTGAAAATTATCAAGCGTGCACAGCCGCTGCCGCTTCGCCCTTCTCTATTCAGCCGCCCGGCGCCTGCGACAAGCCGCCTCAAGAAGATGATCCGCAAGGACACTGGTCGTCACACTTCCGACGCCCCGCGGAACCGGGGTCAGAGCCGCCGCTTTTCCGTCTCTCTTCACCGATTCGGCGTCCACATCTCCGCAAAGCTTTCCGTTTTCGTCCACATTGATGCCAACGTCCAGCACCACAGCACCCGGCTTGATGCAGTCCGCCGTCACGGTCCCTGCGTGTCCGGCTGCCGCCACCAGAATATCCGCCTGCCGGCACTCCGCCGCCAGATCCTGCGTCTTCGTGTGCGTAACGGTCACCGTCGCATCGGCTGCCAGCAGAAGCATCGCAGCCGGTCTTCCGATCACGGTGCTGCGCCCGACAATGACCGCCTTCTTCCCCCGCGGATCGACCCCGTAAAAGGACAGAATCCGCATAAGTGCCTCGGCGGTGCAGGGAGCAAAACCGCTTTTGTCCCCCGCAAACAGCTTCGCCTGGTTGACCGGACTGATTCCGTCCAGATCCTTTTCCGGGCAGATCCGCTCTTTGACGCGCTTCGCATCCAGTCCGGCCGGCAGAGGCTGAAACAACAGAATTCCGTCCGTGTCCGGATCCGAGCCGGCTTTTTTCAGCTCCCGCTCGAATTCCTCCTGGCGCACATCCTCCGGGAAAGTCCGCACCTCTGCCGCAAATCCGCACTTCTTCATGCGCGCGAGCGCTCCTTTTTCATAGGAAAGGTCCTCCGGCCGCGCACCGATCCGCAGGATCACCAGTTTGGGCGTGACGCCTGCCTCTTCCGCTTTTCTGCGGATCTCTTCCGTCAGGGCATCTGCCACCGGTCTTCCAAGCCATTCTTCCATGCCGCGTCAACCTCTGATCTCTTCCAGCACTCTGCTGTATACCGCATCCGAAAGCTGTCTGCCTTCCCGCACCATGGCATCGGCGCTTTCTATCTGCCGTCTGGCTGTCTTCTTGTCTTCCATGTTCTTTGCGTTGATGTACACATTGAGCGAAGCGGCTTCCAGAGCTGCCTCTGCCAGCTTCACGCCGGCGCCCGCATCACTCACCGCCATCCGGCTTCCTTTTTTTTCCGCCTCGTCGAGGAAGCGCAGCACCCGCAGGCAGAGGCACATGATTTGCAGCGGGACCTCATTGGCCTTCATCAGTGCCGCACCGATGGCCGCGTCCCGCGCCTCCTTCTCCCTCTGCGTCCCGCGGGGAAGGCCGTACGCACCAAGAAGCGGCAGAAAATTCTCCGCATCCTGGTCAACGCAGGCAAGGAGCTCTTCTATCAGCGCACCGGACTGCGCTGACAGCTCTTCGAGCGCTTTCTGGTTGTTCGCATACCGCTTCTTCCCGATGGCGAGCTCTGCCGTCATGCGGCCAAGCGCCGACGCGAGCGCCGCGGTGAGCGCCGCCGCGCCGCCGCCGCCCGGTACAGGATCCTTCCCGGAAAGCCTGTCCGTGAATTCCCGGACCGAAAGAAGCGTCAGGGAAGATGTCTCTTCCTGCCGCTTTTCCGTCTGATCCGTTTCCTTTTTCGGATCTGTTTCCGCCATATGCTCTGCCATCCGATCGTCTCCCGCCGCTTCCTGATGCGCTTCTGCCCGCTTTCCCGAACTTGTCTATCCGAGGAAGGACATGACCATCCTGGCGGATTCAACCAGGGTGTTGCCGCTGTCCATGCTGCACTTCTGAATATACCGGAACGCCTCCGGCTCCGTCATGTGGTTGTGCTCCATCAGGAGTGCCTTTGCCTCATCGATAATCTTTTGTTCCTCAGGCGTGCGCTGCCTGGGGGTATTCCTTGCCTTTTTCCGAATCCGGATCTGCTGGGAGAGCATCATCTCAACCGTGTCGAGCAGTTCGCCGACCGACAGCGGCATCTTCAGGCTCATGACTCCCAGCGAGGCACACTCATCGATGTGCACGCCGCCTGTGATCACCAGAAGTCCGAAGCTTTTCGGCTTGTAGTCATTGAGCTCTGAGAAGAGCATCCCGTCACCCATCCTGTAGCCGCAGATGATGAGCCCATCGGAAAGCGCGTCGGCCCTCGTCACAGCGCGCGCGCCGCTCGTGCAGGCCTCCGTCTGATATCCGCTTTTCACCAGCACACTCTTGAGCGCCTTGGCTTCCTCCAGTTTCGGAAAGGCCACAATCAGTACTGCCATCCTTTCCGCCTTTCACGAAGCTTCAGTATTTCCCGAGGTAACGGTTTATCTCCCAGTCGGAAACACACTGGGCATATTCCTTCCACTCCCGTCTCTTCGCGCGGATGTAGCGGCCCGCGATGTATTCTCCCAGCGCGTCCTTCACGACGCGGTCTTTGTCCATCTCCTCCAGAGCTTCATCAAGGGAAAGCGGGAGCGGGCGGATGCCGGCGGCGGCTCTCTGCTCGTCGGTCATGTTGTTCGGATTGCCCGTGATGGGAGCAGGCGGCGTCATCTTCTTCTCAATGCCGTCCAGTCCCGCCGCCAGGCAGACTGCCAGCGCGAGATACGGGTTGGCCGCCGAATCGGCGCTGCGCAGCTCCACGCGGGTATTGCTGACACTGGCCGCCGGGATGCGCACCAGCGGGCTGCGGTTCTGCCTGGCCCAGGCGATGTAAATCGGCGCCTCAAAGCCCGGCTGAAAACGCTTGTAGGAGTTGACCAGCGGATTGGTGATGGCCGCCA